>NZ_JAAROG010000007.1:0-176046 GCF_023093515.1 Aeromonas genomosp. paramedia
CGGATACGGGTGCCGTGCTCTTCGTAATCACCGTGAGAGAAGTTCAGGCGCATGACGTTCATGCCGGCGTCCAGCATTTTGGCCAGCATTTCTTTGGATTCGGTCTTGGGACCTATGGTGCAGACGATTTTGGTCTTTTTCATGTCAGTCTTCATGGTTAAGGAGTTTCCGCCGTGCAATATACACCAGTTTTTGGATACTTTTTATGATCCAGAAACAACGTTTTGAGCTAAAAACGCCTCAATTTGAAAGATAACGTTTTCGCTCACAGCTGATTTTAGGGGCTAAAATAATTGATTTTCCGCGAGTGAGGCCATTTGGTTCCCATTTTTCGCCCCCGTCGATGACCCGATCCCATGTAGTTAAATGACAAACAAGGGATGAGAGTGCCGGCGACGGGTCAGGGCCCCTTTCCCCCTTTGGCCGTCACCCAGTGTAGTCATTGGACCGCCACCACGCAGGACGGGGACTAGCTTTCGACCAGGCGCGTCACCCACCCAGGGGACGCGCCTTTGCGCAGGCTTAGCCGAAGAACCAGTAACCGCGGTTGATGAGACGGGTCAGCAGCTGCAGGAAACCGGCCTGATCGGCGAGTTCCACCATGTCGGCCTGGGTGATGATGTCCTTGTCGCACAAGAGCGAAATGGCGGCCGCATCCTCGCTCGGCAGGGTCCAGGCCTCGCCGTCGATGTGGCAGGTACGGCTCTCGCCGCTGAACCAGACGGAGCGCAGGCCCGGCACCTTGATGGCGGGCTCGCCCTGGGTCAGCAGATCGGCCACTTCCTCGGCGCTGTAGTCAGGCTCCATGGGGCTCACGTCCAGATCGTGCTTGGCCTCGGAGATCATGGTGCCGAACCACTCCTTGAACAGGGTCTCGTCATCCAGGGCCTGTTGCATCAGCTCCCGCAGGCGGTGCAGTTCATGTGGCTGGATCTCGCCGTGACGGGCGCGGGGCTTGAGGTCCGGGTCGCCGTAACGCTCGGTGCGCAGATCGTTGTCGATCAGGTGATCGGCAAAGGAGGAGATAAGCGCTTTTGCGTCCGGTGCCCGGAAGCCCACGGAGAAGTTCAGTGAGGGCTCGATGGCGTAGCCCTCGTGGGGGAATCCGGGCGGGATGTAGAGAATGTCGCCCGGCTCCATGATGGCGTCGATGATCGCCTCGAACGGCTCGCAGTGCAGCAGGGCGGCGTGGGCGGCAAACTCCTCGAGGGGCTTGGCATCGCCGACCCGCCAGTGACGCTTGCCCTGGCCCTGGGTGATGAAGACGTCGTAGTTGTCGATGTGGGGGCCGACGCCGCCGTGAGGGGTGGAGAAGCTCACCATCACATCGTCAAAGCGCCAGCCCGGGATGAACTGGAACGGCAGCGCCAGCTCGTGCACCTCGGGGGCCCAGTGGTTGCAGGCCTGTACCAGCACAGTCCAGTTCTCTTCCCCCAGGTGGTCATAAGACTCGAAGGGCCCGTGTTCGGCGGCCCACTTGCCGTCGAAGCGGGTCACCAGGCGCGATTCGATCACCTCCTCCATGGCCAGCCCAGCCAGCTCGTCCGGGCTGATGGGATCCTGAAAGTCGGTGAAGCCGCCCTTGATGAGGAGCGGGCGCTTCTGCCAGTAATGCTCGAGAAAGTGGGCAATATCCAGATTGAGTTCGTACATGGTGCTTCTCGTATCTTGTGAGAGATCTTGCCCAAATCGGGCTTGGGCAAGGGCTCTGAAATGGCCCGATAGCCTGTGACGCTATCGAATGGGCCAAAATCAACGGGGGCCCTGCCGTCATGACAGAGCCCCCGCCGGTTCGGTTTAGCCGCTTACTTCAGCAGATCGACCAGACGCTGGGCCTGACCGAGGTAGTTGGCCGGAGTCAGCTTCTTCAGTTCGACCTTGACGGCCTCGGGCAGTTCCAGGGTGTCGATAAAGGTGCGCATGCCTTCGGCATCCACACGGCGGCCACGGGTCAGCTCCTTGAGCTTCTCGTAGGGCTTCTCGATGCCGTAGCGGCGCATCACTGTCTGGATGGGCTCGGCCAGCACTTCCCAGTTGGCGTCCAGATCGGCGGCCATGGCGTCCGCGTTGGCTTCCAGCTTGGAGATGCCCTTGAGGGTCGCCTGATAGGCAATCAGGGAGTAACCCACGGCCACCCCCAGGTTGCGCAGCACGGTCGAGTCGGTCAGATCACGCTGCCAGCGGGAGATGGGCAGCTTGGAGGCCAGATGCTGAAATACGGCGTTGGCCAGACCCAGATTGCCTTCGGAGTTCTCGAAGTCGATGGGGTTGACCTTGTGCGGCATGGTGGAGGAGCCGATCTCGCCCGCCACAGTGCGCTGCTTGAAGTGACCCAGGGAGATGTAGCCCCACACGTCCCTGTCGAAGTCGATGAGGATGGTGTTGAAGCGGGCCATGGCGTCGAACAGCTCGGCGATGTAGTCGTGGGGTTCGATCTGGGTGGTGTAGGGGTTCCAGGAAAGGCCCAAGGAGGTCACGAACTCCTCGGAGAACTGGTGCCAGTCCACTTCAGGGTAAGCGCTCACGTGGGCGTTGTAGTTGCCCACGGCGCCGTTGATCTTGCCGAGGATCTCCACCGCCATGATCTGCTTGTACTGGCGCTCCAGGCGATAGGCGACGTTGGCCATCTCCTTGCCCATGGTGCTCGGGGTAGCCGGCTGGCCGTGGGTGCGTGACAGCAGCGGCATGTCGCGGTACTCAACGGCCAGACGCTTGAGCTCGCTGATCAGCTTCTCGCAATAAGGCTTGATGACCTCGTCGCGGGCGGTCTTCAGCATCAGACCGTGGGAGTTGTTGTTGATGTCTTCCGAGGTGCAGGCGAAGTGGATGAATTCGCTGACGGCGGCGAGCTCGGGGTTCACTTCGACTTTTTCTTTGAGGAAGTACTCCACCGCTTTCACATCATGGTTGGTGGTGCGCTCGATCTGCTTGATGCGCGCGGCGTCCGCTTCGTTGAAGTTCAGGACTATGCCGTCCAGCACGGCATTGGCGGCCGCACTCAGGGCAGGGACTTCCGGGATCCCGGCGTGGCTGGCCAGTTTTTGCAACCAGCGCACCTCGACTTCGACGCGAAAACGCAGCAGACCGAATTCGGAGAAGATGGGACGCAGGGCATCGGCCTTGTCGCCATAACGACCGTCAATCGGGGAAACAGCAGTCAGCGCGGACAGCTCCATGGGGTGAACTCCTGATGATTGGTGTGGGGGATTCTCATCAACTCGCGCTCCTGTTACGAGACCGTTATCAAGGCTCATGTGCTGCTCGGCATCCTTATTTATCGACATAAACTCCGGTACCTGCGCTGCGCTTCACCTTGCTTCCGGCCTCTCACGACGGAGCTCGAGCCGATTCTTAGAAACGTTTGGCCAGTTCCACCATCTTCTTGCGAGCGAAGATGATCTGGGTACGGCTGCCGCCAAGCTGGCGCCACAGCACGGCGGCACGGATGCCTGCCAGCAGCAGGGCGCGCACCTTGTGCTGCACCAGGGGCTGCTGCAGGAACAGCGGGGTGCCCGCCACCTGGATGCGCGGCCCTATGGGGCTGATGAGATCGCTGTAGATGCTCGCCATGTTGGCCAGGATCTGCTCGTCGAGCAGATCGAAATGCTGTTGCTGGCGGCCGATCTGCCCGATCCGCTCCCCCAGCATGTTGAGAATGTCCTTGCGCTTGGCCAGCTTGCGCTCCAGCGCAATCAGGCTCACCACGTAGCGGGTCAGCTCGGCGTTCTTCTGGCTGCCGTCGGCCCCCAGCTGCTCCACCAGGGCGCGGTAACCGTCGCGGATGGCGAGGTGGCTGCCGAACACTTCCAGCGGCTGCTTGGGATTGGTCACCAGCACGCTTTGCAGGCTCTCGCGCAGGGAGGCCTCGTCACAGGTGCCGTCACGGGCCACTTTTTGCACCAGATAGGCCGCCTGGCAGATGCCGGCGAAAGCCATTGTTCTGTCTTGGAATTTGTCGCTCACGTCTGCTGCCTTCTGTTAAGGATTCAAACCGGATGGCTGAAACGCTGTTCTATGATGCCGCCGCCCAGGCAGACTTCCCCGTCATAGAAGACGGCGGACTGGCCCGGGGTCACCGCAGCCTGTTTCTCGTCGAAGATGACCCGTATGGTCTCATCGTCGATGGGCTGGATGAGGCAGGGGATGTCCTGCTGGCGGTAACGGGTCTT
This sequence comes from Aeromonas genomosp. paramedia, assembly GCF_023093515.1. Taxonomy (NCBI): domain Bacteria; kingdom Pseudomonadati; phylum Pseudomonadota; class Gammaproteobacteria; order Aeromonadales; family Aeromonadaceae; genus Aeromonas; species Aeromonas genomosp. paramedia. Next base: position 4,170 of record NZ_JAAROG010000007.1, read on the forward strand.
GACGGTGCAGCGAAGCGGCGCCCGGATCGGGGTGCGATCCACCCAGTGCAGCTGGCTCGCGATCAGGCCATCGGAGTAGAGGCGGGGATGCTCCCCTTGCGCCACCACCAGGGTGTTGCGCTCCACCTCTTTGTCGACCACGTACCAGGCCTCTTCGGTCGCATCCTTCATGCCGCCGATGCCGAGCCCCTTGCGCTGGCCCAGGGTGTGATACATCAGCCCCTGATGCTCGCCGATCACCTTGCCATCCACGGTTTCGATGGGGCCGGGCTGGGCGGGCAGGAACTTGGCCAGGAAGTCCTTGAACTTGCGCTCGCCGATGAAGCAGATGCCGGTAGAGTCCTTCTTCTTGGCTGTGATGAGGTCGAGCTGCTCGGCGATGCGGCGCACCTCCGGCTTCTCCAGATCCCCGACCGGGAACAGGCTCTGACCCACCTGGGCTTCGCTCAGGGTGTAGAGGAAGTAGCTCTGATCCTTGTTGGTGTCCAGACCGCGCAGCAGGCGGGGGCGGCCCGTGCTGTCGTCACGGCGCACGTAGTGGCCGGTGGCGATGTAGGTGGCACCCAGCTCTTCGGCGGCAAATTCCAGGAACGCCTTGAACTTGATCTCCTTGTTGCACAGGATGTCCGGGTTCGGCGTACGCCCTGCCTTGTACTCTTCCAGGAAGTGCTCGAACACGTTGTCCCAGTACTCGGCGGCGAAGTTGATGGTGTGTAGCTTCATGCCCAGCTTGTCGCAGACGGCCTTGGCATCAGCCAAATCCTGGGAGGCGGAGCAGTACTCGTCCGTGTCGTCTTCTTCCCAGTTCTTCATGAACAAGCCTTCGACCTGATAACCCTGCTGCTGGAGCAGGTAGGCCGAGACGGAAGAATCCACGCCGCCGGACATGCCGACGATCACCTTGATTTGGCTGTTGTCTGTCATTAGTCGAAGTTACCAGTTCGTTTAAACGGGGCGTATTCTACCAGAGTTTTGCGCCCCCGGTCACATCTCCCTGCCGTCGTTCCCCTCGGGAGCCTGGCGGCGGGAAATCGTTTTTCCGTCGTTTGCCAAGATGGGCAAAAAACGGCTTCAAATGGCCTCAGATAAAGGCCTTGAGCGCCGACAGGGGCAGGCGGGTGCCCCCCAGATAGTCCTGGATGCACTGCCACACCAGCGGGCTTCGCAGGGCGGGCTTGCACTCGGCTATCTCCGCCAGGGTGAGCCAGTGGCAGGCCAGCACATCGCCGTCGGGATCCTCTGGATGGTGCTGACCCGGCGCCTTTTCAAGGTCGAAGATGACGGCAGTGCGCACGAAGGTGGCCTCGCTGTCCGCCGGTTTGAACAGATAGACCCCGAGCCAGGCGCTGGGGGTGGCGGTCAGCCCCGTCTCCTCCTTGAGCTCGCGGCAGGCCGCCTCAATCAGGTTTTCCCCCGGCTCCACGTGGCCAGCGGGCTGGTTGAAGCGGCGCTGGCCCCTGATCTCCTCCTCCACCAGCAGGAAGCGGCCCTGCCAGTGCACCAGGGCGGCCACGGTGAGGCGGGTGGGCAGCGGCGGGTGATCGCTCATAAGGACTCCTTGTCTCGTTGGCTGTGCCCCGGCGGGGGCGTTCGATGCAGATCCGCTGTCGCCATCATGCTGACGGCTTGGTGCGGGCCGGGCGGCGGGCGGTGCCGCGCCCGCTGCTGCGATTGCCCGGGCGCGGGTCTGCCTCATGGTTGCCTCGCTCCTGGCGTGGTTCCTGAGGCTGTCGCCGGGTCTGGGGGCTGCGAGCCGCTCGGGGCTGGTTGCTGCCAGTGCCCTCGGGTTTGGTTGATGCCCGCGGCTTGCCGTGCGCTGGCGCTGATCGCGGTGCCTGCGCCAGCTCGGGGGCGGGCAGGGCGCGGCTCTCCCCCGGCGCCAGACCATCTAACGTCCAGTCACCGATGGCGTAGCGAATGAGGCGCAATGTGGGGTGGCCGATATGGGCCGTCATGCGCCGCACCTGGCGGTTGCGCCCCTCCACAATCTTGATCTCCAGCCAGCTGGTGGGGATCTCCTTGCGCATCCGTATGGGCGGGTTGCGCGGCCACAGATCGGGCTCGGCCATGATCCGTGCCCCGGCGGGCAGGGTCATGCCGTCGTTGAGCTCAACCCCGGCGCGCAGGGCGGCCAGTGCAGCCTCGCTCGGCACGCCTTCCACCTGCACCCAGTAGGTCTTGGGGGTCTTCTCCCCCGGCTGGGTGAGGCGCGCCTGCAGCTTGCCGTCGTTGGTGAGCAGCAAGAGCCCCTCGCTGTCGCGATCCAGCCGGCCTGCGGCATAGATGCCGGGCTCCCTGATGTAATTCTTGAGGGTCTCGCGCCCCGCCTCGTCGGTGAACTGGCAGAGCACCATGTAGGGCTTGTTCAGCAGCAAGAGCCTGCGTTCTGCCGGTGCCATCTCTGGTTTTTGCCCCGCCACTCTGGCGTCGCCCGCCTGCCGGGTGCCGGCCCGTGAGCGGGCAAGGCCGGGCTTGTGGGCTTCATCCTGTGCGGGACGGCCAGTGGCGCTGGGGCGGCCGGAAAGGGAGAGGCGGGGACGGGCAGGTTTCATCGCGTGCATACCAAAAACAGGGGATGCCGGAGTGTATCACGGCGGCGCTCGCCATGGGGCATCGGGGATGCGCGCACCCGGGCAGGCCTGCGCCTCTCAGCCGAGCAGGCTGTCGATGACGATGGCCTGGCGGGCGGGGGCCGAGCTTGCGTGCAAGAGCGCCGTGCTGACCACCTCGTCCATCAGGGCGCGAGCCAGCCGGGTGAGGGGGCGCAGCTGCTCGGGGGCCAGAGCGGCCGGAATGGCCAGCAATATGATGGTCTGCACGGGCCCGAGCGCCGATCCCCAGGGGAGGGGGTCATCGCAGCTAAGCAGCGAGAGGCTTGGCCTGGTGATGGCGGGGCAGATCACATGGGGCATGGCGAGGCCAGGCCTGATGATGGTGGCGGCGAGCCGCTCCCGATCCGCGATGGCCTGCTCCAGCGCGGCTCTGTCGCGCACCCGCTCCCCCGGCAGCAGATCCACCAGGATCTGCAACGCCAGCGCCTTGTCGAGGGGCGCCGAGCTGTGGCCGAGCTGGGCGAGGGAAAAGCCGTAGTCGGGCAGGGCGGCGGCCAGCCGCTGCTCGGCCCGGGCCGAGGTGGCGGGGCGCCCCAGCGGCTGGCCCAACTCCACGCACCAGCAGGTGAAGGCCATGTGGGCGAGCTCGGCATCCAGCCCTTCGATCAGCAACTGGCAGAGATCCCCGGGCTGGGTGGCCAGGGTGAGCAGGGCGAGCTGGCTGGTCGCCTCTGCCCGCTGGCGACGGCTGATGTTGATGAAGAGGATCTGGGACTTGAACAGCCCGGCCAGTCGACAGAGCTGCTTGGCCTGGGTGATGGTCAAGCCTTGGTGGCAGCAGAAGGTGAGCTCGCGGCGGAGCATTCAGGCGCCGGGAGTGGCGGCTTTGAGCACGGCGGCGGCGTCCAGCAGCACGGACTCCAGGGATACCTGGCGCACATTGCAGCCGAGGAAGCGCTCCTTCTGCTCTATCTCGATGTCGGAGGCGATCAGCACCAGATCCGCGCTGGCGATCTCCCGGGCGGTCAGCACGTTCTCCAGCCCCATGGCGCCCTGGGTCTCCACCTTGATCTTGAGTCCCAGCTTGTCGGCCGCTTTTTGCAGCGCCTCGGCGGCCATGTAGGTGTGGGCTATGCCGGTGGGGCAGGCGGTGACGGCGAGGATCTTCATGGGCTCTCGAAGCAAATTGAGGTGGGGCAACAAGATAGCGCCATGGGGCGGCTTTTGCCAAAGGTGCGGGGTGAAAGTGGGATCTTGGCGGCGCTCTGGTGCCGCTTTGCGCAAGGCATGGCCCCGTTTGAGTGTGGGGCTGTGCGGATAAAAAACGGCCCGCCAGAGGGCGAGCCGAATGCATATCAGGAGATAAAGCGGATGGCGGCTATCAGGCGGACTGGGTAGCCAGCTCGGCGGCGCGCAGTTCCCGTTTGATGCGGCGGATCTTGCGCTCCTCGGCCACGGCGACGCAGGCCATCAGCACCAGGCAGGCGGCGGCGGCCATGTCCAGCGCCGCGAAGGTGCCGGTCCAGCCGGTCAGGCCGAAGATGGGGGTGCCGTCGGCTATCATGCCCAGACCCAGCTTGGCGAAGCTGTCACCGATGAGGTAGGCGAAGGTGCCCTTGACCCCGTCGGCCACGCTGATCCCCTGCTTGGGCACGAAGCCCACGGCGGCCACGCCGATCAGCAGCTGCGGACCAAACACCAGGAAGCCCAGCAGGAACAGGGAGCCCAGGAACATGAACTGGGTGGTGGCATGCTGGTAGAGCCCCAGAGTGGCGATGATGAGCGCCAGTGCCACGCAGGCCACCAGACCACGGCGACCGTTCGCCAGATCCGAGAGGTAGCCCCACATCAGGGTGCCGACCAGGGCGCCCACTTCGAAGAAGGTAAAGCCCTGGATGGCGACTTCCTTGGAGAAGCCGAGCTCCTGGTGGGCGTAGACGGTGGACCACTGGTCGATGCCGATGCGCACCACGTAGAGGAAGATGTTGGCAAAGCAGAGCAGCCAGATCACCTTGTTCATCAGCACGTACTTCACGAAGATCTGCCACTTGGTCAGCTTCTGCTCTTCGGTGGCGATGTCCTCTTCGCTGGCCACCTCGTCAAACAGCTCCTCCACCTTGCCCAGACCATAGGCCTCCGGCGAGTCGCTGCCAAAGCGCAGGCCGATAAAGCCGACAATGAGCGCAATCATGGAGGGGAAGATGAACATGCCGAGCACGTTGCCATCGAACAGGTAGTTGGCACCGAACAGCGCCACACCGGCCGCGCCAGCGCCGCCCACGTTGTGGGAGAGGTTCCACATGCCGAGGTAGGTGCCGCGCTTGTTGCGGGGGGTCCACTTGGTGATGGTGGAGTAGCTGCAGGAGCCACCACAGCTCTGGAAGAAGCCGCTCAGGGCATAGAAGAAGATCATGAAGTAGAGGCTGAAACCCGTGCCCCCCATGCTGGCACTGAAGCCCAGCATGCAGAGGGCGGAGAGGATCAGCATCAGCGGCAGGAACTGCTTGGTGTTCTTGCCATCGGCATAGTAGGAGACGACCGTCTTGCCCACCCCGTAGGTGATGGAGAAGCCAAGGCCTATCATGCCGAGCTCGGTCATGGAGAGACCGTACTCCTGGATCATGTCGTTCTGGGCGATGTTGAAGTTCTTGCGGATCAGATACATGGTCAGATAGCCAATGAATACAACCAGATAAGATTGCATGAATGGCTTGAACCAGAGCTTGCGCCGGGCTTCGACCGGCAGGTCCAGGGTGGGGATCCGGACCTGTTCGAGCAGTTTAAACATCTTCGTTCATCCTCTGCGAGATAGACGCTATTCCCGCCGCGTTCCTCATTTATGTATTGAACTCGTTCAATCTGTTATGGGAGGTCACGCCACGGGAAGGGCGACAGGAAGAGGGCGAACTGCAGAGCGCTCCCCTGTCGATTGAACCCATGCCCGAACGCACCATGGCGTGCCGGGTAACTACATCAGGTAGGTCGACTGTAAAGAGGCGGGCTGTGGATGGCGTGAGAGCCATGCCTAGGGGACTTAAGAAAATTTCCTAGTTTGGCGGCTTGTGGTCGTGAAGCGTGAAGGGGATCACAGAGTCGGCTCACTGGCCCGCGCGCCCGGGGTGGCGCGGCGCCGCAGGGAGAGGAGCCATCAGGCTCGCAAACCGGCGGCAGGGGACGCGCAAAAACAAGCAGGCCACCCGGGGGTGGCCTGCTGTCATCTCAAGTGCGTGGGGTCAACAAGGGTCAGGCGGCCTTGGCCAGCGCCACCTGGTCGGTTTTCTTCACCCGCAGCTTTTTCAGGGCAACTGCCACCACGCCGGTGACGATGGCGCCGCAGATCATGCAGAGCAGGGCCAGCAGCGGCTTGTTGACGGCGCCGAGCAGGGCCACGATGGGGCCACCGTGGGCCACGCTGTTGGTGATGCCAAACAGGAAGGCCATCACGGCGGCTGTCATGCTGCCCAGCACGTTGGCGGGGATGACGGCGAGCGGGTCCCGGGCGGCGAACGGAATCGCCCCCTCGGAGATCCCCACCAGGCCCATGGCACCGGCAGCCTTGCCCGCCTCGATTTCGGAGGCATCGAAGATGCCGAGCTTGCGACCGAGCACGGTGGCCAGCGACATGCCAAGGGGCGCCGCCGGGATGGCGCAGGCCATGGCCCCCATGAACTGGGTCTGGCCGGAGGCAATCATGCCCACGGAGAACAGGAAGGCCACCTTGTTGACCGGGCCGCCCATGTCAAAGCCGGCCATGCCGCCCAGCACTATGCCCAGCAGCACCAGGCTGCCGCCGCTCATGGAGAGCAGCATGGCGTTGAGGCCCGTCATCATGTCGGCGATGGGGGCGCCGATGATGAAGATGAAGACGGCGGCGATAAAGAGCGACCCGACGATGGGGGCGATCAGGATAGGCACCAGCGGCTGCACCATCTTGTGGTAGTGGCGGGTCGCTATCCAGCGCACCAGATAGCCGACCAGCAGGCCCGCTATGATGGCACCGATGAAGCCGGTGCCGGCGTCGGCGCCGTAGAAGCTGCCGTTGTTGGCGATCCAGCCGCCGATAAAGCCCGGCGCCAGGGCGGGGCGATCACCGATGGCGTAGGCGATGTAGCCCGCCAGTATGGGGATCATCAGGGTGAAGGCGGCGACGCCCACGTTGAGGATCTGGTTCCACATGCTCCCTGCCGGGATCTGCATGCCGCTCGGGGTCGGGTCACCGCCGATGGCGAGCGCCAGGGCGATCAAGAGGCCCCCGGTCACCACGAAGGGGATCATATGGGAGACGCCGTTCATCAGGTAACGGTAGAGATCGGAACTGCCGCCCGCGCTCTTCTCCTCGCTCTTGCGCTCATCCTTGTCCGCCACATAGGCGGGGGCCTTCAGCGCCTGCTCGATGAGGCCCTTGCCATCCTTGATGGGCGCCTTGACGCCGGTCTTGATGAGCGGCTTGCCGTTGAAGCGGGTCATGTCCACCTGCTTGTCGCAGGCCACGACGATGGCGCTGGCGCGGGCGATCTCGGCAGGCGTAGGGCTGTTCTTGACGCCGATGGAGCCGTTGGTCTCCACCTTCACCTCAAAGCCCAGCTCCCTGGCGGCGCGCTCCAGGGATTCCGCCGCCAGATAGGTGTGGGCTATGCCGGCCGGGCAGCCGGTGACGCCTATGATGAAGCCCTTGTCGGCGGCCGGTGCGGCCACTTGCGGTTCTTTCTTCTCGAGCAGCAGCGCCAGCGCATCGGTTGGCGTCTTGGCGGCCAGCAGGGCATCGATAAAGCCCTCTTCGATCAGCTTGGCGGAGAGCTCGGCCAGCACCTCGATATGGTGGTTGGCGCCACCCGCCGGGGAGGCAATCATGAAGAACAGCCGGGAGGGCTTGCCATCCTCGGCGCCGTAATCGATGCCGGCACGGCTGATGCCGATGGCCACCGCCGGGGTGCTCACCGCCGCACTCTTGGCGTGGGGCAGGGCGACGCCCTCCTCGAAGCCGGTGTTGTCCAGCTCTTCCCGGGCCCACAAGTCCTTGATGAACTGCTGCTCGTCGCTGACCTTGCCTTGGGCGACCAGCAATCGGGTCATCTCGGCGAAGACCTCCTCCTTGCCCGTGGCCTTTAAATCGAGCGCGATCAGCTGCTCGTTGATAAGGGTGGTGATCATGGCGTTCTCCCTGCTCCCTTGATGGAGCCTGTTGGCATGCCGTGCACACGGCATGCAGACAAAATTGACACGACTATTATCGCGCCGGGCCGCACGCCACCCTATCGGACAAATGTGCGAATGACTGGATTTTTGTGCGGCAAGATCCCGAGTGTGAGCCGGATCCCAAAGCGAGGCATTGGATGGAAAACATCAGGTTTGCATTTTTTAATAAATTAAATCATGTAGTTATTTAATTGTTTGTTGCAGCCACATCGCTGTGGCCCTACCAGTCTGGGCGGGAGAGAGAAGCTTTTTCTGTAAATTTGTGAGGGTGGATGATGGGGCTAGATGTGATCCGACGCACATAAATGGCTGCTATCAGGGGAGGATAGGGGAGAGCAAGCTGGAGAAATGAGCTTGGCGAGCGGGATTTGTGGGGGTAACCGCAGAGTGCAATGAACGAAGTGAATTGCACCACCTATCACGGTGGAAGGGAAAGGAGTCTTGATGCAATCCGTTTCTATATCACTTTTAAAAAAATGATGCTAGATATATGGTGGGCTATTTTTATATTTTTCGCTGGACTTTGAATTTCATATTATATAGTGCCAATATATAAGGCGATCAGATTCTTACAAGAAGCCCTCTGGCCAACAGGGTGTAATATCATGAGGATATAATTAGCTAGCTATAGTTGCTGGCGTGGTTTACAAGAAAATGAGAGATCAGTCTTTTGTGTTGGCTTTCCAAATTATCTCGGTTCGTGCATCTATTTTACTGTGCCAAAGTAAACTGGGTTGTAATGGTCTGGGGTACTTGAGTTGCGAAACAAACCTAAGTGCTTCCAGCTTGTCGACACCGTCAAGCTGTGGCCCAAACTTTGCTTTTAAGCCTTTTAAACCAACGCAACCGCTCCCATAAAATGCAATAGATAAATAAGCTGATGCAATTGATTTTTTTTCTCGGTGTCGGACAAGTGCGATAGCCAATAATTGTTCCCGTACTTTTCTTGCAATTGTTCGTTCATATCGCCTTGTTACGGTTCTCACAAACTGTTGTTCGATAGTACTTGCGCCTTGGACGTTACCATAAATGGCTCTTACCCATAAAGCTCGGAGCATTCCTATAGGATCAATCCCCCGATGATACTGATTGCGATGGTCTTCTGCAGCAAATAGAGCATCGATAAACACGGATGGCACAGAATTCTTATACTGGTCTATGTAAAATAAACATAGTTCTAGGTCTGAATGGAACATTCCAGTTGAGAGGCCTTCCATACATCTTGAGATCGCTATTTGAGGGGTGGATATAGCAATTATTGTTATTTTTAGAATTCTATTCTTTGCCATTTGACAGTACCCGATTGATTGGCGACCATAGAGCTGAAGTTACCCGGCATACATTTTTCTGAATCTGCAATAAGTTCGTAAAAATTAGTTGACTCGCGTCCATGTCCATCTTCTACCACATGCAAAACGAGTTTATCTTTTCCAAAGTAATTTTTTTCAATGCAACCTTCTACTTTACCTCTGGTACGATTTTTACCAACGAATTTTCTTTCGCCGGTAGATGAGTTTTCATAAATTTTCTCCACAGTTCCTTGGACTTTACTGCCTTCTTGCCATAGCACAGCCACATATCTAAGAATCATGTTTTGGTATGGAGTGTAGGAGGTGGTGATTGTATTTACCTGAAAGTACCAGCGACCAGTTATTTTAGGCATTGGTACCACTTTTTCTCGAAACCAGAAAAATAGAATTGCTATTATGATACCACCTACAAGAGTCGCGATAATATCCGCAAAGAAAGAATCAAAGTTCATTATATCTCACCATTGTTTTGGACTTTTAACGTTTTCATCTAGAGGAGCGATTAGTGTGTACAGTGCAATCAGCTGCTGAAAGGTATCACCTAGCAACGCTGCCGCCCCTGAGTTTCAGCTCCCAGCCTGCTGCTTTTTACCTGAGAGTGACCCGATAGGGTGTGGCGATTCCTGCTCATGGATGTGACTCCGTCGAGGCTTGGTTGCCAACTGAAGCATCTTAACCAAGGCGGTGGGATAGCAAAACAGGGAGCCGATAAAAACCGGCGGCAGATCAATAAATTGCCGATGGGTGGGGGAGGTGGCGGATCAGCGGTGCCGCCTGAAGGTTTGTGGTGAAAGAAGGCGGCACTAGCCGCTTAGCGGGCCGGGCTTGGGAGCCGGGCTCAATACTCCAGAAACTTCTCGCCGCAGCGCTCGCAGATCAGGTGCTTTACATGGGTGGCCTGGTAGGCCAGGGTCGAGCCGAATGCCCAGTTGGTGATGCTGCTGGAAGTAAAGGCTTGCCAGAAGGCCTTGCGCGGATCCTTGGGCAGGATGTCCTGACTGTGATCGCGAGGGACCAGCACTACGATATGGCGGGTGCGCTCAGCGCATTTGTCGCAGCGATGGATTTCGCTCTGCGCCTGTTGCTCACTCTGTTTTTGCTGTTCACGCCGGGCTGTCATGATGAGCACTCTCCTGCTGATGGCGCGCCCATCATAATCCTCTCCACTTGGCTCTCTTCCCCCCATATGGTGTGGCTCCATTGAGGGAGGAGCCCCTTTTCTGCGTGGTGGCATGAGGGCATGGCGATGTCGATCAGGGCTGTTTGGGGGATGTGATGCCCATGCTGGCCAGTACCCGGGCGGCGTTCTCCTCGCACGGCATCTCGTCGGGTTTGGACTCCACCAGCCGGATCAGGGTCTGTAACTGCTGCTTGCTGTGGGCAAGCCTTGCCTCCAGCGCCTCGATATCGCTCACCTTGGCCTTGAGTGCCGCCAGCAGCGGGGCCTGTTGCCAGGTGCCGATATCCGCCGGCACCAGCTGCTTGATTTCGTCGAGGGAGAAGCCCGCCTGCTGGGCCTGGCCGATGATGGTCAGCAGCTGCACCGTTTCGGGCGGGTAGTCGCGATAGCCGTTGGCACCCCGTCGCACCTTGCTGAGCAGGCCCCTGGCTTCATAGAAGCGGATGGCCGAGGCCGCCATGCCGGTCTGTCTGGCCAGTTCACCTATCTTCATCTTGCCTCCTGGGCTGCGGGTTGGCGGGTCCGCCCGCCGAAGGGCGGGATCAGGGAGGATTCTAGGGTTAAAGCCCGCTTGAATGTCAACGGCCCCGAGCAAGGGCGGTGTGGGTGGATAGCGTTTTCCCCATCGCAACGGCATCCCGACAAAGGGGCTTGACCTTCAAGTCAGCTTCAAACTTATGGTGGGGCCCTCATTACCGAGGAGATCGCCATGAACCCCTTTACTCCCCTGACCCTGCCGAGTGGCAGCCAGCTTATCAACCGCCTCGCCAAGGCGGCCATGGAAGAGAACATGGCCGACCGTGACCATGCCCCCTCAGAGGCACTGATCCGCCTCTATCGCACCTGGGCAGAGGGCGGCGCCGGCCTTATCATCACCGGCAATGTGATGGTGGACGGCCACGCCATGACGGGAGCGGGGGGCGTGGTGCTCGACTCCCCGGCGCTCTCCCCACAGCTGGCGGGGCGTTTCAGTGCCTGGGCCGAGGCGGCCAAGAGCGGGGGGGCCCAGATCTGGATGCAGATCAACCACCCCGGCCGCCAGATGCCGGCGGCGCTGGGGCAACCCACCCTGGCACCTTCCGCCGTGCCCATGGCGCTCGGCAGTTTCTCCAGGCAGTTCGCCCCGCCCAGGGCCATGAGCGAGGCCGACATTGCCGAGGTAAAGGCGCGCTTCATCAACACGGCGCGGCTGGCACAGCGTGTCGGTTTTGACGGGGTGCAGATCCACGCCGCCCACGGCTATCTGTTGAGCCAGTTCCTCTCGCCGCTCACCAACCTGCGCCGCGATCGTTGGGGCGGCAGTCTTGAGAATCGTGCCCGCCTGCTGCTGGAGATAGTGCAGGGGATCCGTGAGCAGGTGGGGGAGCGCTTCTCACTGTCGGTCAAGCTCAACTCCGCCGACTTTCAGCGTGGCGGCTTCAGCACCGAGGATGCCAGGGCTGTGGTGGAGATGCTCAACCCCCTCGGGGTGGATCTGGTGGAGCTCTCCGGCGGCAGTTACGAAGCGCCCGCCATGCACGGCCAGGCCCGGGATGGCCGCACCCTGGCGCGGGAAGCCTATTTTCTGACATTCGCCGAAGAGATAGTGAGCGCCGCCCGCATGCCCGTGATGGTGACCGGGGGGATCCGCCGTTATCCGGTGGTGGAGCAGGTGCTCGGCAGCGGAGTGGCGGTCGTCGGCATGGCCACCGCGCTTGCCATAGCACCGGATCTGCCCGCCAGATGGCGCCGGGAGCAGGAGGTCAGCGCCGAGCTCAGGCCCATCCCCTGGCGCAACAAGGTGCTGGCCTCGGTGGGCTATATGGCGATGGTGAAATACCAGCTGCGGCGGCTTGGGCGCGGCCAGCCGAGCCGCCCCAAGGTCGCACCCGCCCTGGCGCTGGCCTGCCAGCAGTGGCAGACCCTGCGTGGCAACGCCCGCTATCGGCGCTGGATAAAAGCGCAGGAAAAGTGAAGAGATGGCGGTTCGCAGGCGGACGAGCCAGCCAAGCCAGCTTAGGCCGACTCCCGCTTCTGCGGTTTGCTGGTGAGCGGTGATGATATGGCGGTTGGGGGCAAGTTCGGGCTGCTGCTGGCTTGGCCAGCCAGCTCAGGCAGACTCCCGCTTCTGCGGTTTGCTGGTGAGCGGTGATGATATGGCGGTTGGGGCAAGTTCGGGCTGCTGCAGGCTTGCCCAGCCAGCTCAGGCCGACTCCCGCTTCTGTAGGCTGGGGGTGATGATATGGCGGTTGGGGGCGAGCTCGGGCTGCTGCATCCGGGTCAGCAGTCGCCTTGCCGCCTGACGGCCGATTTCGCGCGCCGGTGAGCTGACGAAGGTGAGGGCGGGGGTGGTGAGTTCGGCCTCCGCCACGTCGTCAAAGCCGAGCAGGGCCACCTGCTGGCCGATGTAGTTGTCCTTGCCCACGCTGCGCCCGCTCGCCTCCACCCCGTAGATGCCGCCGAGGGCCACTTCGGGGTAGTGGCAGAGGATGGCGGTCACCTTGGGGTGCTGGTGCAGCAGCTGGGCTATGGTATCCGCGGCGCTGCGCTGGGTGCGCTCGCACTCCAGTACCCACTCGGGTTTGAACGGCAACCCGTATTGCAGCAGGCTGGCGCAGTAGCCGCCGATGCGCTCGGCGCGGGTGAGGGAGTCCGCCCGTCCTCCCACGTAGGCGATATGGCGATGGCCCTGCTCGATAAGGTAGGTAGCGGCCTGCTGGGCGGCGTGGGTGTTGTCGGGGCCGATAAAGTCCACATCGTCGCGATAGTAGGAGCGGGCGGCACATACCACGGGCAGCGCCGAGTCGAGCAGGGTTTCCAGCGTCTTGGCCGCCGCGCCGCGCACCGGATTGAAGATGATGCCCGCCACCCCCTGGCGCGACAGGGACTGGATGCTCTGCTGCAGTCGCTCCGGGCTGTGGCCGCACTGGGTCAGAAACAGCAGATAACCCTGCTGCTCCAGCACTTCGCTCACCCCGGCGGTCACCTCGGTATAGAAGGGATCCGTGATGTCTCGCAGGATCAGCCCCACCAGGTTGGAGTGCTGGCTGCGCAGGTTGGCGGCGGCGCTGTTGGGCACGTAATCGAGCTCCCTGATCGCCTGCTGCACCCGCTCGGCGGTGGCCGGCGAGATGCGTCCCTTGCCCCTCAGCACCATGGATACGGTTGTGACCGAGACCCCCGCCAGCTGGGCCACATCGGTGATCTTGGCATTCTTGGATGGCAGCGGTTTGAGCGACATAGGCGAGGGCATGGGACGATAAGGAGAGTCGAGAGGCACAGCATACCCGCACCAGGAGGGGAGTAAAACGTTACAGCACGCAGGGAGGGATCTGCCTCACAGATCTGGCGATAGCGGTATTTATGGCGGTGAAATTGTGATCTTGTCGCGGATTTTTAGTTGGTAAATCGTTTTATCATTCACAAAACCTGATGCGATCCCTCTTCCTCCATCCAGCACCTCTGGTGGACAGGAGAAGGGGAGGCACAGGATCTGACCTTCACTTCACAAGGATTAGACAGATGGCCAAGTCCCCCGCCAAATCCACGATCTGGGAGTTCCTGCAAAGCCTCGGCAAGACCTTTATGCTGCCGGTCGCCCTGCTGGCCTTCTCGGGCATTCTGCTCGGTGTCGGCAGCTCCCTCACCAGCGATGCGGTCAAGCAGAGCATGCCCTTCCTCGACAACACCGTGCTGCAACTGCTGTTCCTCTGGATGACCAAGGTGGGGCTGGTGGCCTTTATCTACCTGCCGGTGATGTTTGCGGTGGCGATCCCGCTCGGCCTCGCCCGTGAAGAGAAGGGGGTGGCGGCCTTTGCCGGTTTCGTCGGTTATGCGGCGCTCAACCTCTCCATCAACTTCTACCTCACCGTGGTGAACGTCATCGGCGACGCGGCGGCGGAGAAGGCCTACGGGGTGAAATCCATCCTCGGTATCAGCTCCATCGACACAGGTATTCTGGGGGCCATCATAGTTGGGGTTATCGTCGCGAGGCTCCACGCCCGCTTCTACACCTACAAGATGCCCGATGCCCTGGCCTTCTTCGGCGGCGCCCGCTTCGTGCCCATCATCACCGCCATCGTGCTGGGGGTGGTCGGCCTAGTGGTGCCCCTGGTCTGGCCCTGGTTTGCCGCCGGCATCAACGGCATAGGCGCCGTTATCTCCCACGCCGGTCCCTTCGGCCCCTTCCTGTTCGGTACCGGTGAGCGGCTGCTGCTACCCCTTGGCCTGCACCATATCCTGGTGGCGCTCATTCGCTTCACCGAAGCGGGCGGCACCCAGCTGGTCTGTGGCAACGAGGTGAGCGGGGCGCTCAATATCTTCTACGCCGAGCTCTCCTGCGCCGATACCACCCAGTTCTCGGTGTCGGCCACCTCCTTCCTCTCTCAGGGCAAGATGCCGGCCTTCCTCGGCGGCCTGCCGGGGGCGGCGCTCGCCATGTATCACTGCGCCCGTCCGGAAAATCGCGGCAAGATCAAGGCCCTGCTGGTCTCCGGCGTGGTGGCCTGCGTCATCGGAGGCATCACTGAGCCGCTGGAGTTCCTGTTCCTGTTCGTGGCGCCCGTGCTCTACGTCATTCACGCCATCCTGACCGGGCTGGGCTTTATGACCATGGGGCTGCTCGGCGTCACCATAGGCAACACCGACGGCAACCTCATCGATTTCCTGGTGTTCGGCGTGCTGCAGGGCACCGCCACCAAGTGGTATCTGGTGCCGGTGGCTGCCGCCATCTGGTTTGCCATCTACTACGGGGTGTTCCGCTTCGCCATAGTGCGCTTCAACCTGAAAACACCCGGCCGTGAGATCGAAACCAGCGAGGTAGCCCAGCCCGCGGGCAAGAAGGCAGGCAACAGCGGCTACAACGGCGAGGTGATCCTCAATGCCCTGGGTGGGGCCGACAATATCCTGGCGCTCGATAATTGCATCACCCGCCTGCGGATGTCGGTTCAGGACATGAGCCGGGTCGATGACAAGGTATTGAAGGCAAACGGCGCCATCGGGGTGATCAAGCTCGACGAGCACAACCTGCAGGTGGTGATTGGGCCCCAGGTCCATCTGGTGAAAAACCAGCTGCAGAGCCTGATGGGGGCCTGACCGGCCAATAAGATCCGAACGGGGGGCGCAAGCCCCCCCTTGTTTGCCTCTCCCAATATGTCTCCTGTTTATGGAGGGAGAAACTTCATGCACGATATTTATGACTTCGACCGCGTGGTCGACCGCCACGGCACCTACTGCACCCAGTGGGACTATGTGGCCGACCGCTTCGGCCATGCCGACCTGCTCCCCTTTACCATCTCCGACATGGATTTCGAGACAGCCCCCTGCATACGCCAGACCCTGGCAACCCGGCTAGAACACGGGGTATTTGGCTACAGCCGCTGGAATCACGGCGACTTCAAGGGGGCGGTGAGCGACTGGTTTGCCTGCCGCTACGGGGCGAGCCTCGACCCCGAGACCCTGGTCTATGGCCCCTCGGTCATCTATGTGATTGCCCAGCTGGTGAGCCTCTGGTCGGCGCCGGGGGAAGGGGTGCTGGTGCATACCCCCGCCTACGATGCCTTCGGCAATATGCTGGCCGCCAACGACAGGGTGCTGCTACCCTGCCCGCTAATAAAGGCGCAGGGGAGCTACCAGATCGACTGGCAATGTTTCGAGCAACAGGCAGCCCGCCCCGATTGCCGGATTTTACTGCTCTGCAGCCCCCACAACCCTACCGGCCGGGTCTGGACACGGGATGAGCTCGGCCGGATGGCCGCCATCTGCCAGCGCCACGGGGTCAAGGTCATCTCGGACGACATCCACATGGATATAAGCTTTGCCCCCTACCTGCCGTGGAGCGAAGTGGCGATGGACGATCACTGGGCGCTGGTGAGCTCGGGTTCCAAATCCTTCAATATCCCCGCTCTTGGCGGCGCCTACGCCTTTATTGCCAACGCGGAGGCGAGAGCCGCCTATCTGCAGCGGCTCAAGGCGGCTCATGGCCTCTCATCGCCCCCCATTCTCGGGGTGCTGGCCCATATCAGCGCCTATCGGGACGGCGGTGCCTGGCTCGATGCCCTGAAAAGCTACCTTCACGGCAACCTCGCCCAGGTGGCGGCGCGGCTCAACGCAGCCTTCCCCGCCATCGACTATCGGGTGCCCGAGGGGACCTATCTCGCCTGGATTGACTTGAGCGGCCTTGGCATAGACACCACCGAGCGGATGGATGCGTTGCAAGCCTTGCTGGTGGAGAAATACCGGGTCGCCATCATGCGCGGCGACACCTATGGGCCTGAAGGCAGAAGTTATCTTCGCCTCAACGTCGGCTGCCCGCGATCTAAGGTCGATAAGGGCCTCGACGCCCTGATAAGGGCGCTGCAGGAGCTGCTTGCCGGATAGAGAATCGCCGCCCTTGGGCGGCGATGTTATTTCCAGGCGGCCTTGTCAGGCCGGTAGCGGGTCTCTGTTATCTGATCGATGCGCAGGAGCAGAGTGCCGCCCCTTGAGGTGACAGGCACCGTGGGATGCGTTGCAGCCGATCTGGATATGGGTTCATCTCCCAGCAGAGTGGAGACAGGCTATGGACCTCGGTGGTGAGCCAGCCGCTCGGCTTCGGGCGCCGGGCTCAATACTCGAAAAACGTCTCGCCGCCGCGCTTGCAGATATCGCAGGGATGGATTTCGCTCTGCGCCCGCTGTTCCCTTGGCTCCTGTCGGATTGTCACCATGAGCCCTCTCCTGCTGATGCTCAACCCGCCCGAGCTGCCCGATGAGGGGAGCGGCTTTGTCTGTCTGGAGCCCCAGAACCATGCCGCCAATGCCCACCACATGGCAGGTCACCCTGGCCTGCGCCTGCTCGGCAGAGGGGATCGCATGAGCCTTGGCATGACCCTCTGCCTGTGCCCGGCGTCATGACTCAGGGTTGGCAATGACAGGGGCCCGAAAGGGCCTCACTCGTTGGCACCCGGCGGGGTTCGGCGGCGGATAAAGGGCGGTTTGTCAGGGACTTGGGGGCGGGTTGCCAGGTTTCATCGCGGTTTTCTTAACCCAGGCTGTCTGCGCCGTGGCTTTCGGTGGACGGCAAAATGCCCCGTTGCTCTACTCCCCGTCTGGTTCAAACAGCCGCAGCGACAGGCGGCCCCGGCGCACGCCGAGCGCGCCGGCAAGGGAGTGATTTAGGGAGGAGTGGGTAATGGCAGTGGGCAAGTGGTTGGTAGCAGGATTGGCAGCGCTGGCGCTGCTGGGGTGTGGCAGTGACGACGAGGAGGGCTCAACGGGGGAGGGCCCCTCCCTCGCTTCGTTGCGGATGAGTCCGGAAGAGATCAGGGTTCCCGTCGGCGTCGAGCAGCAGTTCCAGGTGCAGGCGACCTGGGATGATGGCGCCGTGCAGGACGTGACCGGGCATCCCGACCTTGTCTGGAGCAGCAGCGACACCGCCGTGGTCAGGGTGGATGAGCAGGGCCTCGCCATGGGGATCGGCCCGGGCACGGCCACCCTGACCAGCGCGGGCACAGTCAACGGGGAGTCTCATAGCGCCACCGCCAGGGTGGAGGTGATCGATGCCTATGTGACAGAGTTGCAACTGACCCCGGTCACGGCCAGGGTGCCGGTGGGATTGAACCAGCCCTTCGTGGCCATCGCCACCTTCTCCGACGGCCAGTCGCGAGACGTGACCAATGCCGCAGGCCTGCAGTGGCGCAGCAGTGACGAGGGCAGCGCCCTGGTCAGCAACGACGCCGGCAGCAAGGGCCTTGCCACCGGGGTGGCGGTCGGAGAGCCGAACATTGAGGCCAGCGGCACCCTCAACGGCGCGTCCTTCCAGGCGTCGGCCCCGCTGGCGGTGACGGATGCCGTGGTCACCGGGCTGGATATCCATGCTCCCCAGGATCCGCTGCCCATGGGGTTGAGTGCGCAGCTGCATGCCTTCGCCACCCTGTCCGATGACAGCGATCCCATAGAGGTGACCGAGCATGACGCCTTGACCTGGCACAGCAGCGATCCTGCGGTGGCGAGCATCAGCGAGACCGGGCTGGTCACCGGGCTGACGCCGGGGAGTGCCACCATAGGGGTGAGCGGCATGATCAACGGGGTCTCCCTCGAGGCGACCGAGCCGCTCAGGGTGAGCTCGGCCGCCGTCATCGGACTCGAGGTGCAGTCCATGGGGGGCGCCATTGCGGCTGGCCTGCAAACACAGTTTGTCGCTGCGGCCAATCTCACCGATGGCACCTCGTTCGATGTCACCGACAACGACCTCATCCAGTGGCAAAGCAATCAACCCGCGATAGCGAGCGTCAGCAACCAGGCGGGGAGCAAGGGGCTGGTGACGGGCCAGACGGTGGGGACTGCCGCCATCATGGCGAGCGGCACCCTGGACGGCACCACCTTCACCGCCTCGGCCCCGGTGGCCGTCTCATCCGCCGTGGTGACCAATCTGGAGCTGACGCCGGCGGATGCCTCTGTCACCGTGGGGGGCAGGGTGCAATTTCAGGCCATGGCGACCCTCTCCGATGGCAGCAACCAGGAGGTGACGGACGACGACAGCATCCTCTGGTCTTCCGATGCGCCCGCCGTCGCGTCCATCAGCAATGCCTCTGGCAGCCGGGGGGAGGCGAGCGGCCTGAGCGAGGGGGTGGCACTCATCACCGCCAGCCTGGGGGGCGTCACCAGCACGTCGGCCCGGCTGACCGTGATGCCGACGGCCCCCGAGGCTCCCATCCTCATCGAGCCGCGGCAAAACCAGCTGGCTTCGCTGCAACTGAGCCCGGAGGCCTTTGCATTCTGGAATGCGACCTCCATCAACTCCCCCGAGGGGCAGGCGGCGCTGAAAGATCTGACCGGACAGGTCTACAACCAGTTCAGCGATGCCTTCGACTTCATCACTGTGGTGATGAACAACGACGATGTCCCAGCGGGCATGCCCACAGGTGAATATGCCCACGTCAGAAACGATGTGGCGGGCATAGGCCTTGGCATGTTTGATGAGACGGCGGCGTTTCACTCGGACGGCAAGCTGCAGGGGGTCTTCTTCCTCTACAAGAAGAAGTACCTGTCGACCTCGACCTATGGCCCCATCCTGCACGAGATGGCCCATCGCTGGGCGAACTGGGTGGTGCCACCCGCGACCGGGCACTGGGCTCCCTGGCTCGGCATCGTCGGCCAGCTGAACAACGTGAGTGCCAACTACGCCGACATCGAGCTCTACCTGATGGGGTTGATGGACGCCTCCGAGATGACGGATCCCGCCAGTCTCGATGCCTATGCCCTGATCCCGGTCGACCAGAAGCCCAGGGTGCCGAGTGCGACCACCTCGCAGAAGGCGTTTCGTACCCTGCTGCTGATCCTGTCGGATCGGCCGCTCACCGCCACCGAGATCCAGAACTACAACAACGGGGCCACCCTGCTGACCCGGACAGACAACCCGTCCCAGCAAGGCACCAACTTCCACAAGATGACCCGAGGCAGAGGCACCCTGACGGTGAACGCTCTGGATACCCTGGTCAAGCCGACCCCTTGATCCGGCTGCGTGACAGGCGAGCGCGCCCCATCCCGACCGGCAAGCCGGCCGATAGCGGCCGCCTACCACGACGTTATCCGGCGCCCCCTGGCGCCGGATTTCTTATGGGGATGGGTCAAGGGTGAGCGGACGCTTCAGGTGGCTTGGTGTCGTCCGTAAGGGGAGGTTCAGGCCGGTAGCGGGTCTGCTCAATCTGATCGTGTCGCAGCAGCAGGGTATCCCCCTCCTTGAGGCGATAGGCGCAGTAGGTGGCGTTGCAGGCGATGCGGATATGAGGTTCATCTCCCAGCAGAGGAGATTGGCTATGGGCCTCGCTTACTGGCCAGGTGCCTTGCTCGAGGCGGGTGATCTGGCTGCGGGCCAGCTCCTCCCCCATCGAGTTGATGTGTTCGGCTGTCATGATGACCAGCAAGGGGGGAAGGATGAAAATGGCGAATTTCAAGTAGGCGCTTTTTAGCCAAATCAAGCAGTCGAAGGTAAAGGGGGCGGGATACCGATGGGCAATCTTTACTCCTTTTAGCACGACGGGAAGCAATACGAAGAAGCGGAATAGCCACCAGGAGAGCGTCAGTCGCCACCTCGCCTTGAAAAACAGAACGCTCAGCATGATAAGCAATCCCACTACTGTCAAAACAAGGGGGAGCACGAACGGCAGAGATAGCTTGATCAGTAGATAAAACCCGAGATGAAGCGTGGTGTCGGCGGGTAGCGAGAACTCGGTGCTACCGAGCCCAAATTGGCCGACATAACCATGGTAGTAGCGCATTCCCACGAAATACACGGCGGAAGTCAGAAGCGGGATTGCCGCGCAAAGAATGCCGACGAAACGCAGCATTCCCCCTTTCGCTTCCTCTTTATTTTTTGCGGCTCGTAGCTCTTGCAGATGTGTCTTAAGCCAACGCCTGCGCAGGGTGTTCAGATCCATATCTGGTGTCATCAAATCCCTTCTAGCGACTTGGCTTGGCTGTGGTGATGGATAAACCATCAAGGGTGATTGTGTACCCTAATGGCATAGCAGTTGGCACCTTGTCAGAGGATGGCGCGGCTGCGAAACAGCACCTTGCCGCAGGCAAGGCAGGTGTGGCGCAGGCGGTAATCGCCGGCACCGGTAAGAGGAAGGAACAGCACCTTGTCGGAGCCGCAGCCATGGCAGCGGGCGTTTTCGGCATCCTCGATGGCGCACTCGGGGTGCCGCTCGAGGTACTCAGGCAGGGTCGGCAGCCTGTCCCAGTCGGGTTGGGTAACCGAGCGGTTCTTGAGGATGATGCCGGCGGTGACCAGACCCGCCAGGGTGAGCAGTGCGTCAGTCAGTTCCATGAGTATCAAGGCTTCCATTCCGGGGGCCGCAGGGCAGTAGGCCTGTGCGAGATGACGCTTATCCTATCGGGCGGTAGGCTGAGTGCGCCATCCCCACCTGGATAGCCGACACCGCAGGCGGGTTGGCTCCGAGCGCTTGACTGCGTGAAATAAGTGGAGGGGCCCTCGGCCCCTCCTGTTGCACATCAGATAAAGCGTCTTCGTCAGGCGACCTTGCTGCTGCCTGCCAGGGTGCGGGCCAGCAATCCATCTGGATTGTGGATAGCATCCTTCGTTTTGACATCGATTATTTCGATACTATTGAAGCGCTCCCGGTGCTTGATGGCCACGTCATGGGCCAGGATGACGCAGCGGGCGTTGGCCACGTCCTTGGGGGTGATGCGGTTGATGATGCCGTTGGCGCCCTGGGTCTCCACCTTGAGCTTGATGCCCGCCTTGGCGGCCGCCTTTTGCAGGCTCTTGGCGGCGAGGAAGGTGTGGGCCACGCCGGAGGGGCAGGCGGTGATGGCGAGCACCTCTGCCTCACCTTCAGCTTCGATGACCTCATAGCCGCCATCCGGGGTGGTGACCTCTTCCTCCTCGGTCACCGGTTTTTTCAGCAGGTTGACGACAAGGGCCGTGGTCAGGGCGCCGAGGAGGGTGCCGAGGATATAGCCCATCTTGCCCTCCACCACTGGCAGCACTATCCAGCCACCCCAGGGGGCGTGGTTGATGCTGTGCATCATGAAGCCGGTGATGTTGCCGACGATGCCGCCCGCGACTATGGCCGGGATGACGCGCACCGGGTCGGCGGCGGCAAAGGGAATGGCCCCCTCGCTGATGCCTATCATGCCCATGATGGCGGCTGCCTTGCCCGCTTCGCGCTCCTCCTTCTTGTAGCGGCGGGGGGAGAGCAGGGTCGCCAGCGCCATGCCGAGCGGCGGCACGCAGATGGCGATGCCGACCCCGCCCATCAGCCAGGGCTGGGTGTTGACCTGGGTCTGGGCGAACAGGGTCGCTACCTTGTTGACCGGGCCGCCCATGTCAAAGGCGGTCATGCCACCGAGGATGGCCCCCAGCATCACCTTGCCGGAGCCCGCCATGCTGGAGAGCCAGTGGTTCATCCCCTCCATCATGGCGGCGATGGGCGACCCTATCACCCACATGACGATGCCGCACACCAGGAAGGTGCCGATCAGCGGATAGATGAAGATGGAGCCGAGCGAACTCATGGAGTCCGGCAGCTTGATGCGTTTGAGCTGATTGACGATGAGGCCGGCGATAAAGCCCACCAGGATGGCGCCGAGAAAACCGGTGTGGAACTGCTGCACCGCGATCCAGGAGCCGATCATGCCGGGGGCCAGGCCTGGCTTGTCCGCCATGGAGTAGGCGATGTAGCCGCCCAGCACGGCGGTAAACAGGGTGAGCCCGGCGATGCCCATGTCGGCCATGTCCTTGAGCACGCCCGCCTCGGGCACGGCGCCCTTGCCGCTCATCATCACCGAGAGCGACAGCAAGACGCCCCCCGCGACGATGAAGGGGATCATGTGGGAGGTGCCGAACAGCAGGTGCTGCTTGAGGGTGTTGAGCTGGCCCTTGAGGCTGCGATCCCGGGGCTCGGGGGCGCTGGGTTGCGGCGCCCTGGTCTGGGCTGGCTGGTTGCCGGCCGCACTGGCGGGAGCCCGGGCTGCCAGCAGCTTGAGCACCTCGGCCTTGCTGGTGGCCGCTTGCACCTGCGGGATAAAGCCCGGCTCCAGCAGCTTGGTGGAGAGTTCGGCCAGCACCTCGATATGGTGGTTGGCGCCCCCCGCCGGGGAGGCAATCATGAAGAAGAGTCTGGAGGGCTGTCCATCTTCGGCGCCGTAGTCTATCCCCTGGCGGCTGATGCCGATGACGATGGCGGGCTGCAGCACCGCCTCGCTCTTGGCGTGGGGCAGGGCGACCCCCTGTTCAAACCCTGTGTTGTCGAGGTTTTCCCGCGCCCAGAGGTCGCGCACGAACTGATCCTGACTGGCTATCTTGCCGCAGGCCTTGAGCCGGGCGGCCAGCTCCACAAAGAGCCCCTGTTTGTCGTTGGCCGCTATGTCGAGGCAGATCAATCCTTCGTCTATCAAGGAGGTGAGCATAGGTGTCTCCTGGCTCCTTCTTGGAGCCGTTGCGATGGGTAACAATTGACCCGTCTATTGTTTCGCCCCTGCCCCCGGGTAGAAATCGGATATATGTGCCCTTTACTGGATTTTTGTGTCAGTGACCCCGTCCTGTGACCCCGCTCGCATTTTGATGCCGGCTTGCAGGCTCGCTTGCCTATTTTTTATTTTCTTTTAAAACAATCTGTTGAGTTTGTTTTTGATGCGGTTATCAGAAACGGGTGGCCATATGTCGCGCCCGAGTCAGGAGCGGGAGTTGGAGATTTGTGTGCTGTGGCCGCGCCCTGAAATGTGAGCCGCCCGGCAAAAGTGCGGCCCGGGGGCGGCTTCGCATGGGTGAGGCGGGCCCAGGCGTGGGTGTGAAAAAAATGTGCATAACCAGTATCCCCGGACAAGGGCGGCGACAAGGCTGGAGTGAATGTTTTCAATGCACTGATAATGAAAGAAAAACAGGTTTTTACCGCACCTGGACAGGAGCGTTTTATGTGGTTTCATAAGAAGCCTTTCACTATTTTTTAGATTGGTTTTTGCATAATAAATCGTTTATTTAGTTGGACAATCGGGGAAGACTTGGTGTCCAATCGGGTAGAGCAGGTTGGCCAACAGTGCCGTCAGCCAGTGTGTAACCCGAGATGTAAGGAGACATCCTGATGGAAAAACTTGACCAAGAAATCGACACCATGCGCCAGGAATTCGAGTCACAGGGGCAAAAACAGGCCCATGACAAATGGCAAGCCAGGGTTGATGAACTGCAGCGGGAACGCTCGGAAGCTCCCCAGCCGGAAGCGGCAGAACACTAGCCCCCGACGGCCATGCTGGCCATCGGTTGAGCAGATAATGAAAAACCACCGCCCTGACTCAGGGCGGTGGTTTTTTTCACGGGGCAGGGCGCCCCTGATTTACAGGCGATAGAGATTCAGGGCTGCGTCGAAGTGCGCCGCGCTCTCCCCCGTGCCGCCGTTGAGCACAGTGTGGAAGAAGGCCGCCACCTTCTTGTTGGCGATGGCATCCCCCTCGAAGTAGGCGTGGGAGTCCCCCACCTGGGGCTGGTCGGTGAAGTCGACGTAGATGGCCGTCCTGGAGTCCAGCTTCCTGGTGTAGTGGCCGAGGCGCGCCTTCTGCTGCTCCCCCATCTTCATCCGCGACGCCATGAGGGCGCTGTCCCGCTCATTGATGGTGATGTAGAGGCGGTTGCGACACTGGATCCGGTCTACCCACTGGGCGTGGTCTTCGTTGTTGGTGTCCGCGGCCACCATGACGACGTTGTCGAACAGCAGGTGGTTGGCGTTGTAGGTGGTGCTGCCGAGCAGGTGCTTGAACAGGTAGTTGCCCATGCTGTGCAGCATCAGGTTGATGGTGAAGGGGCAGCGCTTGTTTACCTCCTTCGAGAAGTAGCGATCCCAGGCCTCGCCGTTGCCGGCAAACTTCTTCTGGGCCTTGCCCTCCAGCTCGGTCACATACTGGGCATTGAACTCCTCGAGCAGCAACCTCATCTTCTCCAGCACCCGATCCAGGGCGCCGGCAGAGGCCAGGGCATCGCGCTTGTCGCTCTTGTAGCTCAATACTCCCTGGGCGCCCCCGCCATTGGCGGGCCAGCTGAAGCAGAGCACCTCGACCCCATACTGGGCCTCGAGACGGGCCGCTCGCTCCAGCACATCCTTCAGATCGTTGTTGAAGCCATGAACGAACAGCAGCAGGTGCTTGCCGGTCTTGAGCTTCTGTTTACCCGTCCCCGTGCCGGCGCAGCGCTCCAGCAGCCTGCGCGCCACATAGGCGCTGGCCGGGTAGCTGGCGGCAGGGTCCAGCCCCACGCTCTCGGCCATCTCGGGGGTGATCTGGTCCGGCAGCAAGTCCAGCTGCCATTTGTCTCCCTGGCGGCTGGCCTCGGCCAGTCGCAACTCATTCGGGCCTGCCTCCGGCCTGTCGCCGAAGACGCCAAGGGGGGTCTTGCTCCCCGCGTTCACCACACGGTTGGTGACGATAAACATGATGTTCTCCTTTTCTCGTGCTCTCTCCATGGTCAGTGACTTGTTCGAAGCCCTGACCGATGGAGAAGAGCCTAGCCGGGATCCATCGGTTCTTCCTTGGAACAGAAACGACAAGGGCCATCCGAAGATGGCCCTTGTGCATTAGGGGGGCGTGGCGCCCCTTAGCAGCGGTTGCCGGCGCGGGCGACCCGCCCCTCGGCCAGCAGCCGGTAGTGACCGGTGGCGGCGGGGACGAAGGCGGACTGCCCCTTCTCGAGGCGCAGTGACTGCTCACCCTGCTGGAGGGTCACTGGGCCATCGATGGCAAACAGTATCTCGGCGCTGGCGGTGGTGAGTGCATGCTCACCGGCCGGGTAGACGCTGAAGGTGAAGTCAGGTACCGGCACCTCGAAGTGCTGCACCGCCCCGTCAAGGTGGGGGGCCAGCAGGATCTGGTCGTCCGGCTTGGGCAGGCAGCGGGTGCAATCCAGCAGCTCGGCCACGTCTATGTATTTGGGGGTGAGCCCGGCGCGCAGCACGTTGTCGGAGTTCGCCATGATCTCAAGGCCGGTGCCGCGCACATAGGCGTGGGGGGTGCAGGCGTCCAGATACATGGCCTGACCCGGCTGCAGGGTCACCACGTTCAGCAAGAGCGGCGAGAAGAGCCCGACATCCCCCGGGTACTGGGCGGCGAGTGAGGTGATGAGCGCAAAGGTCTCTTCATCCTGATGCTGGGCGGCATAGGCCAGCAGGCCAGCCAGGGCCTCATCCTTGCGCGTCCCTTCCAGCACCAGCAACTGGTGGAAGAAGTGCTGCAAGCCCGCCTCATCCTGTGACTGGCGCAGCGCTTCGGTCAGCTCGGCCAGCGCCGGCAGCCCCATGCGGTCGAACAGCGCCAGTATGGCCGGGATGGCGCGAAAGCCGTTCATCGCCTGATAGGGGGTGAGGGCAAATACCAGCTCCGGCTTGTGGTTCGGGTCCTTGTAGTTGCGATTGGTTGCCTTGGGGTCGATGCCGGCGGCCTCTTCTTTGGCAAAGCCGGCTTCGGCCTGGGCCTTGCTCGGGTGCACCTGGATGGAGAGGGCCTTCTCGGCGCACAGCACCTTGAACAGGAAGGGCAGGCTGCCGAAACGGGCGACGGTGGCATCCCCCAGCACGGCGGCGGGGGCGCGCTCTATCAGGGTCGAGAGCCTCTGCACATTTCCCGCCAGCGTCACCTCGGAGCAGCCGTTGGGGTGGGCTCCCATCCAGAGTTCTGCCTGGGGTTTGCCAGCCGGATTGGGGATGCCAAACAGGGTGGTGAGGGCGTCATGGCTGCCCCAGTCGTAACCTTGAATCGGATTTTGCATTAACAAAAAAGAGGGCAGATCTCGACTGCTCATAAGGGACGCCTCATTTGGTGTGAACAACGTGGTTTGAAGAAAAGGGTGGAATTGACGGTCCGGCCCGGACTATAACATGGGCGGCCTTTGCCGCCGCAATCGCTTGCCTCTCTCTTGATCGGGATCATCATGTCACTCATCTTCAGCCAGCTGCTCGACGGCGCTCTCCACGACCAGGTTCCCTTCGAGCAGATCTGGTTTGCCCAGGATCAGGGGGTGCCGCCCGGCTTCAGCTACCAGGTCAACTTTCCCCGTCTCGAGCTGGTGTTCAGCGGCGAATACCTCAACCAGATCTGGGACAGGGAGTCGGGTTGCCAGGAGATAAGCGTGCTGCCGGGGCAGGCGCTCTACATCCCCCCCAACGGCTGGAACAAGCCGCTCTGGACCACGGACTGCTCTGTGCTGAGCCTGCTGTTTGGCAAGCGCCAGCTCGGTTTCAGCCTGGTGAGCAAGCGCCGGGAAGACCCGGATTTCTTCGATGTGCAAAAGCACAGCATCATGGCCCGGGCCGGCCATGTGAACGAACACATACTGGCGGCCCTCAACGTGCTGGTGGAAGACCCGGGCCGCACTCCCACCGACAACCACCTGTTGCAGGCGCTGCTCACCAGCGCCCGTCAATTGCTGGCGGAGTCCACCTTCGAGCGGCCGCGAGGGGCTGAGCTGTTTCACGGCATCTGCATCTATATCCAGGAGAACTTTCACCGTCCCATCAGCCGCGACTCCATCGCCCATCGCTTCAACGTCTCGGCGAGCCACCTCTCCCACCTGTTTCGCGAGCAGGGGCACATGCGCCTGGCGGACTACATCAGCTGGGTGCGCATCGATCGGGCCAAGTTCATGCTGAAGAAATACCGCTTCCGCCTCGAAGAGGTGGCCAGCCGCTGTGGTTACATGGATGTGAACTATTTCTGCCGGGTGTTCAAGCAAAAGACGGGGCTGACCCCCTCCCAGTACCGCGCCCTGAGCCAGCCCCAGGGGCAGAGCGAGAGTCTGGCGCCATGACGGCGGCGCTCGCCATGGCGGGGCTGCACTGGCTTGCGCCTCATGGGGCGCAAAGAGAAGTGGCGCATTGTGATCCAGTCCCCGACTATGGTCGGACATGCACGCCCGCCATTTGATTATGCAAATGGATGGGCTAAGATGGCCGCGCGCAACGATCAACGATCAGATTGATAACAAACGGAAGTTAGGAGATGCCGATGGAAAGCAAAGTAGTTATCCCGACCCAGGGTCAGAAAATCACAGTCGATGCCAGCGGCAAGCTGCAGGTTCCCCACAACCCCATCATTCCGTTTATCGAAGGGGATGGTATAGGTGTGGACGTGACCCCGGCCATGCTGAACGTGGTGAACGCTGCGGTCGAGAAAGCCTACAAGGGCGAGCGCAAGATCGCCTGGATGGAGATTTATACCGGCGAGAAATCGACTCATGTCTATGGCGAAGGTGCCTGGCTGCCGGCCGAAACCCTGGATTTCATTCGTGAATACTGCGTGGCCATCAAGGGCCCGCTGACCACCCCGGTCGGTGGCGGTATTCGCTCCCTCAACGTGGCCCTGCGTCAGGAGCTGGATCTCTACGTCTGCCTGCGCCCGGTCCGTTACTACGAAGGGACCCCGAGCCCGGTCAAGCACCCCGAGCTGACCGACATGGTGATCTTCCGCGAGAACGCCGAAGACATCTACGCCGGCATCGAGTGGAAGGCGGACAGCGACGAAGCCAAGAAGGTGATCGCCTTCCTGCAAAACGAGATGGGCGTGAAGAAGATCCGCTTCCCCGAGTCCTGCGGTATCGGCATCAAGCCCATGTCCAAGGCCGGTACCGAGCGTCTGGTCCGTGCCGCCATCGAGTACGCCATCGACAACGATCGCGACTCCGTGACCCTGGTGCACAAGGGCAACATCATGAAGTTCACCGAAGGTGCCTTCAAGGATTGGGGCTATGCCCTGGCCCAGAAAGAGTACGATGCCCAGCTCATCGACGGCGGCCCCTGGTGCTCCTTCAAGAACCCGAAGACCGGCAAGACCATCATCGTCAAGGACGTCATCGCCGATGCCTTCCTGCAACAGATCCTGCTGCGTCCGGCCGAGTATGACGTCATCGCCTGCATGAACTTGAACGGTGACTACATCTCCGACGCCCTGGCCGCTCAGGTCGGTGGCATCGGCATCGCCCCGGGCGCCAACATCGGCGACGGCGTGGCCCTGTTCGAAGCCACCCACGGCACTGCACCCAAGTATGCAGGTCAGGACAAGGTGAACCCGGGTTCCCTCATCCTCTCCGCCGAGATGATGCTGCGCCACCTGGGCTGGACCGAGGCGGCCGACCTCATCGTCAAGGGGATGGAAGCGGCCATCGCCAACAAGACAGTCACCTATGACTTCGAGCGACTGATGGAAGGCGCCACCCTGCGTTCCTGCTCCCAGTTCGCCCAGGACATGGTCGACCAGATGTAATTCGGTTCTCTTAATGCAAAAGATGCAAAACCGGCGCCATGAGCGCCGGTTTTTTTATGGGTGACAGGCCAGAAAGCCTGAAGGTGCCGCCGTCAGGTGGTCTTTTCCACGTGCTGCTGGTAGAGCTGTTGCCATTTGCTGGTTTCGGCCTCATCCCCCTGCGCCTGCCAGAACTCGCAGATGGAGTTGGCGAGTTCGGAAGCCATGGCGTGATCGCCATCGCGACGGCTCATCAGATATTGTCCAAGCCAGCTTTGATACTGTTTCATAGCCCGATCTCCTTATCTAAGGTGCCCCTGGTGTCGCTCGCTGGCACAGGCCGCCAGCATTGACTCAACCGGGTCACTTGTGGTGCTGCGCCGCCGCGGTTGTGCCCACCGGACTGGGTGGTGATCTTGCAGGATCAAGGCGACAACGGGGCGCAGATGTCAAAAAACGGCCTCTATCGTATCACAAAATAACCAACTTGGGGGGATTGACGGCAGGGGAGGGGCATGAAGGGTTGCCACGCTTTGGCAAAGAGCATGCCATCTTGCTGATCCCAGAAGAGAAAAACCCGCCAGGGTGGCGGGTCTTTCGGTTGAAAAAAAGATCAGAGGTGGGCGGCGGCGAGGTATTTTGCCATCTCCTCGGCGGACACCATGCCGCCGCCGGTGGCCCACACCAGGTGGGTGGCGCCTGCCATGGTCGCGGCATCGAAACCGCGCCCGATTTGCCACTCGAGGTTGGCCGCCACGCGCCAAGGCCCTGCCATGCCGGCCAGGGCGGACGGTTCGAGTTTGATCTGCTCGTCCCGCGCCAGCAGTCCCAGCAGGTCATACATCTCCTGATCGCTCAGGGTGTAGAAGCCATCGAGCAACCTCTCCATGGCGCGGCCGACGAAGCCGGAGGCGCGCCCCACCGCCAGACCGTCAGCGGCGGTGAGGTTGTCTATCCCCAGATCCTGCACCGCAATGGCATCGTGCAATCCGGTGTGGACCCCGAGCAGCATGCAGGGGGAGTGGGTGGGTTCTGCGAAGAAGCAGTGAACATGGTCCCCGAACGCGAGCTTGAGGCCAAAGGCCACGCCCCCGGGGCCGCCGCCGACGCCGCAAGGCAGATAGACGAACAGCGGATGTTCGGCATCCACCACTATGCCCATCTCGTCGAACTGCTTTTTCACCCGCTCGCCCGCGACCGAATAGCCGAGGAAGAGGGTGCGGGAGTTCTCGTCGTCGATGAAGAAGCAGTTGGGGTCGCGCTCGGCCTCCTTGCGCCCCTGCTCCACCGCCACCCCGTAATCCTCGGCATATTCCACCACGATCACCCCGTGTTCGCGCAACTTGCGCTTCTTCCACTCCCGCGCATCGGCAGACATGTGGACGGTGACGGTGAAGCCGAGCTTGGCGCTCATGATGCCGATGGACATGCCGAGGTTGCCGGTCGAGCCCACCGCAATGCTGTACTGGCCGAAGAACTGGCGGAACTCGTCGCTGAACAGCTTGCGATAGTCGTCCTCTTCGCAGAGCAGACCGGCCTTGATGGCCAGCCGTTCGGCGTGGGTCAGCACCTCGTAGATGCCGCCACGGGCCTTGATGGAGCCGGAGATGGGCAGGTGGCTGTCTTTTTTCAGCAGCAACTTGCCGGTCAGTTCGACGCCGTAACGCTGGTTCAGGGTGGCCTGCATCGCCGGGATGGCCGCTATCTCGGACTCCAGAATGCCGTTGCTGGCGCGGGTCTCCGGGAAGGCGTCGCACATGTAGGGAGCGAAGCGGGCGAGCCGGGCGGAGGCATCCGCCACATCGCTGCCATCCAGGCCCACATGGGGCAGACCGACCGCCAGGGTGGTGGCCTTGGGGTTGAACCAGGTGACGGGCTCGAGCGCGATCAGGGATTGCAGCAGCGGATATTGGCTTGTGAGCTGTTGGACGTCGATGTGTTTCATGGGAGGTCTCGGTCTTGTTACAGGATGAAGGAGAGCAGGAAAGTACCGGCCAGCGCCATCAGGGAGGCGACAAAGGTGGCACTGGTGTAGTACTTGAGCGTTTCGTTCAGGGTGGCACCGCAATACTGCTTGACCAGCCAGAACAGGGAGTCGGTCACCATGGTGCAGCCGATGGCGCCTGAGCCGATGGCGAGCGTCATGATCTCCGGGCTGATGTTCGGGTAGTGCACCATCATGGGGGAGACGATGGCGGTGGCCCCCATCATGGCGACGGTGGCGGAGCCCACGGCGGCGTGCAGCACTATGGCCACCAGCCAGGCGAGCAGTATGGGGTGCATGTCCAGCTGGGAGAGTATGGTCGCCAGGCTGTCCCCCAGTCCTCTCGCCTTGAGTACGCCGTTGAAGGCACCCCCTGCCCCTATGATGAGCAAGATGTTGGCGATGGAGGAGAAGCACTCTTCCGTCTTGTCCAGCAGCCCTTCCATCTTCATGCGCTGACGGATCCCCAGCACGTAGTAGGCGGTAAACGCGGCGATGAACATGGCGGTGATGGGGTTGCCGATAAACTCCAGCAGGGTATAGAGGTGGCTTGCGTGATCCATGTTGAGCTCGGCCACCGTCTTGACCAGCATCAGCACTATGGGCAGCAGCACGGTGAAGAGGGAGGCGCCGAGGGTCGGGAGGTTTGCCTCATCGCGGGCCTGTATGTCGGCAAAGGCGGCGGGCACCTCCTTGAACGGCACCCGCTTGCCCAGCAGTTTCAGGAACAGCGGGCCACCCACCAGGGAGGCGAAGAGCCCGACCGCGAGACCATAGACGATGACGGAACCGATGTCGGCACCCAGCTGATTGGTGACATAGAGCGCGGCCGGGTGGGGCGGCACTATGCAGTGCACGGCCATCAGGGCGGTGCAGAGCGGAATGGCCAGGGTCAGCAGCGAAGTGTTGGTCTTGCGGGCGATGGAGAAGGCGAGCGGAATGAGCAGCACCACCCCCACTTCGACAAAGAGGGTGATGCCGCACACCAGACCCACCAGCACCATGATGACCTGGGGCGAGAGCCAGCGGCATTTCTGCAGGGCGAGACCGATGCGCTCTGCCGCCCCCGATACCTCCATCATCTTGCCGAGTATGGTGCCAAGGCCGATGACGGCGGCGAGAAAGCCCAGGGTGCCGCCTATGCCCTCTTCCATGGCGTTGACCATCTTGACCGGGTTCATCCCCATCATGGTGCCGACATAGAAGCTCGCCAGCAGCAGGGCGAGGAAGGGATGCACCTTGCCCTTCACTATGGTGAAGACGATCAGGATGATGCTTGTCAGCAAGGTACCGACGACCCACATTTCAGAATTCATACTGCGCCTCGACAGGGATGATAAGAGATGAATGATGGGCCTATTGAACGGCAAGGGGGTCGGGCTGACAAATGATGAAAATGGCCTCTTGGATGAGCTGGGTTGATGCAAAGGTGCTACATTCATCACATTTAGCGGTATTTATGTGACTTGGGTTCGCTTGTCTCATCCTGAATCGGGTCATCCGGGATATCATGACGGCGATGTTGAGCCTGTGACGGGGAAGGCGGATGTATACCGAAGACAACTACGTATCGAGAAACAAGCTGCTGAGCGGCTATCAGCTCTCCAAGCTGCACACCTTCGAGGCGGCGGCCCGCCACAGCTCCTTCGCCCTGGCGGCGGATGAGCTGGCGCTCAGCCCGAGTGCGGTGAGCCACCGGATAGGTGCGCTGGAAGAGGAGCTCGGCTTCAAGCTGTTCCAGCGCTTTCACCGCAAGGTGGTATTGACGACTGAGGGGCAACGGGTCTTCTGGGCACTCAAGTCGTCGCTGGAGTTCATCAATCAGGAGATCCTGGAGATCAAGAATCAGGAGCTGTCCGGTTCCCTGACCGTCTACTCCCGCCCCTCCATCGCCCAGTGCTGGCTGGTGCCGCGGCTCGCGGATTTTTCCCGCCTGCATCCCCAGATCGATCTCAACATCATGACCGGCAACGAGAACGTCAATCTGCACGGCTATGGCATCGATCTGACGATCTATTTCGACGACAAGGTGCCGGAGCGGCTCGCCATCCACCCGCTGATGGATGAATACATGGTGCCGGTGTGCAGCCCCGAATATGCCGAGCGGCACCAACTGCTCAACAACCCGGACAACTTGAACCACTGCCGCCTGCTGCACGACCGGCAGGCCTGGGGATATGACTCCGACACCGACGAGTGGTGCAGCTGGGCTCGCCAGGCCGGGATCTCCCTCGATGGCTGCCAGTCGAGCATGGGCTTCGATCGCTCCGATCTCGCCATCATCGCCGCCATGAATCACGCCGGCGTGGCCATGGGCCGCAAGAACCTGGTGCGCCAGCGGCTGGAGCGCAACGAACTGGTGGAGCCCTTCCCGGGCAAGGCGGTTCGCTGCAATCAACGCTACTACATGGCGACGCTCCCCCATCGCCAGTGCCCCAAGATCCAGGCATTCATCGAATGGATAAGCGCCCAGGCAAAGGAAATTGATTGAACCAGGGGCAGGGATACAGAGTGCTGCCCGGTCTCGATCTCATTTCATTCGACCCTGGCATGAAGCGGACGATATTTGTACATTCCGTGCTGGCGGCTGTGGGCCGCGGTATAGCTTGTTATATATGAATGCAGGTGCTTGGATGACACCCCTTTTATCTCTGTGACAAATACCTGGTAAGTAGGACCGATTAACCCATGTTGAAGAAATAATGTCTGTTGAGTGGCGATCCGATAAGATCCCTGATGTGAATTAACCACTGTGAATAATGACCATGAGATTGTCAGGAATAGCGCTGGCGCTATAAAATCATTATGTTGTTATCGAGTGGACATGCTATTCTCAAAATGAGTTATCCCTGTGACATACAAAAATAATTCTGTGAGGAAGTAATGAACGAGTTTCTGAAGGTTCTGCTGAACATTCGCAGCTTGCGCGCTGCCATTCGTGAACTGCCGTTTGAGCAACTGCAAGAAGCGAAAGAAAAGTTTGATCTGGTATATAACGAGCGTGCCGAGTCCGTAGAGCAAGAGCGGGCCGAGCAGGAAGAGCGTCAGCGCAAGCTGAGCGAGTTTACCGAGATGCTGCAACAGGCCGGCATCGATCCGCGCGAGCTGATCGGCAGCGTGGCCGCTCCGGCCGCTGCTGGCGCGACCAAGAGCAAGCGTGCTCCGCGCCCTGCCAAATACAAGTATCAGGAAGATGGCCAGGAGAAGACCTGGACCGGCCAGGGCCGCATGCCCAAAGCCATTGCCGAGCAAGTTGCGCTGGGCAAGGATCTGAACGACTTCCTGATCTGATTGCCAGGATAGCGTCGTCAATAATGCCGCCCAAGAGGCGGCATTATTATTTTCAGGATCCTGTCTATCAATTGCCCATCGAAGAAGCCACCTAAATAGGGTCGCCCGTCCACAATAGCCATGACCATCATGGGCCAATAAAAAAGTACCCATTGGCGGTAAGCCAATCGCTGTCGCGTCTCGCCTGCGACACAATGAGGACTCATACAGCCCGTTTGTTATCTCTGATGACACAAGATGCCAAATAATGGTCCGTCGCAGTGGGATGAAATAGGTGGATTTGCGGGCATGCTTCCCGCTTTGCCTGGCTGCCCATCTTCCTATCAATGGGGAAGTGCTTGTCCCTCTCGCACTATTTCTCTTTCACCATCACTGCCCTATTTGACACCCCTGTCCAGACAATATGTGAATGTCATTTATCGGTATAGGGATTGAATAGGGGTCTGGCGACCCCGCTGCGATTAAATAGGAAATAGGTCAGCTGACCGGTTGGCCGAGATCGCGGTGAAGGGGAATGGCGCGACCGTTTGCAAATTGACGGCGCGCCATGACCCCATCGGCCAGCATGGCCAGCAGGCTCTCACTCTCTTCCCAGCAAAGGCAGGCATCGGTGACCGACAAGCCATATTGCAGCTCACTCAGTGGCGCCGGTTTCTGGCTGCCCCCTTGCAGGAAGCTCTCGACCATGACGGCGGCAACGGCCGTGCTCCCGCCCCGCAACTGGCGGCAGAGCTCCCCGGCGACCAGGAGCTGGTTCTGGTGCAGCTTCTGGCTGTTGCCGTGGCTGCAATCCACCATCAGCCGAGGGTTGAGCCCCTGGCGCGCCAGGCGTTCGGCCGCGTCCATCACGTCGCTCTGGTGATAGTTCGGCAGGGTGCCGCCGCGCAGAATGATGTGGCCGCCCGGATTGCCTTCGCTCCTGATCACCACCATGCCCCCCTGGCTGCCAGGGGCGGTGAACAGATGGGAGGCCTCGCTGGCCAGGATGGCATCGATGGCCACCCGGATGTTGCCGTCCGTGCCGTTCTTGAAGCCGACCGGGCAGGGCAGGGCCGAGGCCAGTTGCCTGTGTACCTGGGATTCGGTGGTGCGGGCACCGATGGCCCCCCAGCTGATGAGATCCGCCAGATAGAGGAAGCTGGTGGTATCGAGGAACTCGGTGGCGGTGGCCAGCCCCAGCCGGTTGATGTCGAGCAGCAGCTGACGGGCCAGGTGGAGCCCATGAACGATGTCGTTGCTGCCATCGAGATGAGGGTCGAAGACCAGCCCCTTCCAGCCGACTGTGGTGCGCGGTTTCTCGAAATAGGTGCGCATCACTATCTGCAGGCTCTCCTGATACTCGGTGGCGAGCCGTGCCAGCCTCTTGGCATAGTCGAGGGCGGCGACGGGATCATGGATGGAGCAGGGGCCTATCACCACCAGCAGACGATCGTCTGCCCCGCTCAGGATCTGGCGCACCTGGTGGCGGTGGTGGTCAATGTGCTGCGCCATATCGGCCGGGCGGGGATGCTGTGCCAACAGGTCGGCAGGGGGGGGGAGCGCCTCCACCGCGAAGGCGCGCATTACCGAATTCAAAACAGCCATCTGGGGTTACCTTGCAGTGCAAATGGGGTCGACGATGTGTCCGGAGTGTTCGGGTGTCTGGATCAGGGGATCTGCGCCCGGCACACAGCATCTTTGTTGAGAGTGATTATCATTATCTTGCTGTTTGTCTCAAATGCAAGCACTACCGAGAGGATTACCAAAGATGGGGGGCGGGCCGTAAAAAAGGGAGGGAAGCATGACAACCAGGCCCGCTCCCGAGCGGGAGAAGGCCTGATAAGAGCAAGGAATACAGGGTGTTATCAGCTATCCATCACGACGTGGCGATCCTGATGGTAGGCGTCTTCATCCTTGCCGCTGCGCCAGTAAGGCACTGCGTAGACCCGCTGGCGATCGGTGTCCAGGGTCCGCCTGACATGACGGCGCAGGGGCACCACCAGACCCTCTTCCCCCCCGAACCAGAAATAGCTCTCCTCGGCGGCCATGGGCAGGGAGGTGAAGTACTCCACCAGGGGGCCGGTCTGGTCCGGCGTGCCGACAAACCAGCGCAGGCTGACCCCTTCTGGCAGCGACAGATCCTGCACATCTTCCTGATGGGGCACCAACAGGGCGATATGGCCCCTGGCCTCTGCCGGCATCACCTCGGCCATGGCGCTGATGGCGGGCAGGGAGGTGAGATCGCCGGCCATGTAGTAGTGAGCGGCCAGCTGCAACATAGGGTCCGGGCCGCCCGGGCCCGAGATGGCGAGCCTGTCCCCCGGCTTGGCGTGGAGGGCGAAGCGGCTGGCGGGGCCGATGTCGCCGTGCAGGGCGAAGTCGATGTCGATCTCCAGGGCCTCGCGGCGGAAGGCGCGGATGGTGAAGGTGCGCAGTATGGGCTTCTGGCTCGGATCCTCCCAGCGGGGCCCCTTGGGGGTCGGGGTTGGCAGCACTATCTCGCTCTGGCCCGGCCGGGGCAGCATGATCTTGATATGGGCACCGCCACAGCTGAAGGGGTAATCCGCCAGTTCAGGGCTGGTCAGGCAGACTCGGCGCAGATGAGGGCTCACATCGTGGACATGCTTGACGGTGAGCAGGCGAGGGCGATTGACCGGGGCGGGCTGTGACATTTGAGTACTCCTGACAGACGAGAGCGCTCATTTTTCATTAAATGAAAACTATTATCAATTGCTTTGTTATGGAGAGGATACAAGGGCGGCCAGCAGGGAGGTCATGCCGGCCGCCCTGGGGGTTGACCGGGCTCTAGCTCCGATCGCTCCCTCCCAGTGCCCGGTAGATCCCGGCCATGGTCTTGAGCTGACTCTGTTGCTGGGCCAGCACGCCGAGTTCGGCATCCCACAGTCGATTCTGCTCGTCCAGCCAGGGCTGAACCCCGGTGGCGCCCGCCAGGAAGCGGGCCCCCGCCAGCCGCTCGGCCTCTTTGGCATAGGCCAGCTGCTGCTCGAGATAACGCAGCCGCTGCTCCCCCTGCTGGCGAGCGGCCAGGCCGTCTTCCACCTCCAGCAGGGCCGTATAGAGCTGCTTGCGAAACTCGGTCTCGGCTATCTGATAGTCAATCTCGGAGCTCGCGATGGAGAGCCGGGTCTTGTTGTACTCGAGGAAGGGGAGCGCCAGGGTCGCACCCAGGGTTCCCACCGGGTTCTGCAGCACCTGGGTCAGGGTGTCCGAGGTGGTGCTGGCGCCGCCGGTGAGGCTGAGGGTGGGGTAGAAGCCGGTGCGGATCTCGTCCCCTCTGGCCAGCGTCTTGCGAAGACGCAGCTCCGCGGCCCGCACGTCTGGGCGCCTGGCCAGCACATCGGCGGGGATGCCGACCGCCAGCGTCGGAATGGGACCCATGGCGAGGGAGGTCGGGGCAAATTCCAGCGGGCCGCTGCTGCGGCCGAGCAGCAGGCGCAGGGCGTTGCCGGCCTGCTCTCGTTGCAGGGTGAGAGAGGCGAGCTCCGCCTGCTTGCCGGCTTTCTGCTGGCTGGCCTGTACCAGATCGA
This sequence comes from Aeromonas genomosp. paramedia, assembly GCF_023093515.1. NCBI lineage: Bacteria > Pseudomonadati > Pseudomonadota > Gammaproteobacteria > Aeromonadales > Aeromonadaceae > Aeromonas > Aeromonas genomosp. paramedia. The sequence continues at coordinate 41,908 of NZ_JAAROG010000007.1, forward strand.
GGCGGGTGACGGCCCCGGCGTCATATTTTGCCCGGGTCAGCCGCTCTATCCGCTCGTAGTTGGCCAGCTGGCGCTCGCCCAGGGAGATGGCCGAGCCGAGATACGCCAGCTGCCAGTATTGCTCCAGGGTCTTGCCTACCAGCATCAGGCGGGTGGCGGCGCGATCCTGCTCGCTGGCCTCTGCCTCCCACTGCGCCTGATCCCGCACCGAGGCGAGCCGGCCCCAGAGATCCACCTCATAGCTCAGGTTGAAGGAGGGGCCCAGGTTGCTGCTGGCGCTGCCATCCTTCATGTTCTTGTTGCCGCTCGCCCCCAGGCTGGCGTTGACCGAAGGGGTGAGGTTGGTGTCGGCGAGATCGGCGCCGAGCAGGGCGCTCTTGAGCCTGAGCCCCGCGACCTGCATGTCCGGGTTGGCCGCGAGCACCTCATCGACCAGCAGGTCGAGGGCGGGATCCCGGAACCCCTGCCACCAGAGCCCGGCCTGCTGGCCGCCAAGATCCCGGGCGTCCTGCTGCCACGCTGGCGCCACATCCAGTTCGGGCCTGTGGTAGGTGCTCTGCTGGCTGCAGGCACCGAGGCAGACGGCGAGCACTAGGCTGAGCGCCGTTTTTGACCAGAGGCGCAGCCCCCGATCGGATAAGTTGTGCATCATCATTCCCTCGCCAGTGCCTCGACCGGATCGAGCCGGGCCGCATTGCGGGCGGGCAGGTAACCAAACAGGATCCCGATGAGCGAGGAGCAACCGAAGGCCATCAGGATGGAGAAGAGCGAGAAGCGCATCTGGAAGCTCTCCACGAGCAGGGAGAAGATAAAACCGATGAAGATGGCCAGGCCGATGCCGAGCAGGCCCCCCAGCAGGCTGACCATCACAGCCTCGATCAGAAACTGCTGCAGGATGTCGGACTGACGGGCGCCGACTGCGATGCGGATCCCTATCTCCCGGGTGCGCTCCACCACAGACACCAGCATGATGTTCATCACCCCGACCCCGCCGACGATGAGGGAGATCACCGCGATGGCGGAGACCAGCAGCGTCAGGGTGGCCGTGGTCTTCTCCACCGACTTGACGATGCTGTCGCTGCTGAAGGTGAAGAAATCCTTCACCCCGTGGCGCTGGGTCAAGAGCGCCACGGCGGCCTGCTCGGCCAGCGCCGGCTGGACCCCGTCCTTGACCCTGATGGTGATCTGGCTGAAGTGGTTCTGGGAGATGAGGCGGCTCATCACGGCACTGTAAGGCAGCCAGACATTGACCGACTGGCTGCTGGGGCCAAAGCCGGTCTCCTGGGCCACCACGCCGACGATGCGCACCGGCAGGGTGCCGACCAGTACCACCTGGCCGACGGGATCCGTCTTGCCGAGCAGGCTGGTGATGGTCTTGCCATCCACCACGGCCACCGCCGTCCGGCTGCGGATGTCCCGCTCGTCGAGCAGGCGGCCCTGGGTGAGGGTCATCCCCTTGACCCGGAAAAAGTCGCTGCCGACGCCCACCACGCTGCCGCTGCTGGTCTTGTTGCGATAGCGCAACTGGCCCGAGGTGGCGATCTGGGGGCTGGCCCCCTCCAGATAGGGCTGGCCGAGCAGGGCGTCGAGATCCCGCTCGTTCAGGGTCTGGATGCTGGCGGCCTTCTCGTCGCCCCAGTCCTTGCCGGGGAAGATGTCGATGGTATTGGTGCCCATGGCGTTGATGTCGTTGATCACCTTGGCGCGGGCCCCCTGGCCGAGTGCCACCACGCTGACCACGGCGGCGATGCCGATGATGATGCCGAGCATGGTGAGGAAGGTGCGCATGCGGTGGGCCAGCATGGCGTGCAGGGCCATGCGACCCGCCTCCCGGTAGCGATCCCAGCCCTGGCTGCCGCGTTTGGCGACAGAGGCGGTGGGGAGCCGGTCCGGCGCCGGCTCGCGGGCTTTCTGCCCGGTAGCTGGCCGGGGGAGGGCGCAAGATAGCTGTTCGACAGTGGCCTGGGGGATCTGCTGACGCTCTTCCACCCCGTGGGCCTTATCCGGGGAGATGGGGGGGCTGGCAGCCGGCTGGCCGCTGTCCTCCACCACGCGCCCGTCCCGCAGGGTGATGATGCGATTGGCGTGGTCGGCCACCGCCATGTCGTGGGTCACCAGAATGATGGTGTGACCCTGGGCGTGCAGCTCCTTCAGGATGGCCATCACCTCCTTGCCGCTGTGGCTGTCGAGGGCGCCGGTAGGCTCGTCGGCCAGGATCACCTCGCCGCCATTGGCCAGCGCCCGGGCTATGCTGACCCGCTGCTGCTGGCCGCCGGAGAGCTGGCCCGGCCTGTGGTGGCTGCGATCGCTCAAGCCCAGGCGGGTCAGCAGGGTGCGGGCACGTATCTGGCGCTCGGGGCGGGAGGTGCCGGCATAGATGGCGGGGATCTCCACGTTGGCAGCCGCATCCAGATGGGGCAGCAGGTGGTAGCGCTGGAAGATGAAGCCGAAGTGGTGGCAGCGCAGCCGTGCCAGGGCCAGGGCATCCAGGCCGGCGGTGTCCTGACCACGAAACAGGTATTGGCCGCCGCTCGGACGATCGAGGCAGCCCAGCAGGTTCATCAGGGTGGACTTGCCGGAGCCGGAGGCACCGACTATGGCCACCATCTCCCCCGCCGCTATGGTCAGATCCAGCGGGTGCAGCACCGTCACCTCGTGCTCCCCGCTCTGGTAGCGGCGCTCTATGCCCTTGAGCTGGATCAGGGGCTCGCTCACGGGACCATCTCCATCTCATCGTTCTGGACAGGCTTGTCCTGCTCCAGGGTCACCTTGTCCTGTTCGTCAAGACCGCTCACCACCTCTATCTTGATGTCATCCTTCATGCCGGTCTTGATGCGGCGGGTCTCTTTCTGCCCGTCCTCCTTGAGCAGGGTGACCTCATATTCATTCTCTCCCAGCTTCTTGCCGAGGGCGGTCTGGGGGATGGCCAATACCTGTTTGCGTTCACCCAGCACTATGGTGACCTGGGTGGTCATGGCAACCCTCAGCTGATGGTCGGGGTTGGGCACATCGAACAGGGCGTAATAGTAGATGGCGGCATTGCTGGTGGTCGTGGTGTTGGCGCTCTGCTCGTTGATGTTGGTGGGGGCCAGCTCGACAGTGCGCAGGGTGCCGTGATAGCGGCGATCCGGGTCTCCGATCAGGGTGAAGTAGACCGGCATGCCGGCCCTGACCTTGGTGACATCCGCCTCCGAGATCTGCGCCTTGACCGTCATGGTGTCCAGGTTGGCGAGCTTGAGCAGGGTCGGGACCGTCTGGCTGGCGGCCAGGGTCTGCCCCTGACGGGTCACTATGCTGACCACTGTGCCATCCATGGGGGCCTGAATGCGGTTATAGCCGAGCTCCGTCTTGGTGCGCTCCACCTTGATCAGGGCGTTGTCGATGTCTGCCTGGGCGCTCTGCAGCTCGGCCCGGGTGACGGCCAGCTGCGCCTCTGCACTCTCCAAGTCGGCCCGGGAGCTCGCCTCCTGCTTGAACATCTGCTGCTGGCGGCGCCAGGCCAGCTCGTTCTGCTTGAGCTGCGCCTGCTTGATCTTGAGCTGGGCACGGCGGCTGGCCAGCTCGGCCTCGGCGGTCTTGAGGTTGTTCTGGGCTATCAGGGGATCTATCTCTGCCAGCAGGTCCCCCTGCTTGACCTGTTGCCCGGCTTCCACCGCCAGATAGGTGACCTGACCCGAGACCTGGGCCCCCACATCCACCTGCTCTATGGCCTGCAGTACGCCGCTGGCCAGCACCGTCTGCTCCACATCCTGACGGGTCGCTGTGGCGGTCAGCACGGGGTCCGGGGTCTTGGCGGGCCAGGCCAGCCAGACCACGAGGGCCAGCAGTGCCAGGGCAAGCAGGGCATATTTGCCCGGTTTTGGAAGAGTCTTCATTTATCACCTGAACGAAACGAGCGAAGGCGTGCAAGGGCGATATCCTGCAGCAAATGGCACTTAAAAAGAAGCGAGCAATGTGTAAGAAATCATGTAGATGAAGTTATCAATTAAGGAGCCGGGTGACAGCCGGAGAAGAGGAGGCGAGCCCTGCATGATACCCGCTGGGGGCAGTGCAAGGGGCCGGGAGGTCTACCTAGGGGATAAATGCAGGGAGCCCGCTCGTTGAGCGGGCTCCCGGGTATTCAGCCGACCGCCTTGAGCTGCTCGGCATAGGGCTCGTGGCAGATCTGGATATCGACGGGCAGCTTGTAGATGAGCAGGCGAGCCAAGGATCCCTCCATCCAGTGGTGGCGGCTGCCGACCAGCAGGAGCGAGGCCGGGTGGGAACTCAGCCACTGGCCCAGATCCCTGACCACGTCATCGACCACCAGGCAGTGGTAATCCACCGGATGAGGCAGCAGGGTGATGAGTTCGCTGATGATGGCCTTGGCATCCAATGTGCCCTGGGCACTGCGTTCTTCCTCGGACAGCGACAGACTATTGCGGCGCACCTTGCTGCTGTGCGTCAGGTGCAACAGGGTCAGATCGCACCCCAGCCCCTGCGCCAGGCGGCTCGCCTTGGCCAGCGTCTCCTGCTCGTAATCCTTGCCTTCCAGCAACAGCACTATGTTGGTGTGGGTCATCAGCAGTTCTCCTTGGCATGGCGCGGGTCACCGGGGACAAAGGAGCTGTCCCCTACCACAGTGATCCCGCCCTGTATTGCATGGTTCTCACTTGTCTGTCTGTGGGCGCCAGACGTCATCCTTTGTCGGTGAGGGCGCGCAAGATCACCTTTGTTTACATCAGCATAACAGACGCAGTTGAACGGAGAATGAAGACATGCCGCCCATGGCCCCCTTGATGGAGGAATGAGATGGGTAAAAGGTCCGTGGGTAGCACAGCCGTGGGGTTTGTCTTGGCTGTGCCTGGTGATCATGCTGCTCGCCCGGCTCCGAGCCAAGGTGCAGGGAGCCGATGTCGAAGGGGGGAATCCCGGTGGCGGTCGGCGGGCCGCCACTGGGACAGGGGCTGGCTGGGGGCTTATGACAGCTGTCGGGTCAACCAGGGAAGCCCCTCTTTCTTGCGGCTGAGGGCCCCCGCCAGGTGAACCGGCTCGGCTGGCAGTATGCCCCTGCTGGCAAAGTGGAGCTCACTGCTCCCCTTGGCCAGATCGGTCAGCATCAAGACATAGCCATCCAGCGAGTCCAGGGTCAGCCTCTGCGCCATGGCGTGATGCAGCTCCTCCATCCGGCTGTGGATCTGGCTCGGGTCCATCACGCAGATCTGGCTGACCATGAGGGAATGGCCCGCTATCTGGTAGGCCTTCTCGTCGGCAACGAGCAGCTCGCACAGGGGGGTATCGCCCAACTGGGTGCGCCGCTCCAGCAGGGTCTGGGCAAAGGGGGCCAGGGCCAGATCGGCGATGGGCAGCAGCCGTTCGACCGCGAGCCTGTCCTCTGCCGTGGTGGTGGGGGAGGTGAGGTTGAAGGTGTCGCTGATGATGGCCCCCAGCAACAACCTGGCCTGGGCGCGGGACAGATTGTCATGGCCCATCAGCGCCAACAGCACAGTGGCGCTGCACCCGACCGCCCTCACCCAGGCGTCGAGGGGGCCACGGGTGATGAGGGTGCCGATGCGGTGGTGATCGATGAGGCCTTGCACATCGGCCTCGGCCAGCCCCTCCGGCCCCTGCTCCAGTTCGCTGAAATCCACCAGAAAGACCGGCTTGTTGGCGACGCTGCCCGTCAGAACCGGGGGGGCCGACACGCCCGCCGTCTCCAGGATGAAGCGGGTCTCGGCAATGGGTTCACCCAACGCATAGGCCTGGGCTGGACGTCCCTGAAGGTTGAGCCAGTCGGCGGTGACCAGCGCGGTGCAGATGCTGTCGCTGTCGGGATTCTTGTGGCCAAAGACATGAAGCATGAGGTGGTTCCTGATGTCGGGTGATGGTCTCGGCCGCATGTCGCGGCGCCGGGCCAGAGGGGGCCATGGGGCCCGAGTCGGTTCCACTCTACTGTCTGGCGGCCAGGGGGGCAAATTCGGCCGCTCTTCGCTTGGGGCGCCGAGGGCTCGGGGAGGTGCCGGGAGCACGCCATCGACCCAAGCCCTTGGTGACACTTGGCGCCTGGCAGCAGAGGCATAGGGTGGCCCTGTGCGAGTGCCGGTGCCCGCCCCCCCTGGCAGATTGCCGGGGGCGATGACTCGGCGCCTCGGGCAGATCGTACAAGGGGGCCAGTGCCGCGTTGGGCGGGCAACCGGGGAGGTTGATCACTACCCCCCGTACCGGTGGCTTGGTGGCTCTCCTTCCGGTCAGGTCACCATGAAGGTGGATGACATGGCGCTTAGGGCTGGCGTCGGAAGGTTGATGACTCACTCCCGCTCATGTCGACGAAGGCTGAATGGCTCGCCGCCCCAGAGGCGGCGAGCGGCGTCGATGGCTTGTCGCACCACCCTCAGGAGGCAAGCAGCTCGCGGGCATTGGCCAGGGTGTTGTCGGTGATCTGATCCCCCCCCAGCAGACGGGCCAGCTCGTTGAGGCGGGCCCCCTGGTTGAGCGCCTGCATCTGGGTCTCCGTGGTCTTGCCGTCCGTGTGCTTGCTGACCACCATGTGCTGGTGACCCTTGCCGGCCACCTGGGGCAGGTGAGTGACCACCATCACCTGGGTGGATTCGCCGAGTTGGCGCAGCAGGCGACCCACCACGGCCGCCGTCGGGCCGCTGATCCCCACGTCCACCTCGTCGAAAATCAGGGTGGGGGTGGAGATCTTGCGGGCACTGATCACCACCAGGGCGAGGCTGATGCGCGACAGCTCGCCGCCGGAGGCCACCTTGCCCAGCGGCTGTATGGGCTGCCCGGGGTTGGTGGTGACCATGAACTCCACCCGATCGATACCAAGGGGGGAGAGGCTGCTCTGGGCGTCGGGACGCACCTCGATGGCGAAGCGGCCGTCGGGCATCGCCAGCTCGTGCATGCTGGCGGTCACCTGGGTGGCCAGCTCCTGGGCATAGCGCTGACGGCTCTGGCTGAGCACCTCTGCCGCCTGGACAAAGGCCTGACGGGCCTCGGCCAGTTCATCCTCCATCCCCTCCAACCGCTCCTCATCGGAGTGGAGGCGGGCGAGATCGCTGGCCAGATCCTGGTGGAACTGGGCCAGCTCGGCGGGTTTGACGTGGTGCTTGCGGGCCAGGTTGATCGCCTTGGAGAGGCGGGCCTCCAGCTCGTTGAAACGCTCGGGATCCAGCTCCAGCAGATCCAGATAGCTGCGCAGCTCGCTGTGGCTCTCCTGCACACCGATCAGGGCTTCATTCAGCATGCCGAGCACGTTGCCAAGGCGGCTGTCCATGCCGACCAGGGTCTCGGCTCTGTCCACCGCCACCTGCAGCAGGCCGGCTATGGTGGTCTCCTCGTTGTCATAGAGCAGGTCGAGGCAATAGCCGCACTCCTGCATCAGCTCGGTGCCGTTGGCGAGACGCTGGTGCTCCTCTTCGATGGCCTCAAACTCCCCGGGTTGCAGGGCGAACTCGTCCAGCTCCTGCACCTGATACTCGATGAGCTGGCGGCGGGCCTCCCGCTGCTGCTGTTCGGCCTTGAGACGGTTGAGCTCGTTCTGCAGCTGACGCCACTGCTGATAGTGCTGGCGCACCTCATCGAGCAGCAGGTGGTGACCGGCATAGCCGTCCAGCAGGGCGAGCTGATAGTCGGGTTTGAGCAGCAGCTGATGAGCGTGCTGGCCGTGAACGTTGACCAGCAACTGACCCAGGCTCTTGAGCTGCACCAGGGGGACGGGGACGCCGTTGATGTAGCTGCGCGAGCGGCCCTCGGCGGAGAGCACCCGCCGAACGATGCACTCACCGTCGTTCTCCAGCTCGTTGGTGGCGAGCCAGGCGCGGGCGGCGGGGTTGCCGTCCAGCAGGAAACGGGCACTGACTTCCGTCTTGTCGCTGCCCGGCCGCACCATGCTGGCTTCGGCCCGCTCGCCGAGGCAGAGGCCGAGGGCGTCGATGGCAATGGATTTGCCTGCCCCCGTCTCCCCTGTGATGCAGGTCATGCCGGATTGCAGATCGAGTTCGAGAAACTTGACGATGGCGAAGTTGTTGACGGTCAGCTGGGTCAGCATGGTCTCATCCTGTATGGGTCAACATTACTGTGTATGCATCCAGTATATACTGGTCTTATATACAGTAAAGTGTGCGTGGCGGGATTTTTTGCCGGGCAAGGGGATGAGGGGCTGTGCGAGGGGGGCTGCACTGGGAGAGGCGCTGAGCCGCCATGGCATCCCATGGGGGATGTGAGCCTGGGGCTGTCGCGCGATGAGCCTGTATTCGTTCACCTTTATGGGGTCTTGTCGCGGCGGTGAACTTGTGGAGTCGGGGTGGCTGAGACACACTCGAGACAGGCATGGCTCAGGTTCAACGGGCAGGCCACCGTGCCTCACACCAAGGATGCGTCCAGATGATCCACACTCCGACCCTGCTGTTGATCTCCCTGGCAATCAATCTGATGTCGGCACTGCTCATGTTGTTCATCCACTTCTTGAAGCCGGGTCGGCGCAACTTCCTGTTCTGGTCCCTGTCGGCCTTCCTCTTCTCCCTCTCCATCCTGCTGCTCAGTCTGGGAATAGGGAGTGGTCATCCGGCCCTGGGGATCAGGGTCGGTGGCCTGGTCTCCCTCATGAGCATATTGCTGTTGCTGGCCGGCTTTTATGCCCTCTATGGCCGGTCCTGGCGCCCCCGTCCCCTGTGGGGAGGGGTTGTCCTGTTGCTGCTTGCCTATCTGGGGCTGTCGAGCCGCTTCGAGGTGCGCATTGTGCTGGCCCTGATGGAGTCGGTGGTCTACCTCTGGTGTGCTTGTCTCATCGTCTCCCTCAGCCGGCACCAGAAGCGGGTGCTCCATGCCGTCGCTGCCATTTATCTGCTCCATTTCACCATACTGCTGAGCCAGGGGCTGCTGCTCTTGCTGGGGCCTGATAGCCGCATGGGCAACGGGGACGGGCTGCTGGATGGCATCTTCTTCATGCACATGGTGCTGACCATAGGCTCGGTATTGCTGCTGCCCCTGGTGGCCTATGTGGAGGCGGAGCAGGCGCTGCTGGCCCTCTCGGAGCGGGATCCCCTCACCGGGGTGCTCAACCGGCGCGGCCTGTTCAGGCTGGGAGAGCGGGCGCTGCCGGGTCAGATGCGCTGCGTGGTGGTGCTCGACATAGACCACTTCAAGAGCGTCAATGACCGATTTGGCCACGGCTGCGGTGACGAGGTGATCCGCTACGTGGCCCGGGTGCTGGTGGCCGAGGCGCGCAAGGATGATCTGGTGGGGCGCATAGGTGGCGAGGAGTTCGCCCTCATCATGGGAGGGGTGAACAGCCAGATGGCCCATGACATCTGCGACCGGATCCGCCGCCAGATAGAGACGGGCTCCCGTCAGGGGGCCTGCCCGCCGTGCGAGGGGGTGACGGTCAGTGTGGGGGGCGTCTGCGCCTGTGCAGAGACAGGGTTGGCGCACTTGCTGATGAAGGCCGACGAGGCCATGTACAGGGTCAAGGCAGCGGGGAGAAATGGCGTGCATCTGCAGCTCGAACCCGGACCGCTTCGGCTGGTTGAGGGGGGCGAGGGCTAGGCCCTCGCCTTCAGGCTCGCGTCGGCCCGGGCCCGCTTGCTAGAACAGCTTGCTGCCCCAGCCGAGCTTGTTGCGCAGCACGTGGAAGTAGCTGTAATCCAGCGGATGCACCAGGTGCAGCTTGTGCTGGCTCTTCTTGATGAGGATCTCGTCCCCCGGGTGGACCGCCAGGGTCACCTGACCGTCGCAGCTCACCTGCATGGCGTCATCCTGATTGTCGGGGGAGACCAGCAGCCGCACCTCGCTGTCCGCGTCCAGCACGATGGGACGGCTGCTCAGGGTGTGCGGGAACATGGGCACCAGCGTGATGGCGTTGAGCTTGGGGGTGAGGATGGCGCCCCCCGCCGACAGGGAGTAGGCGGTGGAGCCGGTGGGGGTGGCCACTATGATGCCGTCCGAGCGCTGGCTGTACATGAAGCTGCCATCGATATAGACCTCGAACTCTATCATGTGGGCTATCTTGCCCGGGTGCAGCACCGCCTCGTTGACCGCCAGGTTGCTCGACTTGCGCTCGCCGTGGCGATAGACGGCGGCCTCCAGCAGGAAGCGGTGCTCGCTCTTGAAGTGGCCGGAGAGCACCTGCTCCAGGGGCAGCAGGTAGTCCTGGGGCGAGAGATCGGTCAGGAAGCCGAGGTTGCCCCGGTTCACCCCTATCACCGCCACATCGAACCGGGACAGCACCCGGGCGGCTCCCAGCATGTTGCCGTCACCGCCGACGACGATGGCGAGATCCGCCTGCTCGCCGAGCTGCACCAGATCCATCACGTTGTCACCCAGGATCCCCAAGGTCTGGGCGACCCGGCTCTCCAGCAGCACCCGAAAACCGCGGGTACTCAGGTATTGATACAGGCCGCTGAGGGTCTGGTTGGCCCCTTCATGATGGGGCTTGCCGATGAGGGCAACGGTTTTGAACGGAGAATCCATAGGTTATCGGGTCTGGGGAAGTCTTGCGGGGAGTATACCGCGCTTTGCCGGGGATTTGTCTGTCTCCATGCCCCTTGGCGCAATCGGCCCCGAAAAGTGGCAAGCTGGCCGGCTGGCGGCAGGCATTGTGCCTGATATGCCCTTTTCCCCTTGAAAGCCGGGGCTGCGTCCCCATAATAGCGCCAACACAGGGTCCGCTGACGCGTGTCGCTTGTCTGAACGTCAGCAGCCCCTCATAAGCAACCCTGAATATTGGAGATGTCATGAGCCACGAAGAACAAAAGGTTGAAGCGATGGAGCAAGTGGAAGTCCAGCCAGTCGAGCCGACCGATGTAGACAGTGAAGTGACAGCCGAGCAGGCCCGCATTGCCGAGCTGGAGGCCCAACTGGAAGCGGCCCAGCAGGCCTCCCTGGAAGAGCGCGAGCGCGCCGTGCGTGCCGTCGCCGAGATGGAAAACCTGCGTCGTCGTGCCGCCCAGGACGTGGAGAAGGCCCACAAGTTCGCGCTGGAGAAGTTCGCCGCCGAGCTCTTGCCGGTGCTGGACAACCTGGAGCGCGCCATCGAGCTGGCCGACAAGGAGAGCGAGGCGCTCAAGCCGATGATCGAAGGGGTCGAGCTGACCCTCAAATCCATGCAGAGCTCGGTGGCCAAGTTTGGCCTGGTTGCCCTGGATCCGCAGAACCAGCCGTTCGACCCCAATGCCCATCAGGCCATGAGCATGATAGAGAACGCCGAACTGGCGCCCAACACCGTCATCGCCGTGATGCAGAAGGGCTATGAACTCAACGGTCGGGTGATCCGTCCGGCCATGGTGATGGTCTCCAAGGCCCCGGCCTGAGTCCCGTCCCTGTGCTGAGCCCGCCGCTCGGCGGGCTTTTTATTGGTAGCGGCGCCATCAGAATATGCAATGGCGCCATTTGGCAAGCACTCTTGCGCCCAAGTGGCAAGAATGCGCGGTTTTTTAAGGTCAGGGCTTGAAGCGTCGGCTTGAGACCCCATATAGGTGGCAAGGCCACGGCGGCATCTGATTTCAGTGGCATGGAAACTTGAGTGACACGGAAAGAATTTGATGTCGGGTGCTTGAAAGCCACAGTGTCAGGCCCCACCTAGCCGTTAACGTATTTAAGGCGAGCCCCTCGCCAGTTTATTCAAAGTATTTGGAGATTCGTCAAATGGGTAAAATCATCGGTATTGACCTGGGTACTACCAACTCCTGCGTTGCTATTCTGGATGGCGACCATGCTCGCGTGATCGAGAACGCGGAAGGCGACCGTACTACTCCGTCCATCATTGCCTATGCCGATGACGGCGAAATCCTGGTTGGTCAGCCGGCCAAGCGCCAAGCCATCACCAACCCGAAGAACACGCTGTTCGCCATCAAGCGTCTGATTGGCCGTCGTTTCGAAGATGAAGAAGTACAGCGCGATCTGAAGATCATGCCGTACGCCATCGCCAAGGCTGACAACGGTGACGCCTGGGTAGAAGTCAAAGGCAAGAAGATGGCACCGCCGCAGATCTCTGCCGAAGTGCTGAAGAAGATGAAGAAGACCGCCGAGGATTACCTGGGCGAGCCGGTGACCGAAGCCGTCATCACAGTACCGGCCTATTTCAACGACGCCCAGCGTCAGGCCACCAAGGATGCCGGTCGCATCGCCGGTCTGGATGTAAAACGCATCATCAACGAACCGACTGCCGCGGCCTTCGCCTATGGCGTGAACAAGGTCAAGGGCGAGCGCAAGGTTGCCGTGTATGACCTGGGTGGTGGTACCTTCGACATCTCCATCATCGAGATCGACGAAGTGGAAGGCGAAACCACCTTCGAAGTGCTGGCGACCAACGGTAACACCCACCTGGGTGGTGAAGACTTCGACAACCGCGTCATCAACTACCTGGTTGAAGAGTTCAAGCGCGAGCAGGGCATCGACCTGCGCAACGACCAGCTGGCTCTGCAGCGTCTGAAAGATGCCGCCGAGAAGGCCAAGATCGAGCTCTCTTCCGCCCAGCAGACCGACGTGAACCTGCCGTACATCACTGCAGATGCCACAGGTCCGAAGCACATGAACATCAAGGTGACCCGCGCCAAGCTGGAATCCCTGGTGGAAGACATGGTGAAAGACTCCCTGGAGCCGGTCCGTGTCGCCCTGAAAGACTCCGGTCTGGCAGTCGGCGAAATTGACGACGTCATCCTGGTGGGCGGTCAGACCCGTATGCCGCTGGTTCAGAAGACCGTTGCCGACTTCTTTGGCAAAGAGCCGCGTAAAGACGTCAACCCGGACGAAGCCGTGGCCATGGGTGCCGCCATCCAGGGTGCCGTACTGTCCGGTGACAAGACCGACGTACTGCTGCTGGACGTGACCCCGCTGTCGCTGGGTATCGAGACCATGGGCAGCGTGATGACTGCGCTGATCGAGAAGAACACCACCATTCCGACCAAGAAGTCCCAGGTGTTCTCCACTGCCGAAGACAACCAGTCTGCCGTGACCATTCACGTGCTGCAGGGTGAGCGCAAGCGTGCCAGCGACAACAAGTCCCTGGGCCAGTTCAACCTGGAAGGCATCCGTCCGGCACCGCGCGGTCTGCCGCAGATCGAAGTGACCTTCGACATCGACGCCAACGGCATCTTGCACGTCTCCGCGAAAGACAAGGAGACCAACAAGGAGCAGAAGATCACCATCCAGGCTTCTTCCGGTCTGTCTGACGAAGAGATCGAACGCATGGTACGCGAGGCGGAAGCCAACGCGGCGGAAGACAAGAAGTTCGAAGAGCTGGTGCAGACCCGCAACCAGGCTGACGGTCTGGTCCACTCGGTACGCAAGCAGGTGACCGAGGCCGGTGAAGCCCTGCCAAGCGATGACAAGGCCAAGATCGAGACTGCACTGTCCGAGCTGGAAGCCGTCATCAAGGGTGACGACAAGGCTGCCATCGAAGCCAAGCAACAGGCTCTGATGGAAGCGTCCCAGAAGCTGATGGAGATTGCCCAGCAGCAGGCTCAGGCGCAAGGCGCCGGTGCCGAGGCCGGTCACTCCTCTTCTTCCGCCAAGGCTGACGACGACGTGGTCGACGCCGAGTTCGAAGAAGTGAAAGACGACAAGAAATAAGCCCAACCCAGATGGGCAGAGCAGACTCTGCCCATCGGCTCAGAATCTGTTCGCGGTCTGTCGCGAGAGGCCGTCAGCAAGGTAAAGAGCAGCGCAGGAACCGGAGTGTATGTGAATACATGAGGATTCCGAGCAGCACATGAGCCTTGATCACGGCTTCGTAGTAAGAGTGTGAGCAGATTCGTCAATGAATTTACGGGCGTTGGGTAACCAACGCCCGTCTGCATAACGGCTCAAGTAGAACAGGATGAGTATGTCGAAGCGCGATTTCTACGAAGTGCTCGGGGTATCGAAAGGTGCCGACGAGCGCGAGATCAAGAAGGCGTACAAGCGTCTGGCGATGAAGTATCACCCGGATCGCAATCAGGGTGATGCCGCATCGGAAGAGAAGTTCAAAGAGGTCAAGGAAGCCTACGAGGTCCTGACCGACGAGAACCTGCGTGCCCGCTATGACCAGTACGGTCATGCCGGCGTGGATCAGAGCCAGGGCGGCGGCCACGGTGGCTTCGGCGGTGGTGCCGATTTCGGTGACATCTTCGGCGATGTGTTTGGTGACATCTTCGGTGGTCGTGGGGGTGGTCGTCGCGGCCCGGCCCGTGGCTCCGACCTGCGCTACAACATGGAGCTGACCCTGGAAGAGGCGGTGCGCGGGGTCTCCAAGGAGATCAAGATCCCGACCCAGGTCCATTGCGAGGTCTGCAACGGGTCCGGTGCCCACACCGGCAGCCAGGCCCATACCTGCCCGACCTGTCACGGCTCCGGTCAGGTGCAGATGCGCCAGGGCTTCTTCGCGGTGCAGCAGGCCTGCCCCCACTGTCACGGTCGCGGCAAGATCATCAAGGATCCCTGCCGCAAGTGCCATGGCGAGGGTCGCTACCAGAAGACCAAGACACTGTCGGTGAAGATCCCGGCGGGCGTCGACACCGGGGATCGCATCCGCCTCTCCGGCGAAGGGGAAGCGGGGGAGGCCGGCGCACCGGCAGGGGATCTCTACGTACAGGTGCACGTCAAGGAGCACGAGATCTTCGTCCGTGACGGCAACGATCTCTACTGCGAGGTGCCCATCAGCTTCACCGCAGCGGCCCTGGGTGGCGAGATCGAAGTACCGACCCTGGATGGCCGGGTCAAGCTCAAGGTCACGGCGGAAACCCAGACCGGCAAGCTGTTCCGCCTGCGGGGCAAGGGCGTCAAGTCCGTGCGCTCCGGCCAGGTCGGGGATCTGATGTGCAAGGTGGTGATCGAGACCCCGGTCAAGCTGACCGAGACCCAGAAAGATCTGCTGCGCCAGCTGGACGAGTCCTTCAGCGGTGCCGCTGCCAAGACTCACAAGCCGAAATCCGAAGGCTTCTTCGAAGGGGTGAAACGCTTCTTCGACGACCTGACCAAGTAACCGCGACTCGCGTGACCCAAGCCGGCCTTCAGTGCCGGCTTTCTTTTTGCCTGCCATTTGCCCTAGATCCCCCCTATTGAGTGGATCCCGATGAGGGATCCTCCTCACAACTCCCGGCGCTTTTCCCTGTGCAAACGTTACTCTGATCACAAGTGGCTGAAACGGTTTAGCTGGCATATTGAGTTAGCTAAAGCGGTTTAGCTATCCTCTGCTCGTCCATAACAACAGCGCCCGGACGGGCGGCAGATGACAGGTGAGGAAGATGACGATGTTCAAGAGCAAGTTGGCGCTGGCGGTGGCGCTGGGATTGGGGATGAGCAGCCCGCTGTGGGCGGCGGATGGCGGTATCGAAGCCCGACTGGCGGCGCTGGAGGCACGGGTGCAGGCGGCAGAGTCCCGCGCCGCCGCCGCCGAAGCGCGGGCAGATGAGGCCCAGAGCAAGGCGAGCGAGGCCCGGGAGGCCGCCGTGGTGGCCAAGGCCCAGAGCGAGAAGGTGGACAAGCAGACCGCCGGGGCCCAGGGCTTCGAGTTCCACGGCTACGCCCGCTCCGGCCTTCTGGTCAACGGCAACGGCAACGGCGGGCGCGGCGGCCCCTACATCACCCCGGCCGGCTCTGTGGGCGGGGCCGTGGGTCGTCTTGGCAACGAGGATGACACCTACATGGAGGCCAACCTGTTGAAGACCCAGACCTTCGACGATGGCAGCTGGGCCCGCTACAAGCTGATGCTGGCGGACGGGGTGGAGACCAGCAACGACTGGACCGCCAGCGATTCCAGCCTCAACACCCGCCAGGTGTTTGCCGAGATCGGCGACCTGGCGAGCTTCAGCGGCCCCTTCCAGCACTCGGTGCTCTGGGCGGGCAAGCGCTTCGATCGGGACAACTTCGACATCCACTGGCTCGACTCCGACGTGGTCTTCCTGGCCGGGACCGGCGGCGGCGTCTACGACGTGCAGCTGGCCGACAGCTGGAAGGCGAACTTCTCCCTCTACGGGCGCGACTACGGCGACATCAGTGCCAGCGGTCTGTCGGACATAGAGAGCTACATCCTCACCATGAACAACCGCTTCGGCAACTGGCAGTGGATGCTGAACGGCCTCTCGGCCAAGGACAACGAGGCGCGCATCAACGACGGCGGCGTTGGCAGCGAGGCGGCGGACAAGGGGGCGCACACCCTGGTGGCCTACCACGCGGACAGCTTCTTTGGCATCAGCCCCGGCTTCTCCAAGGCCGCCGTGCTCTATGGCCATGGCCTGGGGGCCGAGCTCAAGGGACTGGGCTCCGACAGCGAGCTGCTGCCGGATGCCGACGCGGTGCGGGTCGCCGTGTTTGGCGCCACCGACCTCAACCCGCGCTGGCGTGTCGCTCCGGCCCTGCTGGCGGAGCAGAGCCAGGATCGCTACGTGAAAGGGGATGAATACCAGTGGCTGACCCTCAACACCCGGGTGGCCCAGGTGCTGAGCCAGAACGTAGAGCTGGTCTACGAGGCGGCCTGGCAGTACATGGACTTGGATCCCCAGGGCTACAAGGGGCGTCAGGCCGTGAGCGGCAACTTCACCAAGCTCACCTTCGCCCCCACCTTCAAGGCGCAGACCGCCGGCTTCTTCGAGCGACCCGAGTTGCGGGTGTTCGCCACCTGGATGGACTGGTCCTCCGAGCTCGACAACTACGCCAGCACAGATGCTATGGGCCAGAGCGATTTCACCGCCGGTGGCGAGTGGAACTTTGGCGTGCAGATGGAAACCTGGTTCTAGTTCGTTATCCCGATCACAAAAATGGCAGCCGGCGCCGGGATCTGTTGGTTGGCTAAAACGGTTTAGCTGATAATGCGGACCAAGAGAACAGAGCCCGGCTCTGGCAAATCCTGTGCAGCAGTGGAGTAGCAAGGTGGGGAATCGTGTGTGGGTAATGGGGGATGCGGTGGTGGATCTTATCCCGGAAGGGAAGGAGCACTACCTCAAGTGTCCGGGCGGTGCGCCCGCCAACGTGGCGGTGGGCGTTGCCCGGCTCGGCGGGGAATCGGCCTTTATCGGCCGGGTCGGCGCCGATCCCTTTGGCCGCTTTATGGCCGAGACCCTGACAAGGGAGGGCGTCGACATTCGCCACCTGAACCAGGATCCGGCCCATAACACCTCGACCGTGCTGGTGGAACTGGATGAAGAGGGGGAGCGCAGCTTCACCTTTATGGTGCGCCCCAGTGCCGACCAGTTCCTCGAGCCGGCTGACTTGCCCCGCTTCGAGGCCGGTCAGTGGCTGCTCACCTGCTCCATCGCGCTCGCCAACGAGCCGGTGCGCAGCAGTTGCCTGCAGGCCATGGCGGCCATCAAGGCGGCCGGGGGGCGGGTCTGCTTTGACCCGAACCTGAGGCCCGAGGTGTGGGGCAACCCGGCCGAGATGCTGCCGCTGGTACGTCAGGCCATGGCCCTGGCGGACGTGGTCAAGCTCTCGGTGGAGGAGCTGCAACTGCTGAGCGGCCTGGATGATCTCGCCGCGGGGCTCGCCACCCTTTCAGGGCCAGCCCTGGTGCTGGTGACCCGGGGGGCGGCCGGTGTGGTGGCCCGTGTGGGTGGCGAGTTGCTGGAGTGGGTGGGGCAGAAAGTGACGCCCATCGACACCACGGGGGCGGGGGATGCCTTCGTCGCCGGTCTCCTGGCGGCGCTGGCCGGGCGCTCGTCGCTGCCGACGCTGGCCGAGCTGCCCGCCATCCTGGCTCAGGCCCACGGCTGCGGGGCGCTCGCCACCACCGCCAAGGGGGCCATGACGGCGCTGCCCACCCACACCCTGCTGGATGAATTTTTGCGATCGGGCGCAAGCGGCCGTTGATCTGCGGCTAGAAGCCCGGCTCGACAGCCCCTACTCTCATGTGACAAGGGCCCGCCAGCTGGCGGGTCATAAGAGGAAGATTATGAATATCAGTGCGATAGCCAAGGATCTGGTGCCCCTGCTCGGGGGCAGGGAGAACATCGTCAGCGCCGCCCACTGCGCCACCCGGCTGCGGCTGGTGCTGGCGGACGACAGCAAGGTGAACAAGGCCGCCATCGACAAGCTGGACGGGGTCAAGGGGTGCTTCAGCAACGCCGGCCAAATTCAGGTCATTTTCGGCACCGGCCTGGTCAACAAGGTCTATGCCGAGTTCGTCACCCTGACCGGGACCGGCACCGCCAGCAAGGCGGAGCTGACCGACATGGCGACGGCCAAGCTCAATGTGGCCCAGCGCCTGGCGCGGACCCTCTCCAACATCTTCGTGCCCATCATTCCGGCCATAGTCGCGTCCGGCCTGCTGATGGGGCTGCTCGGCATGGTGCGCACCTACGGCTGGGTCAATGCCGACAGCGCGCTGTTTGTGATGCTCGACATGTTCAGCTCGGCGGCCTTCATCATACTGCCGATCCTGATCGGCTTCACGGCGGCGCGGGAGTTTGGCGGCCACCCCTACCTCGGGGCGACCCTCGGCGGCATTCTCACCCACCCGGCCCTGACCAACGCCTGGGGCGTGGCCGGCGGCTTCAAGACCATGGACTTCTTCGGGCTGGATGTGGCCATGATCGGCTATCAGGGCACCGTCTTCCCGGTGCTGCTGGCGGTCTGGTTCATGTCGCACCTGGAGAAACAGCTGAGAAGGCGCATCCCGGATGCGCTGGATCTCATCCTCACCCCTTTCCTGACCGTCATCATCACCGGCTTCGTGGCGCTGCTCTTTATCGGCCCGGCGGGTCGGGTGCTGGGGGATGGCATCTCGTTCGGCCTGAGCGCCCTCTATGAGCAGGCGGGCTGGCTGGCGGGGCTGGTGTTTGGCGGTACTTACTCGCTTATCGTCATCACCGGCATCCATCACAGCTTCCATGCCATCGAGGCGGGGCTGCTGACCAACCCGCAGATCGGGGTCAACTTCCTGCTGCCCATCTGGGCCATGGCCAACGTGGCCCAGGGCGGTGCCTGCCTCGCGGTCTACTTCAAGACCCGGGATGTGAAGATCAAGGCGATTACCGTACCGGCGGCCATGTCCTGCCTGCTCGGCATCACGGAGGCGGCGATCTTTGGTGTCAACCTGCGCTACATCAAACCCTTCCTGGCCGGTCTGTTCGGCGGGGCTTGCGGCGGCGCCTACGTGGTGGCGGCCAAGGTGGGCATGACGGCGGTGGGGCTGACCGGGATCCCCGGCATGGCCATCGTCCAGCCCATGAGCCTCATCCACTACGTCATCGGGCTGGTGATCGCCTTCGGTGCCGCCTTCGCCGCCTCCTACCTGCTCAAGTACAAGGTGGAGTGATGAAGGACGCCTATCTCCTCAACCAGGTTGTCCGGTCCCTGCTGGCCGGACAGCTCAAGGCGGCGGCCGATCCCCATCGGCCCCGCTGGCACCTGGCAGCCCCGGTGGGGCTGCTCAACGACCCGAACGGCTTTATCGAGCACGACGGGCGCTACCACCTCTTCTACCAGTGGAATCCGCTCGGTTGCGAGCATCGCAACAAGGGCTGGGGCCACGTCACCTCCACCGATCTGCTGCACTGGCAGCACGAGCCGGTGGCGCTCCTGCCCACCGAGGCCTATGAGAGCCACGGCTGCTATTCGGGCTCGGCGGTGAGCGACGAGCAGGGGCGCCTGACCCTCGTCTACACCGGCAACGTCAAATACCCGGATGGCAGCCGCACCGCCTACCAGTGTCTGGCCCGCGCCGACGGTGAGGGCGGTTTTGCCAAGCTGGGGCCTGTGCTGGATCTGCCGCCAGGCTACAGCGGCCATGTGCGCGACCCCAAGGTGTGGCACGACGGCCAGCAGTGGCTGATGGTGCTGGGAGCCCGCACCCTGGATGACAAGGGTGAAGTGCTGCTCTATCGCGGCGACGCGCTGGATGCCTGGACGCTGGTGGGCCCCATCGCCGGTAGCGGGCGCGGGGGGCTGGGGGACTTTGGCTATATGTGGGAGTGCCCGGATCTCTTCCCGCTAGGGGATCGCCATGTGCTGATCAGCTGCCCCCAGGGGATTGCCCCGCTGGGGGACGATTATCGCAATCTCTATCAGTGCGGCTGGCTGGCAGGCGCCTTCGACGGCGAGCGTTTCGTTCACGGCGCCTTCCACGAGCTGGACCGGGGCTTCGAATTCTATGCACCGCAAACCACCCAGGACAGCCAGGGGCGGCGCCTCTTGTTCGGCTGGCTGGGGTTGCCGGAGGAGAACGAGATGAGCCAGCCCACCATCCCCTATGGCTGGCTGCACCAGATGAGCTGCCCGCGGGAGCTGTTCTGGCAGGATGAGTGGCTCTGCCAGCGGCCGGTGGTGGAGCTCGCGGCATTGAAGGGGGAGCAGACCCGCTTCGAGGGGGCTGTGGACGAGCTGCCTGGCCTTGCCATCGATTCGGCCTGGCTCGATCTGCACCTCGGCGGGGAGGGGAGCCTCTGGTTCGGCACCCTGGTCGAGCTGCACTGGCAGCCGGGACGCATCATCCTGCGCCGCCAGAACTGGCAGAGCGGGGCCTGGGAGGAGCGATGCAGCCCCTGGCTTGGAGGCAAGATCACCGTCCTGTGCGACAGCTCCAGCCTGGAGTGTTTCGTGGACGGCGGCCGCCAGACCCTGTCTACCCGCTACTTCCCCGGTGAAAACCCAGTACTTTCCGCACGTTGCGGTGGTGATGGCAGCAAAATTTGTCTCGATCACTGGCCGCTGGCGGCCTGCCTAGTACAATAGCCCGGTCTCAGTGTGCCGGGAGGTCAGGTGGAGAAGAAGAAACGGATCACGATTGCCCAGATAGCCGAGCTCGCGGGGGTCTCCAAGGCCACCGCCAGCCTGGTGCTCAACGGCAAGAGTGCGGAGTACAGGATTGCCGACGATACCCGCAAGCGGATCCAGGCGGTGGCGGACGAGTGCCACTATCAGCCGAGCTTTCATGCCCGCTCCCTGCGCGAGAGCCGCAGCTACACCTGGGGGCTGGTGATCCCCGATCTCACCAACTTCGGGTTTGCCAGCATAGCGCGCGCCCTGGAGGCCCACTGCCGGGAGGCGGGGATCCAGCTGCTGATCGCCTGCTCCGAGGATGATCCCACCCTGGAGCAGCGGGTGGTGGACAACCTCATCAGCCGCCAGGTGGACGGCCTCATCGTCGCCTCCAGCGGCCACAGCGACGACATCTATGCCCGCATTCACGACCGCCTGCCGGTGGTGCAGCTCGACCGCCACATCGGCGAGTCGCGCCTGCCCATGGTGATCTCGGACGCCTGCAAGGCCACCGCCGAGCTGGTACGGGACATGGCGATCGAGTGCGACACCGAGATCTACTACTTCGGCGGCCTGCTGGATCTCTCCCCCAGCCGTCACCGGCTGGCGGGCTATGAGCTGGGTCTGCACCGGGCCGGGCTGGAGGCAGATCCCGCCCGGGTACGCCATCGCGACTATCAGCCGAGCTCGGGTTATCAGCTGATGGCCGAGCTGGTGGAGGAGCTCGGGGCGCCGCCCCGGGGGCTCTTCACCGCCTCCTTCACCCTGCTGGAAGGGGTGCTGCGCTACCTCAACGAGGCGGGGCTGATGGAGACAGGCATGCGCCTGTGCACCTTCGACGATCACGATCTGCTCGACTGCATTCCCATGCGCATCGACTCGGTGGCGCAGGATTGTCCGACCCTGGCCCGGGCCGCCTTCGAGCTGATGCAGCAGCTGATCGCGGGTAACCCTCCTGAGCAGACCGCCCAGGTGATCCCCCCCAGGGTGCGCTGGCGCAGTCGCCGCTAGTCATCCATCAGGTCTCATATGAAAAAGCCCCGCCATTGCTGGCGGGGCTTTTTGCTGTGGGCAGCGGGCTCAGTCCGTGGTGCTGGCGCGCCAGAAGATCTGCTTGATGCGGGGATGCTCCCCGAGCGTCTTCATCAGGGCGTCCAGCTCGTCGCCGTCGATGGAGGTGGCGAGCAGCACAGCCGAGATCTCGATGTCCTGCTCCCCGAAGGGCTCTATATCCAGCTCGCTCAGGGGGTAGTTGGCCTGCTCCAGCTTCTGCTCCAGCCAGGGCAGCACCTCTTTCTGGTGAGTGCGGCGGATGAGCGCCGTGACGCGGTAGGTCACCTCGGTGTCGGTATTGTCCACCGGATGACGGTTGATCTGATTGACCAGGGGGCGCAGCAGGGTGTTGGCCGCCAGCACGAAGAGGGCGCCGAGGATGGCCTCCATGGCGAAGCCGGCGCCGCTGGCCGCCCCCACCGCCGCCACGCCCCAGAGGGTGGCGGCGGTGTT
This sequence comes from Aeromonas genomosp. paramedia, assembly GCF_023093515.1. Classification (NCBI taxonomy): domain Bacteria; kingdom Pseudomonadati; phylum Pseudomonadota; class Gammaproteobacteria; order Aeromonadales; family Aeromonadaceae; genus Aeromonas; species Aeromonas genomosp. paramedia. The sequence continues at coordinate 64,069 of NZ_JAAROG010000007.1, forward strand.
GATGCCGCGGATGTTGCCCGACTCGCGCATGATGACACCGGCGCCGAGAAAGCCGATGCCGGAGACGATATAGGCCACCACGTGCACCACCCCATAGCTGCCGCCGTGCAGGTCATAGATGCGCTGGGCCAGGTTGACGAACAGGGCCGCCCCCACGGCGACCAGCACGTTGGTGCGAAGGCCGGCGGTGCGCTGGCGGTACTGGCGCTCCAGCCCGACCAGGCTGCCGAGCACGAAGGCGAGCAGCAGGCTGGCCAGGGTGTCGATCAGGGCAAGCAGATCAAATTGTTGCCACATTCTCATGGGGTACTCCTTCTGATGAGCGATGGCTGCACGCAATCCATGATGAAACGCCGCACAAGAGGGCGGAAGAGCCCTGCGATGATTGCGCTGCTGGCCAGCAAAAAATGAAACACGGCGTGCGGGGCGTCCCCTGTGCATCCCCATAGGTGCCGGGCAGAGAGCGCGCCCCAGAGTTCAGGGGGCCAGCATGGCCGGCCCCTGAACTCTGGTTAACACAGTATGGTGCTGTCAGGTGCGCCCGGGATCGCCACCGCGAGGGCGCAGTTCCCAGCGAACCGGGTGGGCGGCCCCGACCTGATGGACAAACTGCACCAGATAGCGGCGCTGGGGCGGGGTGCACTGGAGGTTGAGCACCAGCTCACGCCCGCCGCTGCGGCCCGGTGTCATGGACTGCATTGGGTGCAGCCCGGCCGGTTGCAGGGTGTGGTTCACCATCTCCAGCACCTGCTCCAGATCGGCGCGATCCTCGCAGCGGATCTGCAGCCGGTAGTGGTGCTGGCGCCGTTTGCCCCGCAGCCAGCGCGGCAGCATGCCAAGGCCCAGCTTGTTCAGCAGGGGGTGAGTCGATACAGACTGGGTTGATATCAAACGCATAGCAGCCTCCTTGTGGGAAGCAGAAACTATGCAGGCAAGGCGCCCATGGCCATTGGCCAGGAGTCACCCGACGTCAAGTGTATAAAGAGAAGAGGGGAGTGGATTTCCGCTTCTCGCAGGGCTGCGAGTTGCGGCAGAGGGACTCTGCGGCTAGCTCGCGACCAGGGTGCCGACGACAGGAGTCGGCGTGGATCTGTCACTTGATGAGTTGCCCACCGACGGTCTCCGCTATTGATTAGAGGCGACATGGTAGCCGATACGGCCGCCGGGGTAAACCCTGGGCCCCCGACAGCAACATATTGAAACAAAATGAGGTTTTACCACGAGGGAGCCATAGCTCCCTCGTTTTCATCGTCCGGTCTGGGCTATTTCATGCCCATTCGCTTCAGGATCATGGCGGCGGGGCAGAAGCCGGTGAACGCACTCTGTATCAGGTTGACCCCGACAAAGACGCTCAGCCAGACGAAGCCCGGGTGGACCCAGGCAGTGAGCAGCAGCGACAGCAGCAAGATGCAGCCTGCGACCACTCTGACTCCGTTATCGACTGTCATGTGTCTCTCCTCTTTTTTGGTTGTTTAGTGGTTGCTAATTTAGTGTTGATTTATACAATAGACTAAATATCAGCAATTGCTAATTTATGCTTATGAGCCCATTCGACGAGATGACCGGACACGCGACGGCGGCCGCCTCCCTGCTCAAGGCGTTGGCCCACCCTGAGCGCCTGATGGTGCTCTGCCAGCTGGTGGAGGGGGAGAAGGGGGTCGGGGAGCTGCTGGCCCACAGCCAGCTCGGGCAGTCGGCCTTCTCCCAGCAACTTTCGGTATTGAAGCGCCATGGCCTTATCCGTTCGCGCAAGGTCTCACAGCAGATCTACTACTCGCTGGTGAGCGAGGCGGCCGCCGATGTGCTGGCGGCGCTGCAAACCCATTTTTGTCACTCAGAAAATAAGGAATCTTGATGATGGAAAGCCAATGGCTGCTCTCTTTGGGCGGCGGCATGCTGGCGGGGCTGTCGGCCCTGATCCTGATGTTGTTCAACGGCAGGGTCGCCGGGATCAGCGGCATTCTGGCCGGCGCCTTGCAACACCGGGCGCCGTGGCGCTGGCTGTTTCTGCTGGGGTTGGGGGGCGGTGCCTGGCTGGCACTGACCCTGGGCTGGGCCACCATGCCCGCCTTCACGGGTCTGCCTGGCTGGCCCGTCGTGCTGCTGGCCGGCCTGCTGGTGGGCATAGGCACCCGCCTTGGCAATGGCTGCACCAGCGGTCACGGCATCTGCGGCATGGGGCGGCTCTCCCTGCGCTCCATCGTCGCCACCCTGACCTTTATGGCGGCCGGTGTCATCACCGTCTTTCTGACCCACCACCTCTTCTGACAGGTTGATTGCCATGAGATTGCTGACAAGTTTGCTCGCGGGTTTGCTGTTTGGGCTGGGGATGGCCATCTCCGGCATGGTGGATCCGGCCCGGGTCATCGCCTTTCTCGATCTGGCGGGAGGCTGGGATCCCAGCCTCGCCTTCGTGATGGGAGGCGCCCTGCTGGTCTTTATGCCGGGTTACTTCCTGCTGGTGAAGCCTCGCAGCCGGAGCCTGCTGGGTGAGCCCATCGTCGCCGTGCCGCCCCCCGTGCTGGATGGATCCCTGGTAGGCGGAGCCGCGCTGTTTGGCATCGGCTGGGGGCTGGCGGGCATCTGCCCTGGGCCAGCCTTGAGTCTCATTTCCAGCGGGCAGCCCATGATAATGTTGTTTATAGCGGCCATGGTGGCCGGGATCTTGCTGGTCGACCGGGTGCTGGTTCACGCACGGAACAAGGCTCGCCAGCCCCATACCGCCTGATCCCGTGAAGTGACTGATGACGCTAGGGAAGGAGAGTGATGATGGAAAAGATCCGGTTGCTGGGGATCACCTTGCTGGTGATGACATCGCAGGCCATGACATCCACCCAGGCCCTGGCCGCAGCAGGGGAGCCTATTGCCCCACTGACAGAGCCCCCGCAGACAGAGCCCTTGTTGACAGTGGCGCCACAGCCGGTGACCGACTGGCTGACCCTGGATGGTACCGTCAGCGCCATCCATCAGGGGACTGTGGCGGCCCAGACCAGCGGCCGGGTCTCCCGCATGCTGGTGGATGTGAACGACGAGGTGGTGGCGGGGCAACCGTTGCTGGAGATCAGCGGCAAAGAGCAGTTTGCCGCCGTCACGGGGGCCGAGGCGCGACTAGCCCGGGCGCAGGCCCAGCAGGTGGAGGCAGAGCGCCAGCTCGCCCGCTTTCAGGCGCTGATTGCCAAGGGGGTGATCACCCGCGCCCAGCTTGATAATGCCGAGGCCTCCGATCGCGCCGCCCGCGCCGAGGTGAATGCGGCCGATGCGGCCCTCACTCAGGCCCGCGAGGCCTACGGTTATACCCGCATACTGGCCCCCTACGCCGGTGTGGTGACCAAACGGTTGGTGGAGTTGGGGGAGACGGTGGCCCCGGGTACGCCGCTGCTCTCCGGCTTCTCCCTTGACGAATTGCGAGTGGAGGTGGAATTGCCCCAATCCGCGCTCGCCCTCGCCGGTCAACCTGCGGATGTGCAGGTGCTGCTGCCCGATGACAAGACCGTTACCCCCGCCAAACTGACCCGCTTCAACTATGCCGACAGCCAGAGCCACGCCTTCAAGTTGCGCCTCGACCTGCCGCCGCAAACCGCCGGGGTATTGCCCGGCATGTGGCTCAAGGTGCAGCTCAAGCAGGGTGAGCGTCAGGTGCTGCAGGTGCCGGACCGCTCCCTGCTGCGGCAAGGGGAGTTCAACGGTGTCTATCTGCAGCAGCCCGCTGGCTGGGCCTTGACGCCGGTGCGGGTCGGCCATTGCGTCGAGGGACAGTGCGAGATCCTGGCCGGTCTGCAAGCCGGTGACAAGCTGGCTCCCGATGCCTGGGCGCAGCAGCAGGAGGTGGCCCATGAGTAGCGAGCTGAACGGCAACAAGGAGAGGCTGGGGCCTGCCGGTCGGCTGGCTGCGCTGTTTCAGGGCTCGGCCATCACTCCGCTGTTGGCGCTGGTGGGGCTGTTGCTCGGCCTGTTTGCTGTACTGGTGACCCCCAAGGAGGAGGAGCCGCAGATCGATGTCACCTTCGCCGATGTCTACATTCCCTTCCCGGGAGCCACTCCGGCTGAAGTGGCCTCTCTCGTCACTACCCCTGCCGAGCAGGTGGTCTCCCAGATAAAGGGGATCGATACCCTCTACTCCTTCTCCCAACCCGATGGGGCCCTGCTGGTAGTGGTGTTCAAGGTGGGGGTGAGCCGCGAGCAGGCCATCGTCGATCTCAACAACCAGCTCGACTCCAACCGCGACTGGCTGCCACAGGGGATCGGGGTCGGTCAGCCATTGGTGAAACCCCGGGGGATCGATGATGTCCCCATCGTCAGCCTCACGCTCTGGAGTAAGCAACTGGGGGCCCCCGAGCTGACCCGGGTCGCCCATGAGCTGGAGACCGAACTCAAGCGCATTCCCGGTACCCGCGATATTTACACTCTTGGCAGCCAGCGCGCCGTGCTGCGGGTGATGCCGGACCCGGCGCCCCTCAGCGCCCATGGCATCAGTTGGGGTGAGCTGAGTCAGCGAGTTGCGGCCGCCAATCAGGTGGGCCCGACACAGGCCATCGAGCAAGATAACCGGGAGATCAAGGTGCAGGTGGGGCAGTTTCTGCAAAGCGAGCAGGAGGCCCGCGAGCTGGTGGTGGGGCTGCACGACGGCAAGCCGGTCTATCTGGGGGAGGTGGCCAGTGTCTCTCTGGGTCAGGAGACCCCGACCAAGCGCAGCTGGATGGGGCTGGGGCAGGCCAGTTATCCGGCGGTGACGCTGGTCATTGGCAAGCAGCCGGGTCAGAACGCGGTCGATGTGGCCAAGCGGGTAGAGGCGCGGGTCGAGAGCCTCAAAAATCGACTCATTCCGACTGGCGTCGAGGTGACGGTGACCCGGGACTACGGCGTCACCGCCGAGACCAAATCCAACACTCTCATCGGCAAGCTGATTTTTGCCACCACGGCGGTGGTGCTGCTGGTACTGGTGAGCATGGGCTGGCGCGAGGCACTGGTGGTGGGCGTTGCCATCGTCATCACCCTGGCACTGACCCTGTTTGCCAGCTGGGCCTGGGGTTTTACCCTCAACCGGGTATCGCTGTTTGCGCTGATCTTCTCCATCGGCATCCTGGTGGATGACGCCATAGTCGTGGTGGAGAACATCTACCGCCATCGCGGCCTGGGCAAGGGGGTGCTCAAGGATCTTATTCCGGGGGCGGTGGACGAGGTGGGGGGGCCGACCATACTGGCGACCCTGACCGTTATCGCGGCCCTGTTGCCGATGGCCTTTGTCAGCGGCCTGATGGGCCCCTACATGAGCCCCATTCCCATCAATGCCAGCATGGGGATGCTCATCTCCCTGCTGGTTGCCTTTATCTTCTCCCCCTGGCTGGCGAACCATTTGCTCAAGGGTGAGGTGCACGCTACCCACGGCGAGGCCAAGGCTGATCTCTTTCACCGGCTGATGACCCCTTTTCTGATCGGTGACGGCGCCAAGCGGGCCAGACACAAGCTCTGGCTGGCCATCCTGCTGCTGGTCGCGGGCGCCGCCGCCATGCCGGTGGTGCAGTGGGTGGTGCTCAAGATGCTCCCCTTTGACAACAAGTCGGAATTCCAGCTGGTGCTCGATATGCCGGAGGGGGCGACCCTGGAGCAGACCGAGCGCACCCTGCTGGCGGTCGGGCGGGAGCTTGCCAAGGTGGCGGAGGTGAAGGATTACCAGATCTACGCCGGTACCGCAGCCCCCATCAATTTCAACGGCCTGGTGCGCCACTACTTCATCCGCAGCGGCGCCAACGTGGGGGATATTCAGGTCAATCTGGTGGACAAGCATGAACGGGATCGCAGCAGTCACCAGATTGCCCAGTCGGTACGGGCACCTCTGCAGGCTATCGCCAGCGCGGTGGGGGGCAACCTCAAAGTCGTGGAAGTGCCACCCGGCCCGCCGGTCTGGTCACCCATCGTTGCCGAAATCTATGGCCCGACACCGGCCGCCCGTGAAGCGGCGGCGCGCGCCGTTCAGGCCCGTTTTGTGGCCACGGCGGATCTGGTGGACGTGGATATCTATCTGACCGACCCGCAGCCAAAGTGGCGGCTGGTGGTGGATCGCAGCAAAGCGGCCCTGCTCGGGGTCGATCTCGGGGATCTGGTGAATACCCTCAATGGTGGGGTGGGTTATCAGGATGCCAGCTGGCTGCAGGGGCACGGCGCCAAGTATCCGGTGCCGATCCGCATCGAACTGGCCCCCGGTGACAAACGGGATCTGGCGGGCGTACTGGCCCTCAAGGTGCGCAGCCAGAGCGGCCAGCTGGTACGGCTCTCCGAGCTGGTGAGTCGCCGTGACGAGGTAGCCCCCAGCTATATCATGCACAAGAATATGCAGCCCATGGTGATGGTGGTGGCCGACATGGGCGGCCATACCGACAGCCCGCTCTACGGCATGTTTGCCGCCGGTGCCGACATCGACCTGCCCCAATATTACGTGCAGCAGCCCGACAAGCTGGGGGAGGTGGCGCTGTTGTGGGACGGGGAGTGGAAGATCACCTACGAGACCTTCCGCGACATGGGGATCGCCTACGGGGTGGGGATGATCCTCATCTACCTGCTGGTGGTGGCCCAGTTCCGCTCCTATCTGGTGCCGCTCATCATCATGGCCCCCATTCCGCTCACCCTCATCGGGGTGATGCCGGGCCACGCCCTGTTGGGGGCTCAGTTTACCGCGACCTCGATGATCGGGATGATCGCGCTGGCCGGGATCATCGTACGCAACAGCATCCTGCTGGTGGACTTTATCGAGCAGCAGCGCCGCGCCGGAGTGGCGTTCGAGCAGGCGGTGATCGAAGCGGCGCAGGTGCGGGCCAAACCCATCATGCTAACGGCGCTGGCCGCGATGATCGGGGCCCTGTTTATCCTCGATGATCCCATCTTCAACGGACTGGCCATCAGCCTGATTTTCGGGATCCTGGTCTCCTCCTTGCTCACCTCTGTGGTGATACCCTTGCTCTATTATGCCCTGCTCTCCCGACGCTCATGACGGGAGGCACTAGCGAAGGCGAAATGATGCCCTGCTCTCCTGCCAGACGTGACGGGAGTCAATAGCGAAAGGATGCGCGATGAAGAGAGGCTGGCTGTGGTGGGCGGCGGGTGCCGGGGTGGCGGTGGCGGCCCTGGCATGGTGGTGGCGACCCCAGGGGACGCCGGTCAAGCTGGTGGCGGTGGGGCGAGGGGATGTGCTGGTGACCCTGGTCAACACCCGGGCCGGCACCATCAAGTCGTGCCAGCGGGCCGGGCTCAGTCTGCCCGGTGGCGGCGTGGTGGCGCAGATCGCCGTCAAGGCCGGGGACAAGGTGGCGCAGGGGGATCTGCTGCTGACCCTCTGGAGCGAGGACATTCGCGCCGATCTCAGCCGCGCCCGCGCCCAGCAGGCCCTCGGCAAGACCCAGCGCGAGGAGCGCTGCAGCGAGGCCGCCTACTACGAGCGGGAGGCCAACCGGCTGGCCACCCTGCTCGCCAAGAACCTCACCTCCCGCACCCTGGCGGAGCAGGCCCAGAACCTGGCCGATACCCGCCGCTATATCTGCCGGGCCTCCCGCCAGCAGGAGCGGGTGGACGAGGCGCTGGTCGCCCAGGTGGAGGCCCGCCTGGCCGAGCGCCGACTGTTGGCGCCCTTTGCCGGGGTGGTGGCCGAGGTCAACAGCAAGCTTGGCGAATACATGACCCCCTCACCCCCAGGGGTGGCCATGCCCCCCGTCATCGATCTCATCGACGATCGCTGCCTCTATGTCTCGGCCCCCATAGATGAAGTGGATGCCGCCCGCCTCAGGGTGGGCCAGAGCGCCCGGGTTCTGCTCGATGCCATGCCCGGGCGCGACTTTGCCGCCACCGTCACCCGTATCGCCCCCTATGTGAAGGAGCTGGAGAAGCAGGCTCGCACCGTGGAGGTGGAGGCGGCGCTCACCGCCCCGCCGAGCGACGTGCCCCTGCTCATCGGCTACAGCGCCGATCTCGAGGTGGAGGTGACCCGCGCCACCGATGTGCTGCGGGTGGCGGCCAGCAGCCGGGCCGACGATGGCAGCGTGCTGCGGCTGGAGGGGGATCGGCTGGTGCGGGTGCTGCCCCGCTGGGGGGTGGAGAACTGGAACTGGATTGAGGTGGCGGAGGGGCTGGCCGCCGGTGACAGGCTGGCGGCCCAGCCCGGCCAGATAGTCGGGGAGGGGCCCTTCACCGCCGCCAAGGAGCAGACGGATGAGTGATCTCATTCGCCTCGAGGCCGTCAGCCGTCGCTTCACCCTGGGGGGCACTGAGGTGGCGGCCCTCGCGCAAGTCTCCCTGCGGGTCGCCGAGGGGGAGTATCTGGCAGTGATGGGCCCCTCGGGCTCCGGCAAGTCGACCCTGCTCAACGTGCTGGGGCTCTTGGACCGGCCAGACGAGGGGCGCTACTGGCTGGGAGGGGAGGACACGGCCACCCTGTCAGAGCCCGCGCTGGCCCGGCTGCGGGGCCAGCGCATCGGCTTCGTGTTCCAGTCGTTTCACCTCATCTCCCGCCTCACCGCCCGGGAAAACGTCGAGCTGCCGCTGATGCTGTGCGGCGTCCCCCCCGCCGAGCGCCACAGTCGCAGCCAGCGCCTGCTGGAGGAGCTGAGGCTGGACAATAGAGCCGACCACAGGCCCGCCGAGCTCTCCGGCGGTCAGCGCCAGCGGGTCGCCATCGCCCGGGCCATGGCCATGGCGCCGCGCCTCATTCTGGCGGACGAGCCCACCGGCAACCTGGACTCCCGCTCCGGGGAGGAGGTGATCACCCTGCTTGAGGGGCTCAACCGGGAGCAGGGCATGACCCTGGTGGTGGTGACCCACGACCCTCGCCTCGGCGAGCGGGCGGGCAGGCGGCTCTCGATGGATGACGGCCGCATCAGCAGCGACAGCGGCGGGGGCTGAATGCGACGCCCCGATGCCCTCCGCTTCGCCGCCGTGGCCCTGCTGCGCCAGCGCACGCGAGCGCTGGTGCTGATCCTGGCGGTGAGCCTGAGCGTCACCTCGGTGCTGCTGCTCACCGCGCTGGGAGAGGGGGCGAGGCGCTATGTGGCCGAGCAGTTCAGCTCCCTTGGCAAGGATCTGCTGGTGATGTTCCCGGGCCGCAAGGAGACCACGGGCGGGCTGCCGCCGGTGACCGGCAACAGCCTGCGGGAGATCACCCTGGATGACATGCACTACCTGGGCCAGCATCAGCCCCAGCTCAGGCTGGTGCCGCTGGTGATGGGCTTTGCCGAGGCCAAGCAGGGGGCCCGGGTGCGCCAGACCATACTGCTTGGCAGCAGCAACGACTTGCGGCATACCCACGGGCTGACCCTGCTCGCCGGCCGCTGGCTGCCGGGGGAGGCCACAGAGGACAGGCCGGTCGCCCTGCTCGGAGACGTGGCGGCCCGTGAGTTGTTCGGTCAGGCGGATCCGGTCGGCCAGTGGCTGCGTTTTGACAATCGCCGCTTTCGGGTGGTGGGGGTCTTCACCAGCCAGAGCAGCAATCTGGGGATGGACATGGCCGAGGCGGCGCTGATCCCGGTCGGCAGCGCCATGGGGCTGTTCAATACCGAGGGGCTGTTTCGCCTGCTGATCCAGCCGTTGGCCGGGCAAGCTGTGCCCCCGCTGATCACGCGGCTGGAGCAGCTGATGCAGGGGCGCCACGGGGTGCTCGATATCACCCTGGTGCGGCGTGACGCCATGCTGGCCACTTTTTCTACCATTCTGGCCACCCTCACCCTGGCGGTCGCCGGTATCGGGGCCATCAGCCTGCTGGTCTCCGGCATCATGATGATGAATCTGGCGTTGATCAGCACCCGCCAGCGCACTGGCGAGATAGGCCTGCTCAAGGCGCTGGGGGCCGACAGCCGCCAGATCCGCCAGCTGTTCTTGTGGGAGGCGCTGCTGCTGAGCGGCGGTGGCGCCCTGTTTGGCACGGCCCTGGGCTATGCCCTGGTGGCCCTCGCCGCGCTGATCTGGCCGAGCTTCCCGGCTGCGGTGCCCTGGCTCGCGACCCTCTGCACCATACCCGCTGCCCTGCTGACCGGGCTCTTCTTCAGCTGGCTGCCCGCCTCCCGGGCGGCGCGGCAGGATCCGGTCAGCAGTCTGCGCAGCGGGCAGTGGAGCGGTGGCTGATGCGCGCCGCTGATCTGCTGTTCTGGCTCTGGCGCGCCTTGCTGGCAGGGCGCAGCCGCAGCCTGCTGTCGGCGCTCGGCATCGCCATCGGGATCGCCTCCGTGACCCTGCTCACCGGCATAGGCGAGGGGCTCAGGCTCTATCTGCTCGACAGCTTCTCCCAGTTCGGGACCCGGCTGATCGCCGTGACCCCGGGCAAGACCGAGACCGCCGGCGGCCCGCCAGGCATCCTCTCCAGCAGCCGCCCCCTGCTGCTGGAGGATGCCGATGCCCTCGCCAGGTTGCCAGGGGTAGAAGCCGCCCTGCCGGTGGTGCAGGGGCAGGGGGAGGTGCGCAGCCGGGGGCTGACCCGCAGCACGGCCATTCTGGGCACCGGCTCGGCGGCGCTCCTTGGCTGGCGCCTTACCCTGGTGCAGGGGCGCTTTCTGCCCGCGGACGACAGCGCCATGCCCCGCGCCTATGCGGTGCTGGGCGCCAAGGTGGCCGCTGAGCTGTTCCCGGGCGGCGACGGGCCGGGGAGTCTGCTGCGCGCCGGTGATCGCCGCTTTCGGGTGGCCGGGGTGCTGGCCCCCAAGGGACAGTTTCTCGGCTTCGATCTGGACGACATGATCTATCTGCCCGCCGCCCATGCCCAGGCGCTGTTCAACAAGGAGGGGCTGCAGGAGATAGACGTCATCTATGGGGCCGGGCAGGGGGAGGCCGAGATCACGGCCCAGATCCGGCGGGTGCTGACGGCCCGTCACGGCGCCGAGGATTTTACCCTCACCTCCCAGCAGGACATGCTGGCGAGCCTCGACAAGATACTCACCATCATCAAGCTGGCGGTCGGCGGGCTCGGGATCATCTCGCTGCTGATCGGGGCGGTCGGCATCTTCAGCATCATGAGCATCGCCCAGCAGGAGCGGATCCCCGAGGTGGGCCTGCTGATGGCGCTGGGCTGCCCGCGGCGGCGCATCCTGCTGCTGTTTCTGCTCGAAGCCGTGGTGCTGGCGCTGCTGGGGGGCGCCATGGGGCTGGCCCTGCTCGGGGGGCTCAAGCTGCTGCTCGCCCTGCTGGCGGCCGGCTTGCCGCTCAGCCTCCATCCCCTCTATCTGCTGCTGGCCCTGGGGTGCAGCGCCCTGGTCGGTCTGCTGGCTGGGGTCGCCCCGGCGCTGCGGGCGGTGCGCCTGGACCCCGTGGTCGCCCTGCGGGGGGACTAGGCGACGATCTCGGTCATCTGCCCGGGGGGCGCTGGTGTGAACAGGGGGAAGTAGCGCCTGTCCGCCTGGCTCATGTGGCCGACCACCAGCTCCTGAAGGATGAAGTTGAGCAGCTCGTCGTTGCCAAGCGTCCCCGCCCTGGCGGCGGCCATCAGCTGGGAGGCCTTCTCCAGCAGCCTCTGGTGATCCCGTCGATGGCTGGCCAGCTCCCCATAGTCGTATTCAGCCAGCAACTGCTCTTCGAAGGCGAAGTGCTGGCGGGCCATCTCGAACAGGCTCGCCAGACTCTCCAGAAACGGCTCGGGATGTTCGCCCGGATCCTTGATGTGCTCCAGCAGGCGGTTGGCCAGCATGAAGAGCCGGTGATGCTCGGCATCGATGCGGGGATGGCCGCACTCATGGCCGGGATGCCACAGCAGGGCCCCCTGCGCCGGATCCCAGGTGGTCGTGAACAGGCAGACCCGGCCACGGCCCTGGTTCTTTGCCTGATACATGGCCTGGTCGGCGTGGTGCATCAGGGTCTTGGGATCGGTGCCGTGCTGCGGATAGAGGGCCACCCCTATGCTGCTGGAGATGCGCAACGCCTGCTGCTCGAGCAAGAACGCATGATGCAGGCTCTGGTGCAGCTTGTCGGCTACCCCCAGGGCGGCGTCGCCGGTATCGGGCAGCAGGATCACGAACTCGTCGCCCCCCAGCCGCGCCACCAGATCCTCTTCGCGCACGCAATGGCCCATGCGCTCGGCCACCAGCTTGAGCAGCAGATCCCCGGTCTCGTGGCCGAAGGTGTCGTTGATGGGCTTGAAGTGGTCGAGATCGATGAAGATGAGGGCCAGGGGACGTTCGGGCGCCTGCTGCAGCCTCTCTTTCAGCCGCTGTTGCAGCAGGCGGCGATTGGCCAGGCCGGTGAGGGGGTCGTGGAAGGCGAGACGGCGCATCATCTCCTCCCGGGCCGCCCGCTCGGTGATATCCCGGGTCACCCCCAGGATGGCGTCCGGTCGCGCCCGGGTGTTGCCGTGCAGGGTGGTGACCGTCTCTATGGCCACCAGATGCCCATCCTTGTGGCGCAGCTGGGAGTGGATGACGCAGCGGGTCTGGGCCTGCTCACCCCGTTGCCAGGCGGCCAGGGCGGCGCTCATCTCCTCGCGCAGCTGTCGCCTGGATTCGTCGGGCAGCAGTTGCTTGAGGGACATGGTGAAGAGCTCGTCGGGCTCGTAACCGCTAAGGGGGCCTATGGCCGGGCTGACGTAGCGAAACCGCAAGGAGGCGGTGTCCATGGTCCAGATGACGTCGGCGCTGTTCTCCGCCACGAAGCGATAGTGCTGCTCGCGCTGGGCCAGCTCCCGGGTGAGCCGCTGGCGATCCCGCGCCTCCTGGCGCAGCCGCAGATGGAGATACAGGAAGATGCCGAGCAGGGCCAGCAGGGAGAAGGTGATCAGCATGGCCACCGCCACGCTCCTGTCGAGCAGTTGCCGCTGCTGGCGCAGGCTGGCCTGGGCACTGTTGTAGATGAAGGGGGCCAGGTTGGGCACCGCCTTGATCATGCCGGCATCCAGATAGGTTCTGGCGATCTGCAGCCAGCGCTCCTGCTGCATGTAGCCCGGCTCTATGAGGTCGGGCTGCATCAGCGCCCGGGTTTCGCGGGCCTCGAACGCCAGCTGCTCGCGTCCGGCCCCACTCGGATACTGCGTCATGATGAGGTCTATCATCTCCTCGGGATTGTCCATGGCATAGCGCCACCCCTTGAGGCTCGCCTGCAGGAAGGCATGGACCCGCTCCTGCCCGGTGGCGAGCTCGTGCTCAGAGGTAAAGAGGTTGTCGCCGTAGAAGTCAAAGCCGATGTCGCGGGGATTGAACACCCGGTAGGGGATGTTCAGTTGAGTCAGGGCGAAGGGCTCGGTGGAGCTGTAGGCGCTGATGGCGTCAGCCTTGCCGGTCAGCAGCGCCTGCAGCCCCTGCTCGTAGGGGAGGGTGTTCCACTGCCTGGCCTGCGTATAGTGATGCAGATAGGTCAGCAGCTCGTTGGATCCCGGCTCCAGCATCAGGCGCTTGCCGGCCAGATCCGCCGGGGTGCGGATATCGGGTCTGTCCAGGGTCAGCAGCACCAGGGGGGAGTGCTGCAACATGGCGGCGAGCACCACCACGGGGCGACCGGCGGCCCGGGCCAGCAGCAGATCGCTGCCACCGATGCCGAAGTGGGCCCGGCCCGTGGTCACCTCGTTGATCACGTCGGTGCGGGGACCGGCCTCGCGCAGGCTGACCTGCAGACCGGCGTCCCGATAGAAGCCCTTGGCGATGGCGGCATAGTAACCGGCAAACTGGAACTGGTGCTGCCATGGCAGTTGCACTGTGACGTGCTCGTCTGCGTGCAGGGAGGGGGTGATCAGGGCGGATATCACCACCCATATCGACAGTAGCCAGCAGCCAGGCTGGCAGGATGCATCGGACTCCGTCATACCGCTATTCTCTCGGGAGGTGCTCTGCTGGCTAGAGTCAGACAATTTCTTCTCCTTCGCAAGGGGAGGAAAGCCCATAAAGCAAAGGAATGCGGGCTATTAAAACTCATTTTTGTGTCATTCATCACGCTGGGTGGAGGAATAGGGCATTTTGGCACCTCATCTGGCCTGGCAGCGGCCCCTGGTGGATGAAAAAGAGAGTCATTCCATGTACCTCTTCGTGCTTACAGGCTGCTCCGTTGCTGATGGATTGCATTTTTTAGGCGCTTTCAGGTCAACTCCGGCCACCGCAGCCATAGTGGATGGCCGAACGGGTGGCTGGGGCCGTGGTCAGGGGAGGACGCCCCGGGAGCAGGGTGGTATGGTAGTCTCCCCTTTTTCCAATGAGGTCCCCCTATGTCTCCCTTGCGCCTGCTGGTCTCCGACTCCCACGATCCCCTGTTCAACCTGGCGGTGGAGGAGTGCATCTTCCGCCAGATGGACCCCGCCCAGCGGGTGCTGTTCCTGTGGCGCAACGCCAATACCGTGGTGATAGGCCGGGCCCAGAATCCCTGGAAGGAGTGCAACACCCGCCGCATGGAAGAGGACGGCGTGACTCTGGCACGGCGCAGCAGCGGCGGTGGGGCCGTGTTCCACGATCTCGGCAACAGCTGCTTCACCTTCATGGCGGGCAAGCCCGGCTATGACAAGGGCGTCTCCACCGCCATCGTGCTGGATGGCCTCAAGCGGCTGGGGATCGCGGCCTCTGCCTCGGGGCGCAACGATCTGCTGGTGGCCACGGCGGACGGGGATCGCAAGGTGTCGGGTTCCGCCTACCGGGAGACCCAGGATCGCGGCTTTCACCACGGCACCCTGCTGCTGGACGCAGACCTCGGCCGTCTGGCCAACTACCTCAACCCCGACCCCAAGAAGCTGGCGGCCAAGGGGATCACCTCGGTGCGCAGCCGGGTCGCGAACCTCTGCGAGCTGCTGCCGGGGATAGATCACCAGCAGGTGAATGACGCCCTCATCGAGGCCTTCTTCCACTACTACGGTGAGCGGGTAGCGCCCGAGCATATCTCCCCCGAGCGGATGCCGGATCTGCCCGGCTTCGCCGAGACCTTCGCCCGCCAGCGCAGCTGGGAGTGGAACTTCGGCCATGCCCCTGCGTTCAGCCATCAGCTGGACGAGCGTTTCGGCTGGGGCGGGGTGGAGCTGCATTTCGATGTGGAGAAGGGGGTGATAGGACGGGCGCAGATCTTCAGCGACAGCCTGGATCCGGCCCCCCTGGATGCCCTGGCCGAGCGGCTGGTGGGGGCGCCCTACCGACCCGAGGCGATGGCGGCGCTGCTGCACTCGCTGATGGGGGAGTTCCCGGCCAGGGCCCACGAGCTGGCGGAGCTGGAGGCCTGGCTGTTGACGGCCCTGCGCTGAGAGGCATGACCCGGATCACGAAACGGAGCACGGGCTCCGGCGCAGGGGGGCCGCCAGCCCCCGACTGCCGTGGTCATGATAAAAAGTAGGGCAGGCCATTAGTTATTGTCGCTGTCTCCTGCGCCGCCCCGGGGGTATAACCGGGGCACATTTGCAGTACTAATGGTCTTATCATGAGCGATCTTGTCTATCTGAAAGATGACGGCGTCAACGCCGTCCACCCCGAATTCTCCGCCCGTTTCGCCACCGTCAAAGCCAACTTCTTCTCCCGTAACCCCGATCTCTGGCCGGTGTTTCGCGAGCCCGGTTTCGCCACCCTCAACGAGTTTCGCGCCCGTGGCCTGGCGCCGGATGCGCGTCTGAACGCCTGGCCAGATGGCCGCGCCCGCCTCGCGGATCTCTGCGAGACCATGCCGGTGCCCGCACAGATGCGCACCCCGGGGGAGCCCATGACGGAGCTGCTGTTTGCCGGCGCGCTGTCCAAAGACTGGGAGAACCCCTCCAGCGTCGAGAACGTCATCACCATGTCGGCGGATCCCGCCATCTACGGCGCCCAGATGGGGATCCTCGCCAACCCCAACCTGGTCTACTCCGAGTATGCCGGGGTGGCCGAGGAGCTCGAAAAGAAGGTGGTGCGCCAGATTGCCCTGCTGGCGGGATACGATCCGGCCCGCGCCACCGGCATCTTCACTCAGGGGGGGACCTTCTGTAACCTCTATGGCTACCTGCTCGGCATCCGCAAGAGTTTGCCAGAGGCCAAGCACAAGGGGCTCGGCCACTATCAGGACTACCGCATCATCAACTCCCAGGGCGGCCACTACTCCAACATCACCAACCTCTCCCTGCTCGGGGTGGACATAGAGAACAAGACCATCCGCATCCAGGTGGGCGAGAACAACGACATCGATCTCGCCGATCTCGAGCGCACCCTGACCGCCTGCTT
This sequence comes from Aeromonas genomosp. paramedia, assembly GCF_023093515.1. NCBI lineage: Bacteria > Pseudomonadati > Pseudomonadota > Gammaproteobacteria > Aeromonadales > Aeromonadaceae > Aeromonas > Aeromonas genomosp. paramedia. The sequence goes on from NZ_JAAROG010000007.1 coordinate 80,178, forward strand.
CGCCTTGAAGCACGTGGTGCCCACCATCATGCTCACCATGGGGACCACGGACACCTTCGGGGTGGACCGGGTCAAGCCTGTGGTCGAGCTGCGGGATCGCCTCTGCGAGCGGTTCGAGGTGGCAGTCAAGCCCCACATCCACGTCGACGCCGCCATCGGCTGGTCGATGATCTTCTTCCTGGACTACGACTTTGCCGCCAACCCGCTCGCCATCAACGGCGCCACCCTGGCGGGCATAGAGCGCAACGTGGCGCGCTTTGCGGAGCTGAAATACGCCGACTCCTTCACCGTGGACTTCCAGAAGTGGGGCTATGTGCCCTACACCTCCAGCCTGGTGATGATCAGGGAGCAGGATGACCTCAAGGCGATGGAGAACGACCCGGAGAACTTCTCCTACTTCGAGCGGGACATTCAGGGCCAGACCCACCTGCAGTCCACCATCGAGTGCTCCCGGGGGGCGAGCGGCCTGTTCGGCGCCTATGCGGCCCTCAACTACCTGGGGGTGGAGGGCTATCGCACCGTGCTGGCCCACTGCCTGCAGAATGCCAACTACTTCCGCTTCCGCCTGAGCCAGCTCGGCAACGTCAAGCTGGTGGCCCAGGAAAACCAGGGGCCGAGCGTGGGCTTCAAGATCTACAACCCCGAGTGGGTGAGCGATCCGGAAGCCGAGTTCGCCTTCGAGCTGGCCCGCAGCCCGGACGCGGCCTACAAGGCGCGGCTGGCCCGCAACACCGAATACCACCGCAACCTGTTCAAGCAGCGCGGCAAGGTGGGGCTCTACACCAACTGGGTAGAGGCGGTGGCCCACTCGGAGTACGACGCGCGCGGCAAGTACTCCTATATCGCCGGGGAGAAGGCGGTCTTTATGAACCCCGCCTGCACCCGCGAGCAGATCGATGCCTTTATCGACCATATTCGCGGCTGAATCCGGTCGAGATCGCAGATAAAACAACGGCGGGTCTGGTGCCCGCCGTTTTTATTGTTGTGGTGAGCCGTTACTGCTTCTGGATGGCCATCACCGTCAGCTTGCCCGCCGGGTTCTCGGCGTGAAAGCGCACCGCATCCCCCACCTTGAGCTCCTCCAGCAGGGCCGGATCGGCCACCCGAAACACCATGGTCATGGCCGGCATCTTGAGGTTCGCGATGGCCTCGTGCTTGATGCCGACCTTGCCGTTTTGCCCGTCGATGCGAGTGATGATGCCGCGGGTCATGGTCATGTCGCCCGCCTCCGCCAGGGTCATCCCCTCCATCTGGGACATGTCGTGCCCCTCGTGGTTCATGGTCATCTCGGCCTGAGCCTGCATGGCGCCAAGGCCGAGCAGCAGGGTCAAAGTGAGCGTCTTGTAGTTCATCTGATCTTCCTTAACGTCGTTGATTTGGTTGTGCATCAGGGTTATTCGGCCTGTTCGTTCACGCTTTGGTCCAGGGCATGGCGTTTCCACAGATAGAAGGCGGCGGGCAGCACCAGCAGGGTCAGCACCAGCGCGCTCACCATGCCGCCGATCATGGGGGCGGCGATGCGCTGCATCACCTCGGAGCCGGTGCCGTGGCTCCACATGATGGGCAGCAGGCCGGCGATGATGGTCACCACCGTCATCATCTTGGGGCGCAGGCGCAGGGCGGCGCCGTGGATGACTGCCTGGTGCAGGCCTGCCTTGTCCGGCTTGCCGCTCGCCACCAGGTCATCCCAGGCGTGGTTGAGGTAGACCAGCATCAGGACGCCGGTCTCCACCGCCACCCCGGCCAGGGCGATAAAGCCCACCCCCACCGCCACCGAGAGGTTGAAGTCGAGCAGCCAGAGGGTCCAGATCCCGCCCACCACGGCGAGCGGCAAGGTAGTGAGGATGAGCAGCACCTCCTGGAAGCGGCGAAACGCCAGATAGAGCAGCAACACGATAATGGCGACGGTCAATGGCACCACGTAGGCGAGGCGCGCCTTGGCCCGCTCCATGTATTCGTATTGCCCAGACCAGGTGAGGGCATAGCCCGCCGGCAGCGCCAGCTGCTTGTCCACCTCGGCCTTGGCCTCTGCCACAAAGGAGCCGATGTCGCGGCCGCGAATATCGACGTAGACCCAGCCGTTCAGGCGCGCATTCTCGCTGCGCAGCATGGGGGCCTCGTCGCTGATATAGACCCGGGCCACGTCCGCCAGCGCGATGCGCGCGCCGCTCGGGGTCACCAGCGGCAGCAGCTCCAGACTGGCTACCGAGTCGCGATAGCTCTGGGGGTAGCGCAGGTTGATGGGGTAGCGTTCGCGACCCTCTATGGTCTGCCCCACCTCCATGCCGCCCACCGCGGTGGCGAGCACCGCCTGCACGTCGGCGATATTGAGGCCGTAACGGGCAGCCTTGAGCCGGTCGATGTCCACCTTGACGTAGCGGCCGCCGGCCACCCGCTCGGCGTAGACCGATGAGGCCCCTTCCACCTTGCCGACGATCTGCTCCAGCTGCTGGCCGAGCTGCTGAATGACCTTGAGGTCCGGCCCCGCTATCTTGATGCCGACCGGGGTCTTGATACCGGTGGCCAGCATGTCGATGCGGGTCTTGATGGGGGGCACCCAGGCGTTGGTGAGGCCGGGGAAGCGGATGAGGGAGTCGAGCTCCTCTTTGAGCTTCTCCGGGGTCATGCCGGGGCGCCACTGATCCCGGGGCTTGAGCTGGATGCTGGTCTCCATCATCACCAGGTCTGCAGGGTCGGTGGCCGATTCGGCGCGCCCCGCCTTGCCGAACACGTTCTGCACCTCGGGGACGGTGCGAATGAGCTTGTCGGTCTGCTGCAGGATCTCCCGCGCCTTGCCCACCGAGATATTGGCCGCGGTGGTGGGCATGTACATGATGTCCCCCTCATCGAGCGGCGGTATGAACTCGGAGCCCAGGTACTTGAGCGGCCAGAAGCCCGCTACCGTCACCACCGCCGCCAGCATCAGCGTGGTTTTCGGACGGGCCAAGACGGCCTTGAGCAGCGGCACATAGCCCTGGCTTAGCCAGCGGTTCAGCGGGTTGGCCTGTTCCGCCAGCACCTTGCCGCGGATGAAGTAACCCATGATCACCGGCACCAGCGTGATGGCGAGTGCGGCCGCAGCGGCCATGGCGTAGGTCTTGGTGTAGGCGAGGGGGTGGAACATCCGCCCCTCCTGCGCCTCCAGCGCGAACACCGGCAGGAAGCTGATGGTGATGATCAGCAGGGAGAAGAAGATGGCGGGCCCCACCTCTATGCTCGCCTCGGTGATGATGCGCCAGCGGTTCTTGTCGGTGAGCGCCTCCCGCTCCATATGCTTGTGGACGTTCTCGATCATCACGATGGCGCCATCCACCATGGCGCCGATGGCGATGGCGATGCCGCCGAGCGACATGATGTTGGCGTTGATCCCCTGCAGGTGCATCACGATAAAGGCCACCAGAATAGCGATGGGCAGGGTGATGACCACCACCAGGGACGAGCGCAGGTGGAACAGGAAGGCGAGGCAGACCAGCACCACCACCGCGAACTCCTCAATGAGCTTGCCGGAGAGGTTGTCGATGGCGCGCTGGATAAGATCGGATCGATCGTACACTGTGACGATCTCCACCCCTTCCGGCAGGCTGCTTTTCAGCTCAGCCAGTCGCGCCTTGACCCCGTCGATGGTGTGCTGGGCATTCTCGCCATAGCGCATGACTATGATGCCGCCCACCACTTCCCCTTCGCCGTTGAGCTCGGCAATGCCGCGCCGCATCTGGGGGCCGGTGACCACATCCGCCACATCCCCCAGCAGCAGCGGGGCGCCGCGTACAGTGGTACCGAGCGGGATCTGCTTCAGATCCTCCACGCTCTTGAGGTAGCCATTCGAGCGCACCATGTACTCCGCTTCCGCCATCTCGATGACGGAGGCGCCGGTCTCCTGGTTGCCCTGCTGGATGGCGGTCTCGATGAGGGAGAGCGGGATGCCGTAGGCGCGCAGCTTGTCCGGGTCGACCCGTACCTGATACTGGCGCACCATGCCGCCCACGGTGGCGACCTCGGAGACGCCGTCCACCGTCTGCAGCTCGAACTTGAGCAACCAGTTCTGCAACGAGGTGAGCTCGCTGAGGTCATGCTTGCCGGTTCTGTCCACCAGGGCGTACTGGTAGACCCAGCCCACCCCGGTGGCATCGGGGCCGAGCTGGGGGCGGGCAGAGGCGGGCAGATTGGGGGCCACCTGGCTCAAATACTCCAGCACCCGGGCACGGGCCCAGTAGAGGTCGGTGTTGTCGTCAAACAGCACATAGACGAAGGAGTCGCCGAAGAAGGAGTAGCCGCGCACCGTGGTGGCCCCCGGCACCGCCAGCATGGCGGTGGTGAGCGGGTAGGTCACCTGATCCTCCACCACCTGAGGCGCCTGGCCCGGATAGGAGGTCTTGATGATCACCTGGACGTCGGAGAGATCCGGCAGGGCGTCCACCGGGGTCTGCTTCACCGACCAGAGCCCCCAGGCGGTGAGCATGAGGGTCAACAGCAGCACCAGAAAGCGGTTGCCGACGGACCAGCGAATGATGGAAGGGATCATGACTTCTTCTCCATCTCGGGCATCGCCATCTGATGCTGGCTATGGTCCATGCCTTCCATCTCATCCTTTACCGGCGCATCAGCGCTGGCCGGAGCACTCTCCTGATGGATGCTGGTGATGCGGTACTCATCCCCCTCCTGCAACACCTGCAGATGGAGAGTCTGTCCCTCGGCCAGCTTGCTGATGTCGACCCCGTCCGCCACGGTGAACGCCATCTCCATGGCGGGCCACTGCCACTCGGGGATGGGCTGGTGGGAGACCATCAGGGTACGGTTGGCCAGATCGATGCTCTCAACCTCGCCCTGGGTCCACACCTGGGCGGGGCGCACCGCCGTCATGCGCTGGAAGTCAGAATCGATGGCCGATTCGGAGTCGAGCAGGAACTGGGCCGAGCTGACTATGCTGTCCCCCGCTTCGACTCCCTCCCTGATGGCCACCTTGTCGCCAAACTGGGGGCCCAGGGTGACGGCGACCGACTTGAAGCTGCCATCCCCCAGCGCCAGCACCAGCCTGTCCTGGCTGCCGGTGCGGATCACCGCTTCGCTCGGCACCACCAGCCGGGGTTCCCCCTGCCCGGTGCGAATGCTCACCTTGGCGAACATATTGGGTTTCAAAAACTCGTCCGGGTTGGCGAAGCGCAGCCGCACCTTGAGGGTGCGAGTGGCGGCATCCAGGGTCGGGTAGAGGTAATCGACCCGGCCCTGCCAGTGGCGGCCGGGGGCGTAGTCCAGGGTCATGGTGACCGGATCCCCCACCTTCAGCTGGGCCGCCTGGCGCTCGAACACCTCGGCACTCACCCACACCTGTTTGAGGGTGCTGATGTTGAACAGCGCCGCGGCGGGCTCCACATACTGGCCCTCGCGCACCTTGAGCTCGGAGACATAACCGCTGCTCGGGGCATAGATGCGCACCGTCTCCTGCACCTGGCGGCTGCGCTTGAGGGCCGCTATCTGATCAGCCGGCACCTGCAGGGACTTGAGCTTGCCCTCGGCGGCGCGCAGCAGCAGGGGGTTGGCGGTGTTGAGCGCCAGCAGATACTCGTGCTGGGCGTTGACCAGATCCGGGGCGTAGAGCTCGTAAATCAGGCTCCCCTTGCTGACCTGCTGCCCCTCGCTCTTGATGGCGAGGGTGCGGATCCAGCCTGCCATACGGGCGTTGACCGCCTCCAGCCTGTCCTCGTCATAGCCGACATAGCCCACCGTCTCGATCTGCTGGTGGATGGGCAGCTTTTCGACCTTGGCGAGTCGCACCCCCAGGTTCTGCTGGATCTCGGGGCTGATGGTGACGGTGCCGGGGGAGCCGCTTTTCTGCTCCTCATAGACGGGGATGAAGTCCATCCCCATGTTGTCCTTGGCGGGGCCATCGCGCTTGTCGCGGGGATCCATGGGGTTGACCCAGTAGAGCGGCGTCTTCTCGGCGCTGGCGCCATTGCCAGGCAGGTGGCTGGCGACCCAGTAGCCGCCACCGGCGCCTAGGGCCAGCAGCAGGGCGGACATCAACAGTGTCTTGTTCATGACAGGCCTCCGGTGCGCGGGAGGCGAAGGGGCGACTGGCACGGCCGCGCGCAGGCAGACCGGGTAACTGGGGTGGATGACATGGTATCTCTTCTCTTCTGTCAGGCCGCCGAGTGGGTGATGGGTAAGGCATCACGGGCGGCAAACGGGGCGCAGCTGTGTCAGCGCGCACGGCTCCCTGCGAGCGGGCCGGTTTGGCCAGGGCACAGGGTCAGGCAAGGCGGCAGAAAACGGGCAAGCCGAGGCTTGCCGCCGCCGCGAGAGAAGCGCTTTCTAGTGGCGCAGCACCGACAGCATCAGGTGTCGGCGCGGCCAGGAGGGAGGGTGGGTGCCGCGGGATCGCAGGAAGGGATCCCGCAACCAGTTGTCCAGAACGTTGCCAACCGTCCCGAGGGGCAGCAGCAACAGGGGCAGGGCGAGCAGGGTCAGCAGGGCGGCCAGCAGCGGCAGCCCGGCCCCCATGGGCGAGGTGAGGCCGCCGTGCATCTGGCACTCGTCCTGATTGGGGTCGGCGGCCGCGTAGCCATCACCGCCGTCGTGGCAGGAGAGCCCCTGCATGGCCGCAGGCATGGTGGCGGCCCCGTTCATGGCGAGGGAGGAGGACGTCGCCTCCTCACTCGCCGCCGCGCCATGCCAGCCGATGCAGAGGGTGAGATTGCAGACGAGCAGCAGCCCCAGCAACAGCCGGGCGATGAGCACTGTGGGCAATCTCGATGACAACATGGGCGGTTTCCCTGGGACGGATGGGCCGAGTCTAAACCTTGCCGAAAGGTGAAGGTCAAGGCGTGGCAAACCCCGTCAGCCAAAGAGTTGATATGGATTAAGAAATGGCGGGATTGCGAACAAAAAAGCCCCCGCATGGGCGGGGGCTCAGGGTCAGGGTTTGGGGGGCTGGGCTCGCGACTCCGATCGATTCATGATGAGGCGGAAGAAGAGCGGGATGAAGAAGATGGCGATAAAGGTCGCCGCCAGCATGCCGCCTATCACAGGCCAGCCGAGGGCATGGCGGCTGGCGGCACCGGCGCCGCTCGAGGTCACCAGCGGCACACAGCCGAGGATGAAGGCGAGCGACGTCATGGCGATGGGACGAAAACGCAGCCGCGCCGCCTCCAATGCCGACTCGAGGAGGCTCATTCCCTCCTCGTGCTTCATCACGGCGAACTCCACTATGAGGATGGCGTTCTTGGCGGCAAGGCCGACGAGGGTCACCAGCCCTATCTGGAAGTAGACGTTGTTGGTCAGCCCCACAGTCCAGGTGGCGAGCAGGGCGCCGAACAGGGCGAAGGGCACGGCGGTGATCACCGCAAACGGCAGTGTCCAGCGCTCATACTGGGCCGCCAGGATGAGGAACACCATCAGGATGCCGAAACCGAACGCGGTGCCGGCGCTGCCTGCGGCCTCTTTCTCCTGATAGGCGGAGCCGGTCCAGGCCAGGGTGGCCTCATTGCCCAGGGTGTCGTTGGCAACCTCCTCCAGTGCGGTTATGGCCTGGCCCGAGCTGTAGCCCGGTGCGGGTTGGGCCATGATCTTGGCCGCCTGGAAGATATTGAAACGCTCCACCAGCTCGGGACCCGTGGTGTCACGCACCGTCACCAGGCTGCTGAGGGGGATCATATCCCCCTTGTTGGAGCGCACATAGACGTTGCGAATGTCGCTCTTCCTGGCGCGGTAGTCCGCCTCGGACTGCAACTGCACCCGGTAGGTGCGGCCGAACTGGTTGAAGTCATTGACATAGACCTGGCCGAAGGTGGCCTGCATGGTGTCGAACACGGCGTTGATGGGCAGCCCCAGCGCCTTGGCCTTCTCGCGGTCGAGATCCAGGAAGACCTGGGGCACATTGGCGCGATAGGTGCTGGTGACGCTGGCCAGTTCGGGGCGTTGCTTGGCCGCCTCCAGCAGGCTGTCGACCTCGGCGGCGAAGGATTTCGCATCGCCGCTGCCGCGGTTCTGCAGATAGGCCTCCAGGCCGCCAGTGGTGGACATGCCCTGGATCGGGGGCGGGTTGAAGGAGGCGACGAAACCATCGGACTGCCCCATGGCGCTGAGCCCCTGCAGTGTCTTGGCCAGGGAGAAGGAGTCCTGACCCTCACCCTCGCGCTCGCCCCAGGACTTCAGGGGGAGGAAGCTCACCCCCCGGTTGCTGACGATGGAGCTCGACAAAATGTCAAAGCCGGAGAAGGTCACCACGTCCTGCACATGAGGGTTGGCCATGGCGATCTGGTCGTACTGATTGGCCACCGCCTGGGTGCGGGTCAGGGAGGCGGCATCCGGCAGCATGACGGCGGAGAGCAGGTAACCCTGATCCTCGTTGGGCACCAGCTCCCCCGGCACCTTCATCAGCAGGCCGTAGATGGAGACCAGGATCACCGCGATGATGGTGAACGCCACCCCGACCCGGCGGTTGAGGAAGGCCACCCCGCGTACGTAGCGGGCGGTGAGGCTGTCGAACATCCGGTTGAACCAGACGAAGAAGCGGGCGGGTTCATGATGGCCCTCTTTGAGCAAGATGGCGCACAGGGCCGGCGACAGGGTCAGGGCTATCAGACCCGAGATAGCGACCGAGACGGCGATGGTGATGGCGAACTGCTTGTACATCACCCCCGTCATGCCGCCCATGAAAGCGACTGGCAGGAAGACGGCGCAGAGCACCAGCACTATGGCCACCACAGGGCCTGAGACCTCCTGCATGGCGAGAATGGCCGCCTCCTTGGGGGAGCACTTCTTCTCGCGCATGATCCGCTCGACGTTCTCCAGCACCACTATGGCGTCATCCACCACTATCCCGATGGCGAGCACCATGCCGAACAGGGTCAGCAGGTTGATGGAGAAGCCCAGTACCAGCATGCCGGCGAAGGTGCCGATGAGCGACACCGGCACAGCAATACAGGGGATCAGGGTGGCACGCAGGTTCTGCAGGAACAGATAGACCACGATAAACACCAGCACGATCGCCTCGAACAGGGTGTGCACCACCTCCTCGATGGAGATCTTCACGAACTCTGTGGTGTCGTAAGGGATGCGGTAATCCACATCCTGGGGGAAGCGGGCCTTGAGGCGCTCCATGGTCTCATGGACCTGGTTGGCCACAGCGACGGCATTGGCCCCCGGCTGCAGGTAGGTGAAGATCCCCACCGCCGGCTTGCCATTGAGGCTGGCGGTCACATCGTAGTCCTTGCCGCCGAGTTCGACCCTGGCCACATCCCGCAGACGGATCTTGGAGCCATCCGGCATGGAGCGGACGATGATGTTCTGGAACTCGGTCACGTCCTCGAGCCGGCCCTTGGTCTGCACCGTGTAGGTGAAGTCGATGGGCGCCGTGGTGGGCTGGGCGCCTATCTTGCCGGCCGCGAACTGGGTGTTCTGCTCGCGGATGGCGCCTATCACGTCGCTCGGAGTGAGCTCGAGCTGAGCCAGCCGGTCCGGCCGCAGCCAGATACGCATGGCATAGTCGGTGCCACCGAACAAGGTGATGTCGCCGACCCCAGGGATGCGCTTGAGCTCATCGATGATGTTGAGCAGAGCGTAGTTGGAGAGGTAGGTGGTATCGAAGGTTCCCTTGGGCGAGGCCAGGGTGACGACCTGGAGGATGGAGGTCGACTTCTTGCGTACCGTGAGCCCCTGTTGTTTGACGTCATCGGGCATCTGCGCCATGGCGGCGGAGACCCGGTTGTTGACGTTGATGGTGGCCTGATCCGGGTCCGTCCCTATCTTGAAGTAGACGTTGAGGTTCATCTGGCCATTGGAGGCGGAGGAGGACTGCATGTAGATCATGTCCTCCACCCCGTTGATCTGCTGCTCCAGAGGCGCGGCGACCGTTTTGGCGATCACTTCCGGGGTCGCCCCTGGGTAGTAGGTGGTGACCGAGACCACGGGTGGGGTGATCTGGGGATACTGCTCGATGGAGAGGGAGCGCATCGCCGCCAGCCCGGCCAGCACTATGATGATGGAGATCACGCTGGCGAAGATGGGGCGCTCGATGAAGAACTTGGAAAACATAGAAACTCCTTACTGAGCGCCGCTGCGACTGATGACCTCGGCGCTGATCGCCTTCATCTGTTCCGGACTGACGGGCTTGACGGTGGCGCCGGGACGCGCCTTCATCAGGCCTTCGGTCACATAGCGTTCTCCCGCCTTGAGGCCGCTTTCGACCAGGACGCCGCCCTCGACACTCTGGCCGAGCTTGACCAGACGAGGCTCAACCTTGTTGTCGGCACCGACCACCATCACCATGCGATCGGCCTGGGCTTGCTGTATGGCGCGCTCGGGGATCAGGATGGCATTCTTGCGCACCCCGAGTTCTATGGTCATGCGCACGAACTGGCCGGGCAGCAACTTGCCTTGCTTGTTGTCGAAGATGGCGCGGGCACGAATGGTGCCGGTCTGGGGATCGACCCTGTTATCCGAGAAGTTGATCTTGCCCGCGTCGGGATAGACGGAGCCATCTGCGAGGCGGATATGGGTGCGCCAGTTAGTGCTGTCCTGGGCTTGCAGCTTGCCGCTCTTGAGGGAGTTCTCGAAGGTGAGGCGATCCTGCTCCGAGTAGGAGAAGTTCACATAGAGAGGATCGAACTGGGTGATGGTAGTGAGCAGGCCACTGTCGCCGCTGGTGGTGATGAGGCTGCCCTCGGACTGTGAACTCTTGCTCGCCATGCCGTCTATGGGGGCGGTGACCCTGGTGTAACCGAGGTTGAGCGCCGCCTCCTTCACCTTGGCCTGGGCGGCTTGCAGGGAGGCCAGCGTTGCCTCGTAGTTCGCTATGGTGTCGTCATAGTCCTTGCGACTCACCACCTGGCGACGATAGAGGGGAATGGTGCGATCCTTGTCTGCCCTGGCCTTGTTGAGGCGGGCCTGCTCCTGGGCCAGGCTGCCTTGCGCCTGCTCCAGCGCCGCCTGATAGGGGGCGGGATCGATCAGGAACAGCTCTTGTCCCTCGGTGACCGGCTGGCCCTCCACATAGGTGCGCTTGAGCAGGATGCCGCCGACCCGGGAGCGCACATCGATCTCGCGAAAGCCGGCGGTCTCGCCGACCACTTCGGTGGTGAGGGGCACATCGGCAGGGGTGACGGTGGCCACCACCACGGGGACCGGGGGCAGTGTCTGGGCCTGGGCGCTTTTGTCGTTGCCACAACCCGTGAGCGCACTGGCGAGTGCCAGGGCCATAAAACCGCGTTTGAATGCTTCTTTCCTGGCGCCTGAAACCTTCATCTTCACACTCCTGCCGGTTGAGCCACTATGGTTGTGTGCAACTTGGATATCAATGGGGGCTGTTAATGACATGTTTGCACATTTAACGTTTTGCAATACAAGGGTTTTTTAATAATAGAGTGACAAAGTTGAACCTGAGCTGTTGGCTCGGGACCTTACGGCGGGAGGAGAGGTGGGGCGCGACAGCCTGTGACAGGGACGGTGAAAGGGTAGGCAGCGAGGAGCAAGCAAGTGCCAGTGGGGGCCTGATGCCCCCACTGGCGGGCGTTCATCAGGCGAAGCAGGTCCAGATGGGGGCGTGATCCGAGGGTTTCTCGATGCCGCGCAGCTCGTAGTCGATGCCGGTCTCGGTCACCTTGTCCTTCAGGGCGTCGGAGGCCATGATGAGGTCGATGCGCAGGCCCCGGTTCTCGTCAAAGCCCCTGGAGCGGTAGTCGAACCAGGAGAAGCGCTCGCACTCGGTGGGGTTGGCGGCGCGGAAGGTGTCGGTCAGGCCGAACCCCTTGAGGCGCTCCATCCACTCCCGCTCTATGGGCAGGAAGGAGCACTTGCCATCCCGCAGCCAGCGCTTGCGGTTCGCCTCGCCGATGCCGATGTCGAGATCCGTGGGGGAGATGTTCATATCCCCGATCAGCGCTATCTGGTCGTCCGGGCTGTGGTGGGTCTCGAGGTAGTGCTGCAGGTCCTCGTAGAACTTCTGCTTGGCCGGGAACTTGGTCTCGTGATCCTGGCTCTCCCCTTGCGGGAAGTAGCCGTTCATCACCTTGATGATGGAGCCGTCTTCCCGTTTGAAGCTGGCCATGATCATGCGGCGCTGGGCGTCTTCCGGATCGGTGGGGAACCCCTTCTGCACCTCGATGGGGGCCTGCTTGCTCATGATGGCGACCCCGTAGTGACCCTTCTGGCCGTGAAACACCACGTGATAGCCCATGGCCTCCACGTCCGCCACCGGGAAGGCCTCGTCGTGCACCTTGATCTCCTGCAGGCCGATCACATCCGGCTGGTGCTTGTCGATGATGGCTTGCAACTGATGAAGACGGGCGCGCAGGCCATTGATATTGAAAGAGATGATCTTCATGTTCGGGGTGCTCATGTCGTTTTTATTAGTCGCTATTGGACTAGGAATCCGGTCTGGATGCAAGTTCCGGGGGACGCCCTGTGCCGCTCCTGAACTTGCATCGGAACCTGTTCACTATCTGTCGGCAAGGTGAAGCGCAGGAACCTGAGTGTATAGGTATGCATGAGAGCGTCTGGTGACACATCAGCGAGCAGCACATGCGCCCTGGAAGCGGCCTCACAGCAAGATCGTGGACAGGTTTTAGCGGGTCATCTTCTTGACAAACACCACCACGAACAGCGCCAGCGTGAAGCTGCCGGTGAAGGCCTCGAAGGCGGCGAAGATCCGCGACAGGCCGACCGGAGTGAAGTCGCCATAGCCCAGGGTGGTGAAGGTCACCACGCTGTAGTAGAGGCATTCGAGCAGGAAGATGGCGTTCTCTTCGAGGGTCGCCTCCGGGCGGTAGATGAGGTGGTTGCCCGCGAAGTTGAGACCGCAGAAGAAGTAGAAGATGCTGCAGATGAAGATGAGCAGCAGGGAGAAGAGCACCACCCGCATGGGGGCCTCCCCGTAGCCGCAGAAGAGATCCACTATCCAGGAGGCGAAGCGGTGATAGGACCAGAACGGCATCTGCAGGCGGCGCATGGTGAGCTCCTGCTGGATGTAGCGGCCTGACATGGTGAAGATCCCCTGGGCCTCCGAGGCCTTGCGCAGATCCCGATAGGTCTCTTCCGCCTCCTTGAACCAGACGCGGGCCTGCACCGGATCCCGCTCGCGTCGCCCCTTCCTGTCCTGCATCAGGCGCCTGCCGGTGTCCAGGTTGTCGAGCCGGGTGTTCTTCCAGCGGATGCCGAGCAGGTTGACGTCGTGCAGCTCGGCGCAGTGCAGGTTGGCCTCGCTGAGGTCGGCCTTCATCAGGCTGCCGCCCTTGATGCGAATGCCAAAGAGGTGGGCGCCCCTCAGGTTGGCGCGATAGAGGTTGCACTGCTCCAGCAGGAACCCCTGTGGCCCCTCTCTGTTCACCAGGTTGAGACCGGCGAGATCGGCGCGGGCCAGTTGCAGACCGTGGCACAGGCCCCCCTGGCGCACATAGCGCTCCAGCGCCGCGGCCGTGTCCGGTGACGAGTGGGAGGCGTGGGGGTCGTGCCAGTGGCACAGGTCGTGATCCCCCGCCTCTTCGCTGCAGTGGCGGCCATCTGCCACCAGGTATCGGCACATCCCCATGCTGTCGCCCCTCCTTGTCTGAGTCTGTATCAGCATAGGTGAGGGAGAGGTGCCGCTGGCTAGGCTAGCTGGTTAAATTCCTGGCGCAGCTTGCGAAAGCGATCCTGCTGGGCGGGATTGAGGGGGATGCCTTCCAGCACCTCCAGGGTTTCCTTGCACTCGGCGCCAAATTCCGGGCTCTTGCGGTTCTTCTGCATCAGCTGCAGCAGCACCTGGATCTTGTTGAGGGCGGCGCCGGTATTGGCGGGAGCCCGGCGCAGGGCTTCGCGGAAATGGCCGAGGGCCTGCTCCAGCTCCCCGCTCTGGTAGGCCTTGATGCCGAGATCGTTGAGCTGCTGGTAGCGCTGACGGCGCTCCTGCACCGTCTTGTCGTCGCGGGTCACCTGGATGCAGGTGGTGAGCAGCCTGTCTTCATCCTCCGCCAGCAGGGATTGCAGGCTCTCGGCGTACTCGAACTCCCCGAGCTGGTAGAGGGCGAGTATGGTCTCGCCGAGCAGGGCGGGGGGCATGGTCTCGGGCTTGTCGAGCCAGTTCTGGTTGGCGCGATAGAGCATCTTCTTGCCCTTGAGCAGCTCCCCCAGGGCGATGCGCACCCTGGCCTGACAGATCTGCTCGAACACCGGGTAGTTGAACTCCGACATCATCAGGGAATCCCGAATGCGCGACAGGGCCGAGTTCACCTGCTTTTGCAGGTTGGCGATGTGATAGCCGTCGTTGCTGTTGAGGGCGTACAAGGTGAGGGTCTGGATATAGGCCCCGAGATAATGCGGCGTGCGGTGGATGGAGTTGCGCGACAGGTCGATGAGGGCGAGCAGCACATCCTTGGCCTGGCCGTAGTCGTGGCGCTGCAGGCACACCTCTGCCAGCCGGCGGGAGAGCTGCACCGACTGGGGGGAGATGTCCACCGCCCGGCGCAGCTCCTGCTGGGCCAGCTCCTCCTTGCCAAGGGAGAGCAGGGACTCCGCCAGCCAGAGGTGGGCCTCCACCATCAGGGGGGTGTTCTTGAGCGTCGCCTGCAGGTGGCTCACCGCCTCGTCATAGAGCGCCAGACGGTAGCAGGCCTTGCCCAGGGTCAATCTGGCCCAGCTGTTCTCCTGGGCGGCCAGCAGCTGGCGCATCAGGCTGCGTGCCTCCTTGGCCTGGCCGAGCTTGAGCTGGGTGTCGGCCTGCAGGCAGCGGCAGAAGTTGGCAAAGCGCGGCACCGCATCGGCCTGTCTGGCACAAGCCTCGATCAGCGCCGGCATATCGTTCTGGGTGAGGGCGATGAAGACGCTCTCCAAGGACTGGCGACGGGCGAGGGCACGCTTCAAGCGAAACGAGAACTGCTCCTGGGAGAAGGGCTTCATCAGGTATTCGTCGGGCTCGGCCTCGAGCGCGCTCAGCACCATGGCGCGAGAGCTGTCGCTGCTGACCATGATCACCACGCTCTGGGGCGGGATCAGCTGCTGGTCCCGCAGGCTCTCCAGCAACTGGCGACCGTTCTCGCCCGCTCCCAGCTCGTAGTCCAGCAGATAGATGTCGAAGCTCTCCTTCTGGCAGCGGCGGCGCGCCTCGTCGGCGGAGTTGATGTAGGTGATGCGGTTGATGCCGATGTTGATCAGCATCGCCTTCATCATCATCTGAAAGGATCGCTGCTCGTTGACCAGCAGGATGCGCCTGGGTTTGGGCTGGGCTTTCTTCTCTGGTGCGGGATCCGGTGTCTGCATCTGTCTTGCATCGAGGCGCTGCGGGCTGGTGGGAGAAGTGTGCCACCAAAGTCCGCAGACAGGCAATTGAACATGGGAAGGGGCCCCGTTTTTCCCGCCAGGGCAAGAGGCAGTCCGCAAAAAATCATGGTGCGCCCTTGATCTTCATCAACCGGACGCGAGATGGCAGTGGCGCGGTTCGGCCCGGTTTTTAGACTTGAAGGGAGGCAGATCCCGGCGATCTGCAGACATCACCCGCACCACAAGGAGGAATCAAATGAGTTTGCTACCGAGCCGCACCAGCCTGTTTGATGACCTGTTCCACGACATGGCCTCCGGCTTCTACATCCGGCCCCTGCACGGGGATCCCCTGCCCAGCCGGATCACGCTGGATCTGAGGGAGAGCGACGGCGGTTACCTGCTGCAGGCCGAGCTGCCCGGGGTGGCCAAGGAGGACATCCACGTGGACGTGCACGGCAAGCTGGTGACCCTGAAGGCGGAGATCCGCCAGCACGACAGCCAGAGCAAGGAGGAGAGATCCCTGCGCAGCGAACGCTACTATGGCAGCGTGTCGCGCACCGTCGAGCTGCCGGTGGAGGTGGCGCCGGATAAGGTCAGCGCCCGCTTCGAGAACGGCATCCTCACGTTGCAACTGCCCAAGCAGGCGGTCACCCCGGCGCCCCATCGCGTCCCCATCGAATAGCGCGCCGTCATGAAAAGGCCCCGCATTGCGGGGCCTCGTCGTTCATGGCTGGCTGCGCACCAGGTAGGGGGCAAACTCAGGGGTGTGGCGAGCCGCAAAGCCCGTGGCCGTCTTCTCGATGAGATAGACCGCCAGCTTGTGCTCGGTGGCAAAGGCCATCGCCTGCTCGGGCCCCATCACCATGAGGGCGGTGTCGAGGGCGTCGGCCTCGAGCGCGGTGGGGGTGATGACGCTGGCGGAGACCAGCTTGTGGGTGACGGGCTCGCCGGTGGCGGGATCTATGATGTGGGAGTAGCGCCGGCCATCGAGCTCGTAATAGTTGCGGTAGCTGCCGGCGGTACTGAGGGCCATGCCGTTCGGGGTGACCACGTCCTCGATGGCGCCCGGCCTGTCCGAAGGCTCGACGATGGCCACCCGCCAGGGGTTGCCCTTGTCGTTGTGCCCCTTGCTGCGTACGGCGCCCGCCACCTCGACGAGGTAGTTGTACACCCCCTTGCGCTCCAGCAGCGCGGCGATGTCATCGGACGCCGCCCCTTCCCCCAGGGTGGAGAGATCCAGATAGAGGTCGGGGATGGCCTTGCCAAGCAGGAAATGGTCCCCTTGCGGCGTCAGGCTGAGCTTGTCGATGCCGACCCGCTCCCGCGCCCGGGCGATCTGCTCTGCGGTGGGCCGCTTGACCGGGCGCTTGTCCGGCCCGAAGCCCCACAGGTTGACCAGGGGGCCCACGGTGACGTCCAGCTTGCCCTGGGTGAGGCGCCCCGCATCCATGCCCTGTTGCACAATCTTCGCCATGCTGGCCGGTATGGGCATGGGGGCCTTGCCTGCATCCTGGTTGAAGCGGGAGATGAGGGAGCCTGGATCATAGGTGGAGATCTCCTGGTTGATGCGTGCCAGCAGGGCATCGACCTCTCCCTGCAGCGCGGCCTGGCCGCCGGGGAAGGGGTCGCTCAGGGTCACCGCATAGTAGGTGCCCATGGTGTTGCCCTGAATGCGGGTCTGGGTCGGCGCCGGCTGACAGGCGGTCAACAGCAGCATCAGGGAGAGCAGCAGGCCGCGGGGGGCCAGGGAGAGGGTCTTCATCTTGCATTCTCGCGGGAGTCATCGACGGGGGAGCAGCTTAGCCAAGGGCGCCGCCATTGACGAGCCCCGGTGGCCGGGTCCGGGTGAAAATAATTAAGCCGCGCTGGGGTGAAGCCGGCCGATCTGTTCCACAGTTCAATGGACTCGGGGAGTGACCTGGTCCGCAGCTTTGAGCAAAAGCGGCAGCCCTTCGGTGACATTTGGGTACAATGAAGATCGATCATGACAGCATCTTTGCGTGTCGACGTGCGATTCGCCAGACAAGGGTGTTGCCATTCCTCGCCAATCAAAGGAGAAGATGATGAAAAAGGTGTTAACCCTGCTGCTTCTGAGTTCCCTGGCTGCCCCGGCGCTGGCCGATGAGTGCGCCCTGGTCATCGAAGGCAATGACGCCATGCAGTTCAATCAGAAGGAGATGAGCGTGCCGGCCACCTGCAAGGAGGTGACTGTGACTCTCAATCACACGGGCAAGCTGCCGGTGGCCAACATGGGTCACAACTGGGTGCTGGCCAACACCGCCGACTATCAGGCCATCGCCACCGCGGGCATGAGCGCCGGCGTCGATCACGACTACCTGCCCAAGGACGACGCCCGTATCCTGGCGCACACCAAGCTGGTGGGGGGCGGCGAGAGCACCAGCGTCACCTTCAAGACCGACGGGCTGGCGGGCAAGGATCTCACCTTCTTCTGCTCCTTCCCCGGCCACTTCGCCTTGATGAAGGGCGCCTTCAAGGTCGGTTGAGCCGCACTGGCCTGACGGGAAAAAGCCGGGATATCCCGGCTTTTTTGTGTCCGCTTGCCGTGATTGCGGCATCAGTTGGATGCCCATGAGGGCGGTATCGCGCGCCGTTTCATGATCCGGCGCGGGGTGAGTGGGGACGGAAGAGGATAAGATAGGCCCCTTTCGGACCTGATGGTCCGCTCAAGAGGAACAGGTTGTCGTGAGAAACGCCATCAAGTGGGTGGTCGGCTGTTGCCTGCTGCTATGCGCCATCGCGCTGGCAGCAGAGCCCCCGGTCAAGAAGAGCAGGAGCGGCATCTGCCATCCCCAGGGCGGCACCTACTACAGTCGCACCAAGCACTACACCCCCTACGACTCCATGCAGGCCTGTCTCGACAGCGGGGGACGAGCCCCCAAACGCTGACGGTATGCCGGATCAGCCGATGGGCTGCAGGGTAAAGAAGGCGAGGGTGGTCTTCTTGCCGCACTCGAAGTGGATGCTCTCCTCCCCCTTGACCACCAGGGTCTCGTTGATGGCCACTGCCTGGCCTGCCACCGTCAGCTGGCCGCTCAGCAGGTGGCAGAGGTAGGTCTTGTCCACCTCCAGGGTGAGGGTCAGGGGGAAGGGCACATTGAGCACCCGCACGTTGGCGCCGATGCGTTCCGGGTCGTAGATGAGCCCCAGATCCGTCACTTCCTTTTTCAGCAGCTCGCAGTGGGTCTCGTCATCCCCGCTGAAATGGGCCGCCTCGAAGGTGGCATAGGGGTGGCCGTTGAGCACGAAACCGGCGCCGCTGACGGGCAGCAGGATGCGCTGATAACCGGGAAATTTGGAGAAGGGGCCCGCCGCCTTGATGGGGGCCGAGCTAAGCCGGTAGTCAAAATCGAGCTTCTCCAGGCTCGAGCCCGGGGGGGAGACAAGGATCTGGGCCGTGGTGCCCTGCCTGTTTTTCCAGGGCATCTTCAGCTGGTCAGACTCTTTAATCAGGGTGATCACGTTGGCGCCTCGGCGAGGAGTGGGAAGAGAGGGGCCAGTGATACCATCTCCGGGAGTGGCTCACAAGGCGGCGTCAGCGGGGGCCGTGCTGGTTGGCCACAAATCAGGCAATGGAGCCCTTGATGCAGGTGTTGGATCTAATCGGTTGATCCCAGCCCTTTTTCTATCTTGCCCAGCAGTTGCTGCAACTGCTCTACCTCTGCCGGTTCCAGCAGGGAGCACAACCGCTCGTCGAGCAATGCGGCCAGCTGCTCCCCCTGGTTGACGCGCTCGCAGGCCAGCGGGGTCAAGGCCAGACAGATGCTGCGTTTATCCGTCGGATGGGGCCGTTTCTCTATCATCCCCTGTCTCTCCATCTCCTGCAGCAGGCGTGTCACCTGCGCCTTGTCGCGGCCCGTCAGCTGTGCGATGAGCTGTGGTGTGGCCGGATCCTGTGCGTGGATCAGTTGCAGCACCTTGTAATGGAGGGGGCTAAGGGCGATCTGCTGTGCCCGAAAATGCTGCGCCAGGGCGATTCTGTAGTGATCGAGGATCCGGAAGAGACGGTTTGATAGCTTCATGGTTGATAAAGTCAACTTAAATTGGTTTAATTGATTTTATCAACCATATGGGCAAAAGCCCAGCCCGAGAGGAGATGAAAGATGCCACACCCGTATCGTGTACAGGTCCAGGCGCTGGACCGCGAGGTGCCCCCGTTGCAGTTCGATTGCCAGAATCACGACGACATATTTGCCATCCTGGCGCTCAGCAAGGGGAAGCTGCCCATGTCGGAGCAGGAACATCAGGCGTTTATCGTCGGATTGAAGCTGTTCGGCGAAGTGATGATGCAGCATCGCAAAGAGGAGCTGTTCAAGGGGCTTCTCCCCCATTTCAAGCAGTTCATGGGGCAGCTGAAACGCACTGTCAGGGGACAGGAGGCCGAGGTAGAGCCGTCCCGGCAGTGATGTCAGCCTGATCCGGAAGGCAAGGCAAGGGCTAGTGCCCACCATGGCGCAGCCCGGTTTTTGTCATGACGCCAGCATGCTTGAGGCAGATGAAACCCCAGGCTGTGATCCTGACGCTGTTAATCGGGCCCGGGGTCGCTACACTGGCACTTCTGCCGTATGGAGGCCCCATGACCCACAAGATCATTCTGGATACCGATCCCGGTATCGACGACGCCATGGCAATACTCTTTGCCGAGGCCCACCCCGCCATCGACTTGCTCGCCATCACCACAGTGTTTGGCAATGCCACCATAGAGAACGGGACCCGCAACGCCCTCTGGCTCAAGCAGAAATACGGCATGAAGGCAGAGGTGGCCCAGGGCGCCGCCGCGCCGCTGCTGCGCGAGCCCGTGGGGCCGACGACAGTGGTGCACGGCCCGAGCGGGCTGGGGGACGTGGAGGCGGGGGAGGTGACCCTGACCCCGGATCCCCGCCCGGCCTGGCAATACATAGTCGAGACGGTGAAGGCCAACCCCGGCGAGATCACCCTGGTAACCATCGGGCCGCTGACCAACCTGGCGCTGGCGCTCGAGGCCGCCCCCGAGATCACCTCGCTGGTGAAGCAGGTGGTGGTGATGGGGGGCGCCTTTGGCGTCAACGGCCATCGCGGCAACGTGACCCCCTATGCCGAGGCCAACATTCACGACGATCCCGAGGCGGCCGACCGGGTGTTCACCGCCCCCTGGCCCGTGGTGATCATCGGGCTGGACGTGACCCAGCAGAGCTTCTTCAGCAGTGCCTACCTGGATGCCCTGCGGGACGACGCCGGTGAGCCCGGCCGCTTCCTGTGGGCGGTGAGCCGCTTCTACCTGCGCTTCTATTCCGAGCGCATCGGCCTCAATGGCTGCCACGTGCACGATCCGTCCGCCATCGCCTATGTGATCGATCCCGAGCTGTTCACCCTGCGGGAGGGGCCGGTGCGGGTCATCGACCATGGCCCCGCCATCGGCCACACCCTGCAGAAGTTCGACGGCAAGTCCCACCCCCATGATGAGTGGGCGGGCTATCCGGCCCAGCGGGTCGGGGTGGCGGTGCGGGATCAGGCCCTGCTGGCGCTCTATCGCGACACCCTGGTGGCCTGGGGCAAGGATTGCTGAGACGGGGATGGGCAAAACGTGATGTCCGCCCACTCCTCGCCGACCGCCGCCACATATACTGACGCACATCAAGGCAGGCAAAGGGAGAGATAGATGGCCTGGTTGTCGTTGTTGGTGGCGATCGCCCTGATAGGGTGGTTGATGACGCTGGGGCGTGGCGCCCTGTTCGAGATCCGGCTTGCCCCTGGCAAGGTGCAGGTGAAGCGAGGCTCGGTGCCGCCGCGCTTCCTGGCCCAGGCCAAGCAGATCCTGCAGCAGGAGCCGGTACGGGGGCGCATCCTGGGTCAGCGCGATGGCAACGGGGTCAGGCTGGTCTTCTCCCGCTCCATCCCGGAGCCCGTGGCCCAGCGCCTGCGCAACGTATTCCCTTACGGGGACTACAGGGGCGCGGCCCAGACCCCGGATGGGCGCAACGCTCGCTGACCGCGTTCTGTTGACGCTGTCGTTCACTTCCGGCGCCGGGCACTCTGCCCGGCGTCTGCTTTTCCCTCAGGCCAGAGCGCGCCGCTATCAGCGCGGCCCTTGCAAGGGCTTCATCACCTCGATCAGAAAGTCGATGAAGGCGCGGGTCTGGGGCTTCAGGAAGCGGCCGCCCCTAAACACCGCATGGATCTCGTCATGACGATCCTCGTACGGGGAGGCCTGCCACCCGGGCAGCAGTGGCAGCAAGGTGCCGCTGTCCAGCCCCTGCTGCACCATCCAGCTCGACAGCAGCAGTATGCCGGCGCCCGCCTCGGCCGCGCACAGCAGCGGCGTGCCGCCGACCGAGGCGAGGTTGCCCCGCACCGCGACCCTGTGCCGCTGCGCCCCTTGCCGGAAATACCAGTGCTGGCGCTGACGGCCATGGCCGCGGATGAGGCAGTTGTGGTGTGCCAGCTCATCGGGGTGGGTTGGCTCGCCGTGGCGGGTCAGATAGGCGGGGGAGGCGACCAGCAGGGTCCGGTTGGTGAGCAGATGGCGGCTATGGAGGCCGCTGTCCACGGGACGCCCGATGCGCACCGCCAGGTCCACGTTTTCGGCGTCGAGATCCACCAGCCGGTTGTCGAGCTCGATCTCGAGCCGTACCCCGGGGTAGCGGGCCAGGAAGGCCGGCAGGCGCGGCGCCAGCCAGGTGGTCCCGAAGCTCTCGAACACCGAGACCCGAAGCGGGCCCTCTGGTGCCACCGGCAGGGGTTGCAGGGATTGCACCAGCTGATCCGCCTCCTCCAGCAGGCGTACCGAGCGGGCCAGGAAGTACTCCCCCTGCTCGGTCAGCACCAGCTGGCGGGTGCTGTGCTTGAACAGGGGGATCCCCAGCTGTTGCTCCAGCGCATCTATGGTGCGGGTCACCGAGGAGGGGGCCAGGTTGAGGGCGCGGGCGGCCCGGGAGAAACTGCCCGACTCCACCACCTGAGCCAGGATACGGACGCGATCCAGCATGGGTATACCTTTGCGGTAAATGCAAAACTGTTGCAGGTTGTGGCGGTATTCTATCCATGGATGAAAGCGTGAACAATGTGCTCATCGCCCATGGGGGCGCTCATCCAAGGAGTCTTGCCATGTCTCACCGTATCCAGCTCGCCAGCCAGATCCCCGCCGCCATCCAGGCCATGCGGGGGCTGGAAACCTATCTCGGCGGCACCGACATTCCCCTGTCGCTCAAGGAGCTCATCAAGCTGCGGGCCTCCATGCTCAACGGCTGCGCCTACTGCATCGAGATGCACGCCGAGGTGGCGATGAAGCACGGCGACAGCCCCCAGCGCTTGCTGGCGCTGTCCGCCTGGCGCGAATCCCCGCTGTTCGATGCGCGAGAGCGGGCCGTGCTGGCCCTGACCGATGAGGTGACCCTGATCGGCGAGCGAGGGCTTACCGAGGAGACCTACCAACGGGCCCTGGCCCTGCTGGGGGAAACCCTGCTGGCCCAGTGCCTGATGCAGGTGGTCACCATCAATGCCTGGAACCGCATCGCAGTGGCGACCCGAATGGAGCATAAACACCCCTGAGGGAGACCCCGTGGTGGGGTGTCGTCTCAAGCGGGCCTTGCATGAGGCCCGTTTTTCATGGCGAGCCCCAGACAGGGCAACCCCTTCTGCGCTTCTTTCGGTCCCGGGAAGTTAATCATACATTCGTTTGATTAATTATTTTTTTATTTCCCCTCGGAATATACGCATCCAGATCAAGGAATGGCGAGGGCGCTTGTGCATCAAGAGGGGGTTGAATGGCTCTTTTTTGCCCTGTTTCTCCCTCTGAAAATAAGGGTAATGGACCATTTTGATTGATTGGTGAGCGATTTTGGCGGGGAGATAAATTAACGGGAGATGAATTGAGAGTCTGTGAATTTAATAAATTGGTCGCTGTCAAGCGATTAACATCTGATACCTGTTTTCACCACCCTTGGAACATTTTTGGGATTAATTTTTCATGTTGTTCACATGCCGGTCTGATGCAATAAAATGCGGCATTTTTATTATACCAATAAGCCTTGAAACGATGAGGACATTGCATGAGACCTTTTGAAGTAAAGAGGGGCTTGGGCGCTTTGCTGTTGATGGCAACCGCTGGCTTGCTGAGTGGCTGCGACATGGCTCTGATGAGCCCCAAGGGGCAGGTTGGTCTGGAGCAGAAGTCACTGATATTGACCGCACTCGGGTTGATGTTAATCGTGGTGATTCCTGTGATTATTATGACGGTGGCATTTGCTCGTAAATACAGAGCATCCAATACCACTGCCAAATACACCCCGGATTGGTCCCACTCCAACAAGATTGAAGCGGTCGTCTGGACCGTGCCCGTCATTATTGTCGCCATCCTGGCGGTGATTACCTGGAAAACCTCCCACTCCCTCGACCCCTACAAGCCGCTGGAATCTGACGTCAAACCGATCCAGGTCGATGTGATTTCGCTGGACTGGAAATGGCTGTTCGTCTATCCGGAGCTGGGGATCGCCTCGGTCAACGAGCTGGCCTTCCCGGTCAACACCCCGATCAACTTCCGGGTGACCTCAGACACAGTGATGAACTCCTTCTTCATCCCCCAGCTGGGCGGTCAGATCTACGCCATGGCCGGGATGCAGACCAAGCTGCACCTGATTGCCAACGAGGCGGGTCAGTACAAGGGGATCTCCGGCAGTTACAGCGGCGCCGGTTTCTCTGGCATGAAGTTCAAGGCGATTGCCACCCAGGACCAGGCCGGTTTCGATGCCTGGGTCGCCAAGGTGAAACAGTCTCCCAAGATGCTGAGCACCATGGGTGAGTTCGATGCCCTGGCCAAGAAGAGCGAAAACCACCCGGTTGAGTACTTCGCCAGCGCCGATCCCAAGCTGTTCGTCAATGTGATCAACAAGTTCATGGGCGGCATGTCCCATGGCGGCCATGACGCTGCAAAAGATGGCGCCATGGACCACGAGGCCATGAAGCATGACGCCGCGAAAGCAGAACCCATGGACCACAAGGCCATGAACCATGACGCTGCAAAAGCAGAACCCATGGACCACGCGGCCATGAGTCACGACGAGCATGCCGGACACATGGCCACGTCCATGGCTGACAAGAGTGTGAAAGCAGGATCCGAGGAATAATCGATGTTTGGAAAATTGACACTCGAGGCTGTTCCGTACCATGAACCCATCATCATGGTTACGATAGCCGGTATCATCTTGGGTGGGCTGGCGCTTGCCGGTCTCATCACTTATTACGGCAAGTGGCAATATCTGTGGAAAGAGTGGTTCACCTCGGTAGACCACAAGCGCCTCGGTATCATGTATCTCATCTTAGGGATGGTCATGCTGCTGCGCGGCTTCGCCGATGCGGTCATGATGCGTGGTCAGCAGGTCATGGCCTCCGCCGGTAGCGAAGGCTACCTGAACGCGCACCACTACGATCAGATCTTCACCGCCCACGGCGTCATCATGATCTTCTTCGTGGCCATGCCGCTGGTGATCGGCCTGATGAACATCGTGGTGCCACTGCAGATCGGTGCCCGTGACGTCGCCTTCCCCTTCCTGAACAACCTGAGCTTCTGGTTTACCGCCGCGGCCGTGGTGCTGATCAACGTCTCCCTCGGGGTCGGTGAATTCGCCCAGACCGGCTGGCTGGCCTATCCGCCCTTGTCGGGGCTGGAGTTCAGTCCCGGGGTCGGGGTCGATTACTGGATCTGGAGTCTGCAGATTTCCGGGTTGGGTACCCTGCTGACCGGTGTCAACTTCTTTGCCACCATCATCCGGATGCGTGCCCCCGGCATGACCATGATGCGTCTGCCGGTGTTCACCTGGACCGCCCTGTGCGCCAACATCCTGATCATCGCCTCCTTCCCGATCCTGACCGTCACCATCGCCCTGCTCACCGCAGACCGTTACCTGGGTACCCATTTCTTTACCAATGACATGGGTGGCAACATGATGATGTACATCAACCTGATCTGGGCCTGGGGTCACCCCGAGGTGTATATCCTGGTGCTGCCGGTGTTCGGGATCTTCTCCGAAGTGGTGGCGACCTTCTGCAAGAAGAAGCTGTTCGGCTACACCTCCCTGGTGTGGGCGACCGTGGCCATTACCGTGCTCTCCTTCGTGGTCTGGCTGCACCACTTCTTCACCATGGGGTCTGGCGCCAACGTCAATGCCTTCTTCGGCATCACCACCATGATCATCTCCATCCCGACCGGGGTGAAGATCTTCAACTGGCTGTTCACCATGTACCGCGGTCGCATCGAGTTCACCTCCCCCATGCTGTGGACCGTCGGCTTCATCATCACCTTCACCGTGGGTGGCATGACAGGGGTACTGCTCTCGGTGCCGGCCGCCAACTTCGTGCTGCACAACAGCCTGTTCCTGATCGCCCACTTCCACAACGTCATCATCGGCGGCGTGGTGTTCGGTTGCTTCGCCGGTATCACCTACTGGTTCCCGAAAGCGTTCGGCTTCAAGCTCGATGACGTCTGGGGCAAGCGTGCCTTCTGGTTCTGGATCACCGGCTTCTTCGTGGCCTTCATGCCGCTCTACGTGCTGGGCTTCATGGGCATGACCCGTCGTGTCAGCCAGAACATAGATCCCGAGTTCCACGGCTGGCTGGTGGTTGCCGCCTGCGGCGCCGGCCTCATCGCCATCGGCGTCTTGTGCCAGCTCATCCAGGTCGTGGTCAGTATCCGTGACCGCGAGAAGAACCGTGACTGGACCGGCGATCCCTGGGGTGGCCGTACCCTGGAGTGGGCCACTTCCTCTCCGCCGCCCTTCTACAACTTCGCCATCGAGCCCAAGGTGACCGGTCTGGACGCCTTCTGGGAAGCGAAAGAGGACGGCAGCGCCTATCGCCAGCCGGCCAAGTACGCTCCCATCCACATGCCGAAGAACTCAGGTGCCGGTGTCATCATCGCCGCCTTCAGCGTGGTGTTTGGCTTTGCCATGATCTGGCACATCTGGTGGATGGCCATCGCCGGCTTCGTCGGCATGATCGCCACCTGGATCATCCACAGCTTCAACGACGATGTGGACTACTACGTACAGGTTGACGAGATCGAGCGCATCGAAGGTCAGCATTTCGACAATATCAACAAGGTGGCTTAACTCCATGGCGACTGACGTTCTACATCACTCTCACGGTGCCCATGAGGATGGGCACCATGATGCCGGTGCCACCAAGGTATTCGGCTTCTGGATCTACCTGATGAGTGACTGCATCCTGTTCGCGACCCTGTTCGCGACCTATGCGGTCCTGGTCAACGGCACTGCCGGCGGCCCCACCGGCAAGGACATCTTCGAACTGCCGTTCGTGTTCGCCGAAACCATGCTGCTGCTGCTGAGCTCCATCACCTTCGGGTTCGGCATGCTGGCCATGAACAAGAACAAGGTCTCCGCGGTCAACACCTGGCTGCTGGTCACCTTCCTGCTTGGCGCCGGCTTCATCGCCATGGAGATCTACGAGTTCCATCATCTGATCGTCAACGATGCTGGCCCGGATCGCAGCGGCTTCCTCTCCGCCTTCTTCACCCTGGTCGGTACCCACGGTATCCACGTGACCAGCGGCCTTATCTGGATCATCGTGATGATGGTCCTGATCAGCAAGAAGGGGCTGACCGAGCGCAACCGCACGCGCCTGATGTGCCTGAGCCTGTTCTGGCACTTCCTCGACGTGGTGTGGATCTGCGTCTTCACCGTGGTCTATCTGATGGGGGTCATGTAATGAGTCATTCCGTTGACAATATTGACTGTGCCAGCCACGACAGTGTCAGAACCTATCTGAAGGGGGTCATGTAAATGAGCACTCATTCCGTTGACAATCACGGCGCCAGCCACGGCAGCGTCAAGTCCTACATGACCGGCTTCGTGCTGTCACTCATCCTGACCGCAATCCCGTTCTGGATGGTGATGGACGGCTCCGCCTCCCATGCCATGGTGCTCGGCACCGTAGTGGCCATGGCGGTGGTGCAGATCTTCGTGCACCTGGTCTACTTCCTGCACATGAACACCTCCTCCGAGGAGCGCTGGAACCTGGTGGCACTGGTCTTTACCGTGCTCATCATCGCCATCGTGGTCGTGGGTTCCCTGTGGATCATGTACAACCTCAACATCAACATGATGGTTCACTGAGCGGGTTGATGTGATGATGAAGCAATACCTGCAAGTGACCAAGCCGGGCATCATCTTCGGTAACCTCATCTCGGTTATCGGCGGCTTCCTGCTGGCCTCGAAGGGGAGCCTGGATGTGCCCCTGTTCATCCTGACCATGGTGGGGGTGTCACTGGTGGTGGCCTCCGGTTGCGTGTTCAACAACTACATCGACCGGGACATCGACTGCATCATGGAGCGCACCAAGAACCGCGCCCTGGTGAGGGGGCTCATCGCCCCCGGTGTGTCGCTCTGGTATGCGACGGCCCTGGGCGTTGCGGGCATTGCACTGCTCTACTTCGCGGCCAATCCGTTGGCCGCCTTGCTGGCGGTGCTGGGCTTCCTGGTCTATGTGGGGGTCTACAGCCTCTACATGAAGCGTCATTCGGTCTACGGCACCCTGGTCGGCAGCCTCTCCGGCGCCGCGCCACCCGTCATCGGCTACTGCGCGGTGAGCGGTCAGTTCGACTCGGGGGCGCTTATCCTGCTGGCTATCTTCAGCCTGTGGCAGATGCCGCACTCCTATGCGATTGCCATCTTCCGCTTCAAGGATTACCAGGCCGCCAACATCCCGGTGTTGCCGGTGGTGAAGGGGATCCCGGTGGCCAAGCTCCACATCACCCTCTACATACTGGCGTTCATGGTGCCGACCCTGATGCTGTTCCTCGGCGGCTACGCCGGTTACAAGTATCTGGTGGTGGCCACCGCGGTGAGCGTCTGGTGGCTGGGGATGGCGCTGTCCGGTTACAAGGCGGCGGTGGATGACTCCCTCTGGGCCCGCAAGCTGTTCATGTTCTCCATCGTCACCATCACGTGTTTGAGCGTGATGATGTCGGTGGACTTCCAGCCGGACGCAGCGCCCGTGCTGGTGAGCATGCTGCCCTGAGGCAGATGCCAGCCAGACTCGGTGTTGTGATGCAACGCGGGAAAATCAATAGAATCCAGAGCCGGGAACCTTCCCGGCTCTGTTATTATGAGGCCCGCCCCACGGGGCACCTTGTCGGTTTTTTCGGGTGTGGCGTGCCTTGTCATCCGCCCCTTTCTGTCTCCTCTCCCTGACCTATCGAGGCCATCATGAATGATTTCACCATGACGAGGGGCGAGCGCCGCGCGACCTGGGCGCTCGGCTCCGTCTTCTCGCTGCGCATGCTCGGCATGTTCATGGTCCTGCCGGTGCTGACCACCTACGGCATGTCCCTGGCGGGCGCCTCGGAGGCGCTCATCGGCCTTGCCATCGGCATCTACGGCATGACCCAGGCCCTGTTCCAGATCCCCTTCGGCCTGCTCTCCGATCGCATCGGCCGCAAGCCCCTCATCGTCGGCGGCCTGCTGATGTTTGCGCTGGGCAGCGTCATCGCCGCCCTGAGCGACTCCATCTGGGGGATCATCGTCGGGCGCGCCCTGCAGGGGAGCGGCGCCATCTCCGCCGCCGTCATGGCGCTCCTGTCGGATCTCACCCGGGAGCAGAATCGCACCAAGGCCATGGCCTTCATCGGGGTGAGTTTTGGCATCACCTTCGCCATCGCCATGGTGACAGGCCCCCTGATCACCCAGGCGGTGGGACTCTCCGGTCTGTTCTGGCTCATCGCCCTGCTGGCGCTGGCGGCCATCGCCATGGTGATCTGGGTGGTGCCGACCCCGGCGGCCCACCTGCAGAATCGCGAGTCCGCCATGGTGCGGGGCGGTTTTCGCACCGTGCTCACCAACCCGCGCCTGCTCAAGCTCAACCTCGGCATCCTCTGCGTTCACACCCTGCTGATGTCGAGCTTCGTGGCGCTGCCGCCCCTGCTCGAACAAGCGGGCCTGGCTCGGGAGCACCAGTGGCAAGCCTATCTGGTCACCATGCTGGTCGCCTTCGTGAGCGTGGTGCCCTTCATCATCTATGCCGAGAAGCACCGCCAGATGAAGCGGGTCTTCATCGGGTGCGTGGGGGTGATGCTGGCCGCCGAGCTGGTGCTCTGGCAGAGCGGCCTGCAGCTCTGGGGCCTGCTCGCCGGGCTGCAGCTCTTCTTCATCGGCTTCAATGTGATGGAGGCCCTGCTGCCGTCCCTCATCAGCAAGGAGTCCCCGCCCGGCTACAAGGGCACCGCCATGGGGGTCTACTCCACCAGCCAGTTCCTCGGGGTCGCCATCGGCGGCAGCCTGGGGGGCCTGCTCTACAGCCTGGGGGGCGGCCCCCTGGTGTTTGGCGGCTGCGCCGTGCTGGCCCTGCTCTGGCTCGGGGTCAGCCTCACCATGGCGGAGCCTCCTTATGTGAGCAGCCTGCGCATCGTGCTGCCGGAGGGGGTCGAGGCAACCCCGGCGCTGGAGCAGCGGATCCGCGCCTGCGACGGGGTGAGCGACGTGCTGCTGGTGCGCGAGGAGCACTCCCTCTACGTGAAGGTGGACAGCAAGCGCCTGACCCGCAGCGATCTGGAGCGGCTGGTCTCTCTCTGAGGGTGACCGGGCCCCGAGGGCGGCCAGGGGCACGGCTGCTATGCTGAGATCCTCAACCACAGGAGGAACCTCTCATGTCATATGTAGACGGATTCGTGATCGCCGTGCCCACGGTCAACAAGCAGGCCCTGATCGATCATGCGGGGCTGTTTGACCCCATCTTTCTCGAATATGGGGCCACCCGGGTGCTGGAGTGCTGGGGGGATGACGTGCCCCACGGCAAGCAGACCGACTTCTACCGCGCGGTGGCGGCCAAGGAGGACGAAGCCGTGGTCTTCTCCTGGGTGGAGTGGCCGAGCAAGGCGGTGCGGGACGAGGCCATGACCAAGATGATGAAGGACCCCAGGATGGATCCAACCAGCCCCACGCACCAGACCATGCCCTTCGATGGCGCCCGCATGATCTTCGGCGGCTTCACCACTGTGCTGGAGCTCAAGGGCTGAGGGCCGTCAGCGACCCCCAGGCCTGTCAGAAATGTCAAAGCCCGCCATTCGGCGGGCTTTTTCATTGGGCGAGGGGACGTCGCGCGAGTCAGCTCGGGCGCCAGAAGGGCTTGTCCCCGAGGATGGTGGCCCTGTGCATCACCCGGCGTGCCGGCAGGTAGTCGGCATTGGCATAGTGCTGGGTCACCCTGTTGTCCCAGATGGCGATGTCGTTCTCCCGCCAGCGCCAGCGCACCTGAAACTCGGGGCGGCGGATGTGCTCGAACAGAAAGCCGAGCAGTGCCTCGCTCTCCTTGGCGGGCAGCCCGGGCAGCCGGGTGGTGAACCCCTCGTTGACGAACAGGGCCTGCCGGCCGCTCACCGGATGGGTGCGGATCACCGGGTGGCGCAGGGGCGGGTGACGGGCCACGGCAGCCTGCCAGCGCTGTCGCTCCTCCTCGCTGCCGTCGTGGCGGTGAGCCGGGAAGGACTTGGTGAAGTCGTGCTCGGCTTCCAGCCCCGCCAGCAGGGTTTGCAGGGGTGGGGAGAGCGCTGCCAGCGCCGCTATGCCGCTGGCCCAGAGGGTGTCCCCCCCGGTGGGAGGCAGCTGCTTGGCGGCCAGAATGGCCAGCGCCGGGGGAGTTTCGATGAAGGTCACGTCGGTGTGCCAGTTGTCGTTGTCCGGCGGATTGTCGTCGTGGGTATCGAGCACGATGATCTCCTCGGCCTCCTCCGTGTGGGGGTAGACGGGGTGGATATGCAGATCCCCGAAGCGGTTCGCCAGCGCCCGCTGCGCTCGCGGGGGGATGGGCTGGTCGCGAAAGAACAGCACCTGGTATTTGAGCAGGGCGCGGTGGATCTGCTCGAACTGCCCCTGGGTCAGGGGCTCGGCCAGATTGACGCCGGCGATCTCGGCGCCGATATGGGGGCCCAGGGGGCTGATGGTCAGCTTGTCGGTCATTGTCTTGCTCCATGCCAGGGGGTGAGCCTGCGCTGCAGGGCGCACAGGCCCAGTTCCAGTACGAAGGTGATGTCAAGGATCACCATGGGAGCGGTCAGCTTGTGGTTCATTGTCCTTCTCCGTGCCAGGGGGTGAGCCTGCGCTGCAGGGCGCGCAGGCCCAGTTCCAATAGGAAGGCGATCAGGGCGATCACCAGAATGCCTGCCAGCACCACGTCGGTGGCGAGGAACTCGCCGGCGGACTGCACCATGAAGCCCACCCCCCGGGTGGCGGCGATCAGCTCGGCCGCCACCAGGGTGGACCAGCCCACCCCGAGTCCGATGCGCAGCCCGGTCAGGATGTCCGGCAGGGCGCCTGGCAGGATCACGTGCCACAGCACCTGGGGCCGGGATGCTCCCAGCGCCTGGGCCGCCCGTACTCGCACCGCGTTGGCGCTCTGCACCCCCGCCAGGGTCGCCAGGGCCACGGGGGCGAAGATGGCCAGATAAATGAGCAGCACCTTGGAGGTCTCGCCTATGCCAAACCAGATCACCATCAGGGGCAGGTAGGCGAGTGGCGGCACCGGGCGGTAGAGCTCGATGAGGGGGTCCAGCACGCCGCGCACCGTGGGGCTGAGCCCCATGGCGATACCCACAGTGATGCCAAAAAAGGCCGCCGCGACCAGGGCCACCAGGATGCGGCCGAGGCTCGCCCCCAGGTGCTGCCACAGGGTGGCATCCATAAAACCCTGGGGCCCGGCGATGGCAAAGAGCTGTGCCAGCACCCGCTGTGGGGGCGGCAGGAACAGGGGGTCGACCCAGCCAAGGTGAGCCACCAGCCACCACAGGGCCAGCAGGACGAGCAGGGTGGCGAGGCTCAGGGTCAGACGGCGGGGCAGGGGCCAGCCCGCTGCGCGTGCGTGGGTGACATCCCGTTGCCGGGCGAGGGCGAGGGTCATGGGAAGGCCTCCCGCTCTGCGAACACTCGCTCCAGCACGTATTCACGGCGCTCGATGAAGGCCGGGTCGGACTTGATGCTGCGGCAGGGCTCCCCGGCGGCGAAGCGGCGACCGAAATCCAGGGTCAGCCGCTCCATCACCCGTCCGGGGGAGGAGGAGAGCAGCACCAGCTCGGTGGCCATGAAGATGGCCTCCTCGATGTCGTGGGTGATGAGCAGCACCTGGCGCCGATGCTCGTGCCACAGGCGCAGCAGCAGGGTCTGCATCTGCTCCCGGGTGAAGGCGTCCAGGGCGCCGAAGGGCTCGTCCAGCAGGAGCAGGCGGGGCCGGGTAGCCAGGGCTCGGGCGATGCCGACCCGCTGGCGCTGGCCGCCGGAGAGCTGCCAGATGGCGCGATCGCCGGCGCCTTCCAGCCCCACCTGGCGCAGCAGTGCCTGGGCCTGTTCGGTGCGCTCGGCCCTGGGCACCCCCGCCAGTTGCAGGCCGAGGGTCACGTTGTCCAGCACGTTGCGCCAGGGCAGCAGCCCCTCACTCTGGAACACCACGCCGCGCTCGGCGCCGGGGCCGGTGACCTGTTTTCCCTCGAGGCTTATCTGGCCGTGGTGGCAGGGCTCGAAGCCCGCCACCAGGTTGAGGAGGGTGGTCTTGCCCGAGCCCGAGGGGCCGAGCACCACCATCAGCTCCCCCTCGGGCAGGGAGAGGCTGATGTTGTCGAGCACTCGCCTGCCGGCGTACTCGGCGGACACATGAGAGAGCAGCAGCATGGTCGTCTCCTCCGATTTACTGGGCCACGGCTTTCACGAAGCGATCGGTCACGAACTGGCGGTAATCCGAGGCGGCGCTTGGCACCTTGCCCTGGCTCTCGAGGAAGCGGGCGGTATCGATGATGGTCTGGTTGACCAGGCTGCCCAGCTCGGCGCTCTGGGCCTTCGCATCGAGATAGGTATTGCCCTTCACCAGGGCGGGGACGTCCGCCTCGGGAACGCCGCTCAGCTTGGCCAGCTTGGCGAGGTTGTCCGGCTTGGTGAGCCAGCCGTCGGGGTTGGCCAGGTAGTCGCGCTGGGCGGCCAGGGTGCTGTTCACGAAGGCCTGCACCACTTCGGGGTGGGCCTTGGCAAAGTCCTTGCGCACCACCCAGACGTCCAGGGTCGGCGCCCCCCAGTCACCCACCTGGGCGGAGTCGGTCAGCACCTTGCCCTCCCTGGTGAGCTGGTTGAGGGCGGGGGCCCAGACATAGGCGCCGTCGATGTCTCCCCGCTGCCAGGCGGCGATGATGGCCGGCGGTTGCAGGTTGACGATCTGCAGCGTCGCGGGGTCGACGTTCCAGTGCTTGAGGGCCGCCAGCAGGCTGTAGTGGGTGGTGGAGGTATAGGGCACGGCGATGCGTTTTCCCGCCAGATCCTCTGGCCCGGTGAGCCCCTGTTTCACCACCAGGGCCTCGGACTCTCCGAGCTTGGAGGCGAGCAGGAACACCTCGATGGGCAGGTTCTGGCTCGCCGCCACCGCCAGGGGGCTGGAGCCGATGTTGCCTATCTGCACATCGCCGGAGGCGAGCGCCCGCACCACGCTGGCGCCGCTGTCAAACTTGCGCCAATCCACGGTGGCGCCGCTCTCCCTGGCGAAGGTGTTGTCGGCCTGGGCCACCTTGGCGGGCTCGGCCGAGGTCTGGTAGGCCACGGTGACCTCGAGGGCCTGGGCGGACTGGCCGAGCAGCACTGAGGCCGCGAGCCACAGAGAGATGCCTTTTGCTGTCATGATGCACTTCCTTGTTGGGGGTGTTGGAAGCCACATCTTTATCTGAACATCCCCGAGTGCGAAGGAACGAGAAGGGTGCTCTCATGCCGTTTGGTTCTTAGAAAAAGAACGGTAAATCAATGATCTGTTTGAGATATGCCGGGAGGTGAATAGCTTGCTCGCCCACCGTCTATCGAATGGCTGGCGCAAGGGGCAAAGCGCCAGACCCCAGGGGCCGGAAAGTGCGCACAGGGGCAGGCCAGCAGGGAGGGCAGAGGGGCCGCAGTGGCTAGCAGGGGGAGGTGAGGGGCTTGGGCCCCGCCAGGGTGGCGGGGCCAGGGGATCAGCGCTCCACCAGCGGCGCCGAGCGGTAGCTCCAGAGGCCATAGGTGCGCAGGGCATCCCGGTAGATGCCGAGCAGCTCCTCGGGGCTTGCCTTGGCCAGGGCGGAGAGGGGCTTGTCCGGGTAGGCGACGCTGTCGATGCGGATATTGGCCGGGCCGCTCTGCCAGCAGGCGATTTCCAGCAGGGTCTGACCCCGGCGCACGTGGCTCGCCGAGCTCACCAGGGTGGCGTATTCAATCTCGTGGCGGGCGAGGGCATAGCCGCTGTAGAGGGCGTTCTCCACCGTGCTGGTGGCGTAGTTCTCCTCGATGATGCGGGAGCGGTCGATGCCCTTTTTCGCCAGCCAGTCCGCCATCAGCTTGCCCTCGGTCTGGCGGTTCTGGGGCACGCCGCCGGTGAGGATGACGAGGGCCGCCGGATCGGCCTGGGCCAGGGCGCGGGTGGTCTCGAGGCGCCCCAGCAGGATCTCGTGCATGGAGCCATCGGGATTGAGGGCATAGCCCAGGGTGACGATGGCGCGGCGCCCCTTCTTCTCGCCCCGTCCCTGACGCTCCTTGAGGGGGGTGGCGACCACCCGGTCCACGGTGGCGAACAGCCGCTGCAAGTCGGCGGCGCGACCGGCGTTGAGCTCGCCGACCCGCTTGAGGTAGCCATCGGACTTGGCCTGATCGCCCTTGAAGCGCTGCCAGGTGGCGAGATAGGTGTTGATGTCCAGATCGTCCGGCGCGGCGGTGAGGGCCTGCTCGAACAGGGCGATGGCCCTCTCCACGTTGCCGTTGTAGATCTGGGCGTTGGCCGCAGAGATGAGCAGATCGGTGCGATAGGGCTCGAGCTGGTGCGCCTCCAGCAGCAGGGTGGTCACCTGCTCCATGTTGCTCGGCATCTTGGCGGTGAAGCCCGCATCCGAGACCCGGGCGGGGGAGTGGAAGATGCGGGCGGCGTCCGCCAGCAGCTGATCCACCACCTGGCGCTTGCTGATGTACTGCTCGTAATTCTGCTCCTTTTGCAGGGAGCGCACCGGGGCGGCCCAGGCATCGGATGCGACAAAGAGTGGCAGCGCCAGCAGGCTGGTGAGGGTCAGGGCAATCGCGGTTTTCTTCATCATGGGGCTCCCCCTGGGGTGAGGGGCGCGATACCGTGGCTCGTCCCCTGAATGCTTTTCCAATAAAAACAGATGCTTGGTTTGCTGCCTACTCTACTCCCTTCCCGATGAAAAAAACGTGAACCCTTCCGGTTATCCCGATGGCGCCCTCAGCGCAACCCCAGCCGCTCCTGCAGGAAGGCCAGCCAGGCCTCCACCTTGGCGGGCAGGTGGCGGCGCCTGGGATAGACGCACCAGATGCCGTGCTCGGGCAGGGCATGGTCCGGCAGCACGGGCACCAGTCGGCCGGCGGCGAGATCCCGCGCCACGATGAAGTCCGGCATGTTGCCGATGCCGAGCCCCGCCAGCAGCGCGGTGTGGATGGCATCGCTGTTGTTGACCTCGAAATTGCCCCTGGGGGTGATGGCCACTTCCCCCTCGGGCCCGTGCAGCCGCCACTGGGTGCCGCCGCGAAACAGGGAGTAGAAGAGGCAGTTGTGGCGCTCGAGATCGGCCGGGGTGCGGGGCGTGCCGGCCTGCGCCAGGTAGGCAGGGGCGGCGCACAATGTGCTGAGACAGGGGGCGAGGCGGCGGGCGACCAGGCTCGAGTCCTCCAGCTCGCCGATGCGCACCGCCACGTCGAACCCCTCGGCCACCAGATCCTGCTGGGCATCGCTCATCTCGAGCTGCAACTGCACCTCGGGGTGGAGGGCGAGAAACTCGGGGACAAGGGGGGCGATGTGGCGCCGGCCATAGACCATGGGCACAGTC
Organism: Aeromonas genomosp. paramedia; assembly: GCF_023093515.1. NCBI lineage: Bacteria > Pseudomonadati > Pseudomonadota > Gammaproteobacteria > Aeromonadales > Aeromonadaceae > Aeromonas > Aeromonas genomosp. paramedia. The sequence continues at coordinate 116,233 of NZ_JAAROG010000007.1, forward strand.
ACCCGCAGCAGGCCGCGGGGGGCCGATTGCAGGGCGCCGATGGCATCTTCCCCGTCGCTGGCCAGGCGCACCGCATGGCGCACCGTCTCGAAGTAGCGCTCCCCCGCCTCGGTGAGGGTGAGGGAGCGGGTGGTGCGATAGAGGAGCTGGCAGCCGAGGGCCTGCTCGAGCTGGCTCACCTTCTTGCTCAGCACCGACTTGCTGAGACCGAGCTGGCGGGCGGCGCCGGAGAAACTGCCCGACTCCACCACGGCGACGAAGGCCGGGAGCAGGGCGAAGGCATCCTGGTTCATGCTGTTCTCAATATGGAAACAATGTTGTTCCAGCAGCGTAGATTATCCCCAAATCAAAAACAATTTACCCTGCTCGTCAGTTCAACCAAGGAACAACCCCATGATCCCCCCGCTTGTTGACCGCGGCCCTGGCCGCCCCGCCCTCGGCCAGACACTCGGCCAGAGCATAGGCGCCCTGGCCGCCTTCGCCGCCGGCCTGCTGCTGGCGCTGATGATCGCCCAGAACGGCGCCCTGGCCCGCGCCACCGACCCCTGGCTCGGGAGCTGGCTGGCCCACGGGGTCGGCAGCCTGGTGGCCGCGCTCTTGTGGTGGTTCTCCCCAAGGCCCCCGACGCCGGAGGCGGCCCCGCCCTGGGCCTGGCTCGGCGGTCTGCCGGGGGCGCTCACCGTGGTGCTGGCAGCCCTGTGCCTCAACTCGCCCCTGGGCATGGCGGGCACCCTGGCCCTGCTGCTGCTCGGCCAGCTGCTGTTTGGTGCCCTGTGCGATGGCCTCGGCTGGCTCGGACTGGCTCGCCGCCGCCCCTCGGGAAAAGACGCGCTCGCCGCCCTGCTGGTGATGGCCGGCGCCCTGCTCATCGTACTCGGTTAGGAGAAATACCATGACCCTATTGATCCTGCTGGGACTGCTGAACGGCGTGGCGGTGAGCCTGTCGCGCACCCTCAATGGCCGCCTCGCGAGCGCCCGGGGCGCCATGACGGCGTCGCTGGCCAACCACCTGCTCGGCTTTGGGCTGCTCGGCGCCCTGCTCATCCTCAAAGGGGCGCCCTGGGAGCGGCTCGCCGGGCTCGATCCCTGGCTGCTGCTCGGCGGCGTGCTGGGGGCGCTGTTCGTCGCCATCAGCAGCTGGGCCATAGGCCGGGTCGGCGCCCTGGCCTGCGCCCTGCTCATCGTCACGGGCCAGTTGGCGGGGGGCGCACTGCTCGATGCCCTGGCCGGACGGCTGGCAGCGAGCGATCTGCTCGGCATCCTGCTGGTGCTGGCGGGCGCCGCGCTGCAACGCTGGCAGGGCGGCAAGCCGCGCTCCCGAGGATGAGTGGTGCGGCGATGGCCTGGGTAAACCGGCAGGGATGACAAGAGCGCCACCCTTGCCTCGATCTCAAAGGTTGCCCGCCAGCCGGATCAGGGCTCTGGTGGAAGGGAAAAAGGCGAAAGAAAGGGAAAGGAAGAAAAAGGAAGGCAAAGGAGAACAAAGAAAGAGAGCCCACCTGTAATCCTGGGCTGCCCCCAAAACGCAGAACACCGGCGCAAGGCCGGTGTTCTGAATTAACAAGGTCGCGCCCTGCTCGGGGTATCGCGAGCATACGCAGCTTAGGCGTAGAAGGCCTCGACGGTGCCCTTGACGGTGATCAGCATGGCATTGCCGTAGCGATCCTTGGCCTTGGGGGAGGGGATCTTCACCCAACCTTCGCTGATGCAGTACTCCTCGACATTGGTGCGCTCCTTGCCGTTCACGCGAATGCCGATCTCGTGCTGGAAGCACTCTGCCACATGGTGCGGGCTGCGCGGGTTGGCCGCCAGACGGTCGGGCAGTGCAGGTTTGTTGTCGCTCATTTTATAGACCTGAGTTTGATAAAAAGTGGGTCATTGTAGGCAATGCCCGCCATGGGCTCAAGGCTGGGTTGCGTCCCATGGGGGTGGACAAGGCCAAGCTACAGTTGCAAGCTAGGCGTCCTAATTTTTAGCAATCAAACTTCTTGGCATGCATAGTTTCACCAGCTGACCTGTGTTGTGAAATGCGATTCGGTTGCTCCCACAAGCTTTACTGTAAAGCCACGTGATTCCAAAATTGCAATCGCTCCTTGTAGTTCTCCATCGTGCACGGATTCTTTGCTGAAAATATTTGTGGCAGAGGTGGCTCCAGTTTTAGATATTGCTTCAATCGTTTGGCTAATTTGTTGCGCGATTTCCTTTGCGCCGTAACTAGACGACTCTGCGTTTGCACGTGCTTGATCTGCAGTAATTTCGGACATACAAGGGCTCCTTAGTAATAGCTTACTCTAACGCCTCAATAATTGGCCACCGAAGGGAGGTTCAACCTTGAGGCTACATTAATTTAATAGTTATATCAAAACTGGGATACCCACCTTTTGTATGCTGGCTATGTAGCGTCTTGCTAAGAAAGGTGGGTGTCCTACTCCGAAGCATCAAAGTTTATAATTTCAGGCCCGCTATTAATGTTTTGGTTCTGCAGTTTCCTCCACATCAGATTTTTTTGTTTCTGCAATTTCACTCAACTTGCTTGAGTACTTATATCCGTACACTTTTTCATATCCTCTATAAAACTCTTTAGAATCACGAAACTCTCTAAATAATGGCCAGTCATGATATGAAAGTTCGGTTATTAATTCACCTTGCCTTCCAATTTTACACATAACTTTTTCTGCTTCTGAGTAATCACCTGTAAGAATAGAGTAGGCTAACTTAAAATCATAAGTGGTCGCTGACCAATCTTTCTTATCTAATATAGCCTTTGCTTCTTTTTTCTTATTAATAGAGCAAAGTGCAATAGCATGATTTACTGAAAATATCCTTTCCATTTCGTCTGTAGATATTTTTGGGAGATTTTGAGAAAATTTGCTAATCGATATGGCATTACTCCAGTGTTCCATATGTAAATAATCAAATACGATACTGCTAAGGTGGGCATCAGCTTTTTCTAGCTCATCCTCTAATGTCTTTCTCCAGAGAGTGTGCCCTAACATTGTTCCGACATAGGCTACCAACATACATGACTGAAAAAGATATTTTTCTCCTATTTCAAGTTGATAACCAACTTCCACCTCATCTTTTATCTTATAACCGACTTCTCTACAGATATCTAAATACTGCTTGCTTACAATACCATCACAGTGAGTAAACAGGTTCCTTCTCTGGGAAAGTTCAATGAAAGCTGGCCATTCATCGAATTTCGTAAGTTTTATCGAAAATTTTCCTTCAAGATCTTTAAATTGGTCAATGTAACCCTTCCTTCTTAGGGTTTCTATTTCTTTATCTAAAAAAACTTGGCGAAGATCATTCATTGACTCATATTTTAATACTTCTGATAATGATATCTCTTTATTTATGTTATTGTATAAGTTAGGGTTTTTACTATACAACACAGCTACTAAATCGCCAATAAACTTATCAAAAACAGATAGCAAACTTATAAATAAACTTCTTTCTAGAGTAGTGAAAGGTGAGGCTCTATTATGTCTTTCGATTTCTCTTATAGTTTTTCTAAGTAACTTCACAGTCAATACTCTAGCTGTTTCATCTTTTTCTTGTTTAAGCGATGTCACGTGTTTTTCAGCATCGGCTTTCAATTTCCTAGCATTGTCATTATAGGACGTAACCGAAGATGTTATATGTTCTTTAGCGCAATCTTCTATATCAAGTATTTTATGCAGAAAGGTATCAATAACGTCTTTAACGTCAAGTGAATACGATGGTTCTAATGGATTGTCATCACCGGTCACTGCCTTCTCTGGTTCATCTGTCATTGCTATAGTATCGGTATGACTATTCACTTAATTTTCTCCTTTATGATAAGGGATGGGAGCTGCACGTTCTAATTAAAATTATATTGAGGATAGTGTCAGATTTATAAAAACCACCCTAGTAAATTCACGCCACTCTCATCACTTCTTGGGTAAATAAATGTTAAATCATGTTATTACTTGTGTGCTATTGCATTTATCAATGCAGTCTGCAGCCTTGCGTTTTAATTAACCAAGATGAAAAGCAAATAATCAGACATGCATCAAAAATGCCTCTCGATGTCATTTTTAACAGACAAAGCTACCGCCCCTGAGTTCCAGCCCCCAGTGCGCTGCATTTAACCCGCGAGATAGCAACAATCGCTTTCATGACACGCTCCCGAGAGACGGATTGTTGTTGGCTATCTTAAGGGGCCGGATTGAGACATGGAAAGAGGAAGTTGATAGAAGTCTGAGCCGGTTCAACCAATTAGTGAGCAACAGCTGCTTTGAGTAGGTCGTTGGGTTAGCAGAAGAGCGAAAACTCCCCTCACCCCAGCCCTCTCCCGGAGGGAGAGGGAGCTTGTCTGCGGTTAGACGGGGGCTGTGGGCTGGCACGGTTTTGATCCCCCTCCAAACCGCCGAGTCGAACTCTGTGGGTCAGGAGCGCCGTCAGGGATGACGGCGCAGCCGCAGTTGGTACAGGGATGTACCATCTGCGGCGTTCCGTCCGACCCAGAGAGCGAGATGAGGGAAACCGCCGCAGGCGGGCGGCTTGGCGGGGTGGCCTTTCTTTTGGTGACTTTTCTTTGGCCACGCAAAGAAAAGTCACTCGCCCCGGCCCGAAGGGCGGGCGAAACCCCATCGAGGGCAGAGCCCTCGCGTTCCATGCGGCGAAGCCGCATCAGGGGGCCAACCGCTGGCTAGGGCGTTCGGATTAACTCCGCCCGGATCGCGAATGTCCGAATACGCTGCGCTATTCGAACCTACTGGCACACATCAAATCGATAACCTTCGGCGAACCCTGATCCCTCTCACCCTGGCCCTCTCCCGGAGGGAGAGGGCCAGGGTGAGAGGAAGCAAAAGAGATAAATAGAAAAGGGAGCCCAAGTGGGCTCCCTTTATGCTGGCTGGCTGGCTGGCTGGCTGGCTGGCTGGCTGGCTGGCTGGTCAGGGTCAACGGCATGTGACCCTATACCTGCCCCTACTTATTGGTTGCGGCCTTCATCCCTTCCACAAACTCCTTCAGGCGAGTGAGCATATGTTCCGGGTTCTGGTGGTGGGTCTCGATGATCTTGACCACGGCGGAGCCGGAGATGGCACCGGCGGCGCCGGCCTTGATGGCCTCGCGTACCTGGGCCGGTTCGCTGATGCCAAAACCGAGCAGGGCGGGGGGGGCATTGAACTCGCGCAGTGTATTGATGAGGCCATCCACCGGCATGCCTGCCTTGGTCTCGGCGCCGGTGACGCCAGCGCGGCTCACCAGATAGGTGTAACCAGAGCCCAGCTCGGCAACGGCCTTGAGCGTCTCGGTGTCACCGTTGGGCGGGGCGATAAAGATGCTGTCGATGCCGAACTTGTCGGCCGCCGCCTTGTAGGGTTCGCACATCTGCACCGGCACGTCCGCCACCAGCACGGAGTCCACCCCCGCCTGCTGGCACTTCTCGTAGAAGCCATCGATGTGGCGCACATAGACCAGGTTCGCGTAGACCAGCAGGCCAATGGGGAGCTCCGGGTACTTGGCGCGGATGCGAGCGAGCAGGGTGAAGCAGTCGTCCGGGGTGGTGTGGCTGGCAAAGGCCCGCAGGGCGGCACCCTGAATGGTGGGGCCGTCCGCCACCGGATCGGAGAAGGGAATGCCGAGCTCCAGGGCATCGGCGCCCCCTTCGACCAGGGCATCGATGATGGCCAGGGACAATTCGGGGGTGGGGTCACCCAGCATCACGAAGGGCACGAAGGCGCCCTGATTGGCCTTGTCCAGACGGGAGAAGAGTTGTGCGTAGCGATTCATGACAAGGTTCCTTCTTTCTCGAAAATGTCGGCAACGGTGAAGATGTCTTTGTCGCCACGGCCGGAGAGGTTGACGATGAGCACCTGCTCTTTCTCCGGTTCACTGCGGGCCATCTTGAGGGCGTGGGCCAGGGCGTGGGAGGATTCCAGCGCCGGTATGATGCCTTCGGATTTGGCCAGCTCCTGGAAGGCGTCCAGCGCCTCCTTGTCGGTCACCGAGGGGTACTCGGCGCGGCCGATGGCCGCCAGGTGGGCGTGCTGGGGGCCGACGGAGGGGAAGTCCAGACCCGCCGAGACGGAGTAGGACTCCTGAATTTGGCCCTGGTTGTCCTGCATCAGGTAGGAGTGCATACCAAAGAAGACCCCCTTGCTGCCGTGACCCAGCGGCGCGCCGTGCTCGCCGCTCTCGATACCGTGACCACCCGGCTCGACGCCGATCAGACGTACTTCAGGGTTGTCGATAAAGTCGGCAAACATGCCGATGGCGTTGGAGCCGCCGCCGACGCAGGCGATCACCGCATCGGGCAGGCGCTCTTCCTTCTCGAAGCACTGGGCCTTGGCCTCTTCCCCGATCATCTTCTGGAACTCCCGCACGATTGTGGGGAAGGGGTGGGGGCCGGCGGCGGTGCCGAGCAGGTAGTGGGCCGATTCATAGTTGGCAGCCCAGTCGCGCAGCGCCTCGTTGCAGGCATCCTTGAGGGTGCTGGAGCCGGAGTGCACTGGTATCACGGTGGCCCCCATCAACTTCATGCGAAACACGTTCGGCTTCTGGCGCTCGCAATCCTTGGCACCCATGTAGACCCGGCACTTGAGGCCGAGCAGGGCGCAGGCCAGCGCAGTGGCGACCCCGTGCTGACCGGCGCCGGTCTCGGCGATGATCTCTTTCTTGCCCATGCGCTTTGCGAGCAGGGCCTGGCCCAGCACCTGGTTGGTCTTGTGGGCGCCGCCGTGCAGCAGATCTTCACGCTTGAGGTAGAGCCGGGTCTTGGTCCCCTTGGTCAGGTTGCGGGTGAGGGTCAAGGGGGTCGGGCGACCGGCATACTCGGTCAGCAGGGTCTGAAACTCGGCAATGAAGGCCGGGTCATCCTTGGCATCGACGAAGGCCTTCTCCAGCTGGAGCAGGGCGGGGATGAGGATCTGGGGCACATACATGCCACCAAATTCACCGAAAAACGGATTGAGCAGGGTCATGATCTATTCCTTGTAGCTAAAAGCGAAATCGAAACGTCAATAGGGTGTCGCATCAGAGGGCGTACAGGGCACGCTTACCGTTGGCGCAGGGCACTCTTACAGTTGGCGCAGAGCGCCAAAGGCCGCCGCCAGCTTGTGCGCATCCTTCTGGCCCGGGGCACTCTCCACCCCGGAGTTGAAATCAAGGCCGAGGCAACCCACCCGGGCCGCCTGCAGGGCGTTGTCGGGGTTAAGGCCGCCCGCCAGCATCAGCCTGGCTTTATCGAGACTTCCCAGCAGGGCCCAGTCGAATGCCTGGCCGGTGCCGCCGCTCTGGCTGCCCACTTTGGTATCGAGCAGCAGGCGATCCGCCGGGTAGTCGAGGGAGGGCAGGGGCTCGCCGCTTGTGATGCCGACAGCTTTCCAGATCTGGCAGCCTGCCGGCAGCAGGGAGCGCAGGGTCTCGATATAGGCGGCGTCCTCGTCCCCGTGCAGTTGCACGGCGGCGAGGTTCAGGGCCTCCACCGTCTTGGCGATGGTGGCGGGCTGGGCATTGCGAAACACCCCCACATAGGAGAGCGGCGCACCCGCCATGACGGCGCGGGCGGCGGGAATGTCCACGTAGCGCGGGCTCTTGGCTACAAAAATCAGGCCACCGAATACGGCACCCGCCTGATGGGCGGCGGCGGCATCTTCGGGGCGAGTGAGGCCGCACACCTTGTTCTGGCCGAGCACCAGCTTGCGCACCGCCGCCTCCAGATCCGGTTCGCTCATCAGGGAGGAGCCCACCAGGAAGCCCTTGGCATGGGCGCGCAGCTCCGCCACCTGGGCGCGGTGGTTGATGCCGGACTCGCTGATGACCACCCGATCGGCGGGGATCTCGGCCGCCAGCTGTTGGGTGCGGGCAAGATCCACGCTCAAATCCCGCAGATCCCGGTTATTGATGCCAATCACGGGGGCGCCGAGGGCGACGGCGCGATCCCGCTCCTCTGCATTGCTCACCTCGGTGAGCACCCCTAGACCTAACTCTTTGGCCACCTTGAACAGGGCGCGATAGCCCTCGTCGGTGAGCACGGAGAGCATCAAGAGGATGGCGTCCGCCTGATAGTAGCGGGCCAGATAGACCTGATAGGGGTCAATCATGAAGTCCTTGCAGAGCACCGGCTGCTTGACCCGGCCACGCACCCTGGGCAGGAAGGCAAAATCCCCCTGGAAGAACTGCTCGTCCGTCAGCACAGAGATGGCTGTGGCATAGTTGCCATAGATGTCGGCGATGGCCTCCGGGCTGAAGTCGTCACGGATCAAGCCCTTGGAGGGGGAGGCCTTCTTGCATTCGAGAATGAAGCGGGTGGAGCCTGCCCGCAGGTCGCCCTCGAAGTCCCGATCGCTTGGCACCAGGGCGCCCTGGAAGCTCTCCAGGGGCTGGGCCAGCTTGCGGGCCGCGACCCACTCCTGCTTGGCGGCCACGATTTTGCCGAGAATGGTCTGGTTGATGGACGCCCGATTCAGGAAGGCATCGGGGGAGGAGAGGGGGTCGAGCATCTCGATATCCTTGCTAAGAGTGGTACTGCCTTGTTGGCTGCCGTGAGTACTGACTGACATCATGCCTCCTGATGGCTCAGGGTGGCGAGGGCCTGGGCGAGCAGGCGGGTTTCACCGCTTGCAAGCTTGGCCAGCACGTGTGCGGCCGCCTGCTTGAAGTCCGGGGCCTTGCCCGCCATCACCAGCAGCGGCGCCACGTTGGCGGCGATGGCGGCGTTGTGGGCCGCAGTGCCTTCCCCCGCCAGTATGGCGTCCGTGATGGCGCGGTTCTCTTCCGGCTCCCCCCCTTGAATGGCGCTGACCGGGTAGGTCTCGAGGCCAAAGTCGGCCGGGGTGAGCAGGTATTCGCGAATTTCGCCGTCACGGATCTCGGCCACCTGGGTCGGACCGTGAATGGCCACTTCGTCCAGCCCGGCGCCGTGTACCACCATACCGGTTTTCAGCCCCAGTGCCAGCAGGGTTTCGGCGATGGGACGCACCAGCTCGGGAGCATAGACCCCCATCAGCTGGTAGCTGGGGCGGGCGGGGTTGATAAGCGGCCCCAGGACGTTAAATAGCGTCCTGGTCTTCAAGGCCTGGCGCACCGGCATGGCGTGGCGCACCCCGGCGTGGTACTGGGGGGCGAACAGGAAGCAGATGCCGAGCTCGTCCAGACAGCGGCGAGCCTGGGCCGGGCTCATGTCGAGCTTGATCCCCATCTTGTCCAGCAGATCGCTCGAACCGGATTTGCTCGAGACGGAGCGGTTGCCGTGCTTGGCGACTTTCAGGCCGCAGGCGGCGGCCACCAGCGCCGAGGTGGTGGAGACGTTGATGGTGTTGAGGCCATCGCCACCTGTGCCGACGATGTCGCAGAACGCATAGTCCGGGCGCGGGAAGGGACGGGCCTCCGCCAGCAGGGCCTCGGCGGCGCCGGCGATCTCCTCCGGGGTCTCCCCCTTGAGCTTGAGGGCGGTGAGCAGGCTCGCGAGGACGATGGGATCCACTTCGCCACGGACCACCTGGCCGAAGGCGTCGCGGGCGGCGTCGCGGGTGAGAGACTGCCCCTGATAGAGGGTGTTGAGATGTTGATGCATGGGGTCTCCTTACCGCACGTGGCTTTCTGGACGGGTGATGTGGGCGAGCGCCTGGGTCAGCAGGCGGGCCCCTTCAGAGGTCATGATGGATTCCGGGTGGAACTGGAAGCCCAGCACCCGCTCGTCCCGTTGCTCTATGGCCATGGGCATGCCCTGATAGTGGGCAATCACCTGCAACTCCTCCGGCACATAGGTCGCCACCAGGGAGTGGTAGCGGGCCACCGGCAGCGGGCTCGGCAACCCCGCGAAGGCGCCGTGACCGTTGTGCTCAATCAGGGATCGCTTGCCGTGGACGATTTCCCCGGCCGCCCCGACTGTGCCGCCGTAGGCTTCGCACAGGGCCTGATGACCGAGGCAGATGCCGAGGATGGGCACCCGGCCGCGGGCTAGCTTGATGAGATCGATGAGGCAGCCCGCCTCGTGGGGGGCGCCCGGTCCCGGGGAGAGCACCAGCACGGCATCGCCGTCACAGGCTTCTATCTCCTGCATGATGCGGCTCGCCGGCAGGCTGTTGCGGTAGATGCGTACCGGGTAGCCCAGGGTGCGGAACTGATCCACGAGGTTGTAGGTAAACGAATCGAAGTTGTCGAGCAGGAAGATGTTAGTCATGGGTCTGCTCCTTCGAAGTGCGGAACTGATCGGCCAAGGCGTTGTAGGTAAACGAATCGAAGTTATCGAGCAGGAAGATGTTAGTCATGGCTCACGTCCTTATGTTGCTCCTGCTGGGCGCTCAGGGCTTGCAGGGAGGTGCCATGGCTGGCGGCGATGGCGGCCAGCACGGCGGCCGCCTTGGCGCGGGTCTCGTCCGCTTCGGCTTGGGGCTTGGAGTCATAGACCACGCCGGCACCGGCCTGGACATGGGCCAGACCCGCTTTCACGAAGGCGGAGCGGATGACGATGCAGGTGTCCATCTCCCCCGCGCCGTTGAGGTAGCCCACGGCGCCGCCGTAGCTGCCGCGGCGCTTGCCTTCCACCATGCGGATAAGCTCGCTGGCCCGCAGCTTGGGGGCGCCGGTCAGGGTGCCCATGTTCATGCAGGCCTGATAGGCGTGCAGGGCGTCAAGATCGGAGCGAAGGCGGCCCACCACCCGGGAGACCAGGTGCATCACGTGGCTGTAGCGATCCACTTTGAGCAGATCCTTCACGTAGCGGGTGCCGGGCTCGGAGATGCGGGCGATGTCGTTGCGACCGAGATCCACCAGCATCAGGTGCTCGGCCACCTCTTTCTCGTCCTGGCGCAGCTCCAGCTCGATGCGACCGTCGAGATCCAGATTGATGCTGCCATCGGGGTTGAGGCCGCGGCGGCGGGTACCGGCGATGGGGTACATCTCCACCTGGCGGCTGGCGGCGCAGAACTTGACCGCGCTCTCCGGGGAGGCGCCAAACAGGGTGAAGCCCTCGTCCTGCACATAGAACATGTAGGGGCTGGGGTTGGTCTGCTTGAGGCGGCGATAGGCGGCCAGCGGGTCGGGGCAGGGGAGGGAGAAGCTGCGGGACGGCACCACCTGGAAGATGTCGCCACGGCGGATGAAGCCCTTGAGCTTCTCCACCTCGGCGCAGAACTGCTTGTCGCTCTTGTCGATCTGGAGGTTGCCAGTGAGCGACTTGGCGCCCTGCGTCCCCGGTTGCGGCTGCTGGCAGGTCTGCTTGAAGGCCTCGAGGCGTGCGGTCAGCTGGGCGTAACGCTCATCGAGCTGGCGTTCGTCCTGCTCGCCGCCAAAGAGGCAGGCCAGCAGGGCCGTGCTCTGCTTGATGTGATCTATGGTGATCAGGGTCTCGGCCACATAGAAGCAGTAGTCGGGGCAGTCGTTGCTCCCTTCCGGCACCTCGGGCAAGTCTTCAAAGGAGGCGATGAGGTCGTAGGCGAAGCTGCCCCCCATGAAGAGGGCCTCTTTGCCCTGCGGGCATTGCAGCTCCCGTTGCAGGGTGCGCAGCACGTCCAGCACGCTGCTGCCCTTGAGGCGGCTGTCTTCGTCAAGGGTGCGGTCGGAGGCCGGGAAGTCGAGCTGCAGCTCGTCCGCCACCCGGGTCTGGGTGATGACGGCGGGGAGGCGCTGTTCGAGCAGGCGCTGCAGCGCGGCGCCGTTGCTGGTGAGGGCGCGAACCCGCACCGTGCGGCCACGGCACTCGATGCGCAGGCAGGCATCCACCAGCAGCAGGCTCTGGGTGCCGGCCTTGGAGTCGATCTCCACCGATTCCAGCAGCAGGTTGTTGGGCTTGTGCTGGCAGAGCTGGGTGTAGAGCGCCAGGGGATCTGTCACATAAGGGGCATTGAGCCGGATGGTGTCGAATTCGCCCAGGGGTAACCGGGTCTTGTTGCCTGTCATAATGCCTTCCCTTGCATGTGTTGTGTGTAACCGATGGTCATGGCGTTTCTCTCGAGTTGGGATTGGATTTTCGTCACGTCAGCGAGTTCGCCATCGCCATGTCAGTGCACTTGTCTGAATTGTCGGTTTCATCACAGGTCCATTTGCCGGATAATAAAAAAGCCCGCTGGGGTCAGCGGGCTTTTTCTTTGGGTTCTTAATTTGCTGTCAGATTACAGGTACAGCAACGACCACACGCCCGCATGTCAGGGAGTGTGCCACCACCAGATGGTCAGGATGGAAGTCGTTTGCATGATAGCGTCCTGTAAAAAGATGTTTGCAATGAAGTGCCTACAGAAAACGATAAAGCCGCGGCCAAGTCAAGTCGCTTTTTTGCCTTCTTTTTCCCAAGCAGGCCCCCTGATGAGAGCGAAACAAGCCGATGAGATTCGATCTTCACTGTCATACCACGGCCTCGGATGGCGTGCTGAGCCCTGCCGAACTGGTGCGCCGCGCCGCCGAGAAAGGGGTGGAGGTGTTAGCGGTCACTGACCACGACACCCTTGACGGGCTTGATGAAGTCCGTCAGACGATCCAGAACGAACAGTTGCCGCTGCGACTGGTGAGCGGGGTCGAGATCTCCACCGGGTGGGAGCACCACGAGATCCACATAGTGGCGCTCGGGGTGGATGAAAAAAATCCGCAGCTGGTCACCTTCCTGGCCGGTCAGCGGGCCCGCCGCGAGGCGCGCGCCCAGGAAATAGGGCGCCGTCTGGAAAAGTGCCTCATCCCGGGCACCTATGAAGAGGCCAAGCAGCTCGCGGGTGACGCCGCCGTGACCCGGGCCCATTTTGCCCGGGTGCTGGTGGCGCGCGGGGTGGCCGACAACATGCAAAAGGTATTCAAGAAGTACCTGAGCCGGGGCAACAAGGGCTATGTGCCCGCCGAGTGGCCCGAGATGGGAGAGGCCATCGCGGCCATTCATGCCGCGGGCGGGCTGGCGGTGCTGGCCCACCCGAGCCGCTACAGCCTCACCGCCAAGTGGATCAAGCGGCTGCTGGTGGCCTTCAAGGCGGCCGGTGGCGATGCCATGGAGGTCTCTCTGCCCCAGCAGAGCCCCCAGGAGCGGGCCAATCTCGGCCAGTGGGCCAAGGAGCACGATCTCTATATCTCGGTGGGGTCCGATTTTCACTTCCCCTCCAACTGGACCGAGCTGGGCCGCCATCTGTGGCTGCCCAAGGAGGGCATGCCGCTCTGGCTCGGGCACCCCGATCACTTCGGGCTCAGCCAGGAGCAGCATGCCAGCCTGCTGGCCAGCCGCTGAGCACAATGGGCGGGCACGGATCTTTGGTACGGGCGAGTCTGTGCCAAACAGGTTAAGGTAGTGTCATGGGCCAAGGGGCCCTTGACCATGAAGCGGGCACCCGGCGTGCCCCTATCGCGAGAAGAGCATATGAGTCAGCATTTTTACGTACATCCGGACAACCCCCAGGTTCGCCTCATCAGCCAGGCGGTGCAGATCCTGCAAAACGGCGGCGTCATCGTCTATCCCACCGACTCCGGTTACGCCCTGGGCTGCCAGATGGGCAACAAGGATGCCCTGGAGCGCATCTGCCGTATCCGCCGCATCGAGCCAAACCACGACTTCACCCTGGTGTGCCGGGATCTCTCGGAGATCTCCACCTACGCCAAGGTGGACAACACCGCCTTCCGGCTGGTGAAGAACAACACCCCAGGGCCCTACACCTTCATCTTCAAGGCCACCAAGGAGGTGCCGCGCCGCCTGATGAACGAGAAGAAGAAGACCATCGGCATCCGGGTGCCCGCCAACAATATCGCGCTCGCATTGCTGGAGGCGCTCGGTGAGCCGCTGCTCTCCACCACCCTGATCCTGCCGGGCTCCGAGATGGCGGAATTCGACCCCGAAGAGATCGCCGACAAGCTCGGCAAGCAGCTGGATCTGGTGGTCAACGGCGGCTATCTGGGCGAGCAGCCCACCACTGTGGTGGACTTCTCCGACGACGAGCCCGTGCTGCGCCGTCGCGGTGCCGGGGATCCGACGCCGTTTGAGTGATACTGCCGAGCCCGTACCCGAGGCGGTGATCGCGCCGGGTGCGACGGGGGAGGCCCTGCTTCCCCCGCCCATCGCGAAAGTACTGGGGCAGCCCTACCATGAGCTGCCCCAGGATTTGTTTATTCCGCCCGATGCGCTCGAGGTGTTTCTCGACACCTTCGAGGGGCCGCTGGATCTGCTGCTCTACCTCATCCGCCGTCAGCAGCTCGACATCCTGAACCTGCCGATCCTGCAGATCACCGCCCAGTACATGGAGTACGTGGAGCTGATGCAGGGGCTCAATCTGGAGCTGGCGGCGGAATACCTGCTGATGGCGGCCTGGCTCGCGGAGATAAAATCCCGCCTGCTGCTGCCCAAGGCGCCGGAGCTGGAGGACGAGGAGGAGGGGGAAGACCCCCGCGTCACCCTCATTCGCCGGCTGCAGGAGTACGAGCGCTACAAGCTGGGCGCAGAGCGGGTCAACGCCTTGCCGAGGCTGGAGCGGGAGATCTTTATCGCCTCGGCCCTGCCACCGGATTTTGGCGCCTTGAAGCCGCTGGCCCCCGATGTTTCACTGGTTGAGCTCGCCCTTTACATGCAAAGTGTGGTAAAACGCGCGACTCATTTTGAACATCACCAGATCCGCCGCGAGCAGATCCCGACCCGGGTGCGCATGGCGGAGATCCTCGCCATGTTGTCCCTGGGGCAGACCCTGCGACTGGAGCAGGTGCTGCGGGCCGAGGAGGGGCGCATGGGGGTGCTGGTGACCTTCCTGGCCCTGCTGGAGCTGTGCAAGGAGCAACTGATCTGGATCCTGCAGGCAGAACCCCTGGGGCCTATTCACTTTGCCCTGGCCAGCCTGCACGAGGAGAGCGAACGTGGCGCTGCCCACTGAACGACTCAAGACCCTGACTCAGGGAGGGATGCGTCATGGCGCTGCCGGCTGAACGGCTGAAGACCCTGATCGAGGCGGCGCTGTTTGTGGCCGGTCGTCCGCTCAATGTCAGCGAGCTGAAAAGCAGCGTGCTGGCGGATTACCCTGTCACCAGCCGCTATGTGCAGCTGCTGCTGGCGGAGCTCAGGCAGGACTACAGCGAGCGGGGGGTGGAGCTCAAGGAGGTCGCTTCCGGCTGGCGTTTCCAGGCCCGTCAGGAGTACGCCGAGGAGCTGTCGCGCCTGTGGAGCGAACGGGCGCCCCGATATTCGCGCGCCGTGTTGGAAACCCTGACGCTGATTGCCTATCGTCAGCCCATCACCCGGGCCGAGATAGAAGCCATCCGCGGGGTGGCGGTATCGAGCCAGATCATCAATACCCTGAAAGAGCGCGGCTGGGTGCGCAGCATAGGTCAAAAGGAGGTGGTGGGTCGCCCCGAGCTGCTCGCCACCACCCGAGAGTTTCTGGACTATTTCAATCTGCAGAGTCTGGAGCAGCTCCCCGAGCTGGATCCCGAACTGCACACCCCCTTGCCGGTCATGCTGGGCGAGGGGAGCGACGGTCAATAAGCGGCAGGCCGTCTTGAGAATGAACGTGGTGACGATGCCCGAGGGTGTGTCACAGGAGTCAATGTTGTCCGCTATGTCAGCGGGCAGCGATCAACAATCAGGTAAACCCGATGAGTGAAAAACTGCAAAAAGTATTGGCCCGCGCGGGTCAAGGCTCCCGTCGTGAGATGGAGGCCCTGATCACCGCAGGTCGGGTCAGCGTGGATGGCAAGGTCGCCATGCTGGGGGATCGCGTCGAAGTCAACGCCGTGATCCGGGTGGATGGTCACCAGGTCAAGACCCGTGCGGCCGAGGAGCAGATCTGCCGCGTGCTGGCGTACCACAAGCCCGAAGGGGAGATGTGTACCCGCCACGATCCGGAAGGTCGTCCCACCGTGTTTGATCGTCTGCCCAAGATGGACGGGGCCCGCTGGATTGCGGTGGGTCGCCTCGACGTCAACACCTCCGGCCTGCTGCTGTTCACCACCGACGGCGAGCTTGCCAACCGGCTGATGCACCCGAGCCACGAAGTGGAGCGGGAATACGCGGTGCGCGTCTTTGGCGAGATCACCGAAGCCATGCTGCAGCGCCTGCGCAAGGGCGTGCAGCTGGAAGACGGCATGGCCAAGTTCAACAAGATCAAGCCAGCCGGCGGTGAAGGGCTGAACCAGTGGTTCAACGTCACCCTGACCGAGGGGCGCAACCGTGAAGTGCGCCGCCTGTGGGAATCCCAGGAAGTGCAGGTGAGCCGCCTGATGCGGATTCGCTACGGTGACGTTACCCTGGATCGCGGCATCCCCCGCGGTGGCTGGCAGGAGCTCAAACTGCCCGAGGTGAACTACCTGCGCGGCCTGGTCAACCTGCCCAACGAGACCGAGTCCAAGGTCGACCTGCAGCAGGATGGCAAGAGCACCCGCCACAAGCAGGCCGCCCAGATCCGTCGCGCCGTCAAGCGCCACAAGGAGATGCAGGGCAAGGAGCCGCGAGCCCGTGCCACCACGGCCCGCCGCAAGCCGCAAGCCTCGACCCGCAACTCAGGCACCGGCAGCAAGTAAGCCGCCACCACGGGCCTCTCGCTCCGGACAAGCCACAAGCCCGCACCCCATGGTGCGGGCTTTTTTGTTGCCGGCGATTCTCCTCCCCTTGGTGAAGGGGGATGCAGCCAGAGTTGTCTCTGTGTGGGTTGGCGATCGCCATGCTCCTCCCCCTCAGAGAGGGGTCGGCCGGGAGGGGGGGCTGTGAGATGTGCATCAGGATGGTTGCCCTGCCGGGACTGGCTTGTTAGCCTTTCGCGCACAGATACAGGAGAAACCAATGAGCAAGGTACTGGATGAGCTGCTGGCACTGCTGGCGCTTGAGAAGATCGAGGAGGGCCTGTTTCGGGGCCAGAGCCAGGATCTCGGGTTGCGATCCGTGTTTGGCGGGCAGGTAATGGGGCAGGCCTTGTCAGCCGCCAAGCAGACGGTGGCCGGGGATCGCCAGGTCCACAGCTTCCACTCCTACTTCCTGCGTCCGGGGGATGCCAACAAGCCCATCGTCTACGACGTGGAGAACATCCGCGACGGCCAGACCGTCTCCACCCGCAGGGTCAAGGCCATCCAGGGCGGCAAGCCCATCTTCTACCTCAACGCCTCCTTCCAGGTGGAGGCCGAGGGCTTCGAGCATCAGGCCCAGATGCCCGAAGGCATCACGCCCCCCGAGCAGCTCAAGAGCGAGCTGGAGCTGGTGCGCCCCTACGAGCAACTGATCCCCCCGGCTTTGCGGGACAAGATCCTGTGCGAGAAGCCCCTGGAGATCCGCCCCGTGACCCTGGTCGACCCCATTCGTCCGGATGTGCACGAGCCCCTGCGCTACACCTGGTTCAAGGCCAACGGCACTGTGCCGGACGATCAGCGGGTTCACAACTACCTGCTGGCCTATGCCTCCGATTTCCACTTCCTGTTTGCCGCCCTGCAGCCCCACGGGGTGTCGTACTGGGAGCCGGACATGCAGGTGGCCACCATAGATCACTCCATGTGGTTCCACCGGGAGTTCCGGCTGGATGACTGGCTGCTCTACGTGGTGGACAGCCCGAGCGCCAGCGGCGGTCGTGGCCTGGTACGCGGCCAGTTCTTCACCCGCGACGGCGTGCTGGTGGCGAGCACCATGCAGGAAGGGGTGATCCGCCGCCGGGGCACTGGCGCATGAGCTGGCACCGAGACGGGGAGGTCCATCCATGATAGTGCCCATCTTGCGCAGCTTCGATGAAGGCAAGTTGCGCGCCTTCTACCTCGATTATCTGGGATTCGTCATCGACTGGGAGCACAGGTTCGGCCCGGACATGCCGCTCTACCTGCAGATCTCACGGGGGGACTGGGTTATCCACCTCTCCGAGCACCACGGGGATGCCTGTCCGGGGGCAGCTCTGCGCCTCTCCACTGACAAGCTCGACACCTTGTTTGCGGAGTGGCGGGCCAAGGGGTATCCCAATGCGAGACCCGCCATCGAGATCATGCCCTGGGGTTGCCGGGAGCTGCAGGTGCGGGATCCCTTCGGGAATCGACTGGTCTTTACCGAGCCGCTGCCACCGGCAGAAAACGCCTCATAAAAAACGGGAGCCACTGGCTCCCGTTTTTATTGTGGCGCAGGCCCTCAGGCGGCGTCCTGCTCCGGTGCGGCCAGGGGCGCTTCGCCCTGGGCGAAGCGGTCGGCCCAGAGGGCGATGACGCCATCCCCGGTGACGTTGCAGGCGGTGCCGAAGCTGTCCTGGGCCAGGTAGAGGGCGATCATCAGGGCGATGGAGGCCTCACCGAAGCCGAGCATGGAGGTGAGCAGGCCGAGTGCCGACATGACGCCGCCGCCGGGGGCGCCCGGCGCCGCAATCATGATGACGCCGAGCATCATGATGAAGGGCAGCATGGTGCCATAGCCCGGAATGGCCAGGTGCTCGGAGAGGAACATCACCGCGGTGGCGCAGGTCACCAAGGTGATGGTGGAGCCACAGAGGTGAATGGTGGCGCACAGGGGCACGGTGAAGTTGGCGATGCCGTCGCTCACGCCGTTGTTCTTGCTCGCCTGCAGGGCTACCGGGATGGTGGCGGCGCTGGACATGGTGCCAAGGGCGGTGAAGTAGGCGGGCAGCATGTTCTTGATCAGCATGGCGGGGGAGCGACCCAGCGCCAGCCCGGTGCCGATGAAGAGCAGGCTGAGCCAGAGCCAGTGCATGACGATGGCCATCACCAGCACCACGCCAAAGGTCTTGAGGGTGGCGAAGACGGTGCCTTCCACCGTCATCTCGACGAAGACGCCGGCGATGTAGAAGGGCAGCAGGGGAATGATCACGCGGGCCAGCAGGCGGTCGATGATGTCACGGCCCTGATCGGCGACCCGGCGCAGGTCGGTGGCCTGGGTGGCGCTGATGCCGATGCCGAACACGAAGGCGGCGGCCAGCGCCGACATCACCCCGAACAGCGGCGGGATCTCGAGGTTGATGTAGGAGCTGAGCTTGATGGCGGCTTGCGCCGTGGGCTCGGCGGCGGTGGTCAGCTGCGGGATCAGCTGGCTCGCCACCGTGAAGGCGAACAGGCCCGCCAGTATGGTGGAGCAATAGGAGAGGGCCACCGTCTTGCCGAGCAGCTTGCCGGAGTTCTTCGGCAGGCTGGCGATACCGCTCATGATGAAGAACAGGATGATGAGCGGAATGGTGAAGGTGATCAGCTGACCTATCACCGTCTTGGCCGTGAACAGCACCCGTGCGACCCATTCCGGGGCGTAGAGGCCGAGCAGGAGACCGGCGAGGATGCCGGCAATCAGATTGAGGACGAGTTTCATGGGGGGAATCCAGGTGTTGGTGTCTGTTTTGTTATTTAATCTTGATTTTAATGCCGCTTTTTAACACAAATGCCGCATCTTGTCTGCCATCACCTGGTTAACTCAGAGTTAAATATTGTTATCTGGATGCTGAATCACGTCGGGCACCCTGTCTGGAACGACGGCCGCGATATTGATTGATGGTGGCGGGATTGGGGTCGCGGATCAGCAGGGCATGGAGCCAGCGGCCGTGCACCGCATCGTCGCTGCACCAGCTCTGATGCAGCTCAAATGGCAGGGGGGCGATCAGCTGTTGCAAGCGGGCCTCATCGAGCCGGGTCAGCAGCGGGTAGTCGCCTTGTGAGGGGGGCAAGGGGCTGCCGGGGTCATTCTCGCCATAGGGGAAGGAGCAGTAGAGGGGGCCCTGGGGTTTGAGCAGGCCGGCGAGGTGCATCAGGGCGGGGGCCAGCTCATCCTCGGTGAGGCAGGGCAGCGAGCCGCTGGCCCAGATGCCGTCATAGGGCAGCACGTTGTGCATCTGCTCGAAGCGGCAGACCCGCACCGGCTGGCCGCACAGGCGCGAGGCGGAGCTGGCCTGGCTCAGGCTGGCATCGAAGGCGGTGACCATGAACCCCAGCTCCCGAAAATGGTGCAGATCCTCCCCCGCTCCGCAGCCGGCTTCCAGCAGGTGGGCGCCCGGCTGCAGGCGGGCCAGGAAGGGGGAGTGGGCCTGGCCGATGAGGGCGGGGCGGGGCGCCAGCGGAGCAGCGCTCTGGGTGCCTTGGGCGGGTGACTGTGGCAGTGGCATAGGGCTCGTCTCTTGGGTGGGCGGCTACTCTAGCAAATTTGCCCCCTGCTGTTCAGCTCTGCTGAGGATCCTCTATGGCCCTGCGCGCCATCAGCGCCATCAGGGGCGGCGCAAGAGCGAGGGAGAGGGGTTGGCGAGCAGACCGAACAGGGTGTCGAGCAGGAAGTCGGCCTCCCGAATCAGGTTGATGCGCTCCGGGAAGTGCAGCCAGTTGATGATGTAACCGTCCAGGGTGCAGTGCAGCAGGGTGGCGGCGCGGTGCAGATCCAGGTCGGCTGGCAGGTGGCCGAGGCGCACGGCGTTAGCCAGGGTGATCTCCAGATCCCGGAAGAAGTTGAATGATTGCACGCGCATGTGATCCCGCAGGGAGATGGCCTCTCCTTCCAGCGACTCCAGATTGAACATGATGGTGAACATCTGCTGGTGGGCGGGCTCGGTGCTGATCTTGTGCATCACCTCCTTGAGGAAGCTGCGCAGCTTGCCGAGGGGATCCGGCTCCTGCTCATCCACACAGGCGTCTAGCTGGTGGGAGAGGGGGGCGCACAGCTCCTCCCACAGGGTGACGAACAGCTCCTCCTTGTTCTTGAAGTGCCAGTAGATGGCGCCCCGGGTCAGGTCTGCCGCCTTGGCGATGTCGGTCAGGTTGGTCTTCGCCAATCCCTGTTGGCAGAACAGATTCAGGGCCGTGCTCATGATGTGGCAGCGGGTCTGCTGCGCTTCTTCTTTGGTTCTTCTGGCCATCGGATCTGTACCTGTTAAAAGGGGAAAAAGTTACTTACATACATTTATGAATGTATGTATATTGCCTCATCTTCGCAGTTTTACCAACAGGGGCCCTATAAACCCTGTGGTTTTGTGGTTTTTTTTGTTTGAAACAGAGGCTCAGAAACTCCATGCATAAACACATTCTCGCACGTTCGGTGGGCCTTGCCTTGTTGGCAAGCGGCCTGCTGGCTGGTTGTGGCGACAAGGGCGAGGCCGGGCAAGGGGCGGGCGAGATGCCGCCTGCCGCCGTGGACGTGGTCACCCTCCATGCCGCACCGCTGCAACTCATGTCCGAGCTCACCGGCCGCACCGCCCCCCTGCGGGTGGCCGAGGTACGTCCCCAGGTGAATGGTATCATCCTCAAGCGCCTGTTCACCGAAGGCAGCGACGTCAAGGCCGGCCAGCTGCTGTACCAGATCGATCCCGCCGTCTATCAGGCTGCCGTCGCCAGTGCCAAGGCCAATCTGGCCAAGGCGCAGGCCAACGAGCAGAGCGCCCGCCTCAAGGCCCAGCGTTATGCCGAGCTGGTGAAGGTGAAAGCCATCAGCCGTCAGGAGTATGACGACGCCGACGCGGCCTGGAAGCAGCAGGTTGCCGAGATCGGGGCCGCCAAGGCCGCCCTGCAGAGCGCCAACATCAACCTGGCTTATACCAGGATCACCGCCCCCATCAGCGGCCGCATCGGCAAGTCTGCGGTGACCGAGGGTGCCCTGGTCACCGCCCAGCAGGCGGACAGCCTCACCTCCATCTCCCAGCTCGATCCCATGTATGTGGACGTGCGTCAGTCCACCGCCGATCTGCTGCGCCTCAAGCGCCAGGTTGCCGCCGGCAAGCTGACCCAGGGCCAGCAGGAGGGCGCCAAGGTCAGCTTCCAGCTGGAAGATGGCAGCCAGTACGGCGAGCAGGGGACCCTGCAGTTCTCCGACGTGACAGTGGACGAGACCACCGGCATGGTGACCCTGCGGGTTCTGGTCCCGAACCCCCATGATCTGCTGCTGCCCGGCATGTTCATGCGCGCCACCCTGCAGGAAGGCGAGCGCCCGCAAGGCCTGCTGGTGCCCCAGACCGCCGTGACCCGCACACCGAAAGGCGGTGCCACCGTCATGGTGGTGACCGCGGACAACAAGGTCGAGCTGCGGGAAGTGCAGCTCAGCCGCGTGGTTGGCGACAGCTGGGTGGTGGAGTCCGGCCTCGATGCTGGCGAGAAGGTGATAGTGGCCGGTCTGCAGAAGGTCAAACCCGGTGCCCTGGTGGCGCCCGCTGAGCGCACCAGCACCACCACGACAGCACAAGTCGATCAGACCCAGGTCACCAAGCAGTAGGATGGAGTAGTCGCCTCATGGCACGATTTTTCATAGACAGACCCATTTTCGCCTGGGTGATTGCCCTGGTGATCATGTTGGCCGGGGCCATGGCCATCATAGGCCTGCCGGTCGCCCAGTACCCGACCATAGCCCCGCCGGCCGTCGGCATTTCCGCCAGCTACCCGGGGGCGTCCGCCAAGACGGTGGAAGACTCGGTGACCCAGATCATCGAGCAGAACATGACGGGGCTGGATCACCTGCTCTACATGTCTGCCCAGTCGGATTCTTCCGGCAACGTCAGCGTGACCCTCACCTTCAAGCCGGGTACCGATCCCGACATCGCCCAGGTGCAGGTACAGAACAAGCTGCAACAGGCCATGTCGCTCCTGCCCCAAGAGGTGCAGCAGCAGGGCGTGCGGGTCCAGAAGACCTCCAGCAGCTTCCTGATGGTGGCCGCCTTCATCTCCACCGACGGCACCATGACCAACGATGACCTGGCGGACTATGTGGTGGCCAACATCAAGGAGCCCCTGAGCCGTCTGGACGGGGTGGGTGACATCACCTTGTTTGGCAGCCAGTACTCCATGCGCGTCTGGCTCGATCCCCACAAGCTCAACCGGGTGCAGATGACCCCGGCCGACGTACAGGCCGCCATCCAGGCCCAGAACGCTCAGGTGGCCTTCGGCAAGCTGGGTGGCACCCCTGCGGTGAGCGATCAGCAATTTACCGCCACCATCATGGGCCAGACCCGGCTCTCCACCGTGGAGGAGTTCAACAACATACTGCTGCGGGTGAACCAGGACGGCTCCAAGGTGCTGCTCAAGGACGTGGCCCGGGTCGAGCTCGCCGGTGAAAACTACGACGCGACCGCGCTCTACAACGGTCAGGCCACGGCGGCGGTAGCGATCAAGCTGGCGACCGGTGCCAACGCCCTGGACACCGCCGAGCATGTCCGGGCCAAGCTGGGTGAGCTCTCCGAGTACTTCCCGGCCAACATGGAGATCGTCTACCCCTACGACACCACGCCGTTCGTGAAGATCTCCATCGAGGAGGTGGTGCAGACGCTGATCGAGGCCATCTTCCTGGTGTTCTGCGTCATGTATCTGTTCCTGCAGAACTTCCGGGCGACCCTGATCCCGACCATAGCGGTGCCCGTGGTACTGCTCGGTACCTTCGGGGTCATGGCGGCCTTCGGCTTCTCCATCAACACCCTGACCATGTTCGGTCTGGTGCTGGCCATCGGCTTGCTGGTGGATGACGCCATCGTGGTGGTGGAGAACGTGGAGCGGCTGATGAGCGAGGAGGGGCTCTCCCCGCTGGAGGCGACCCGCAAGTCCATGACCCAGATCACCGGCGCCCTGGTGGGCATCGCCCTGGTGCTGTCGGCGGTGTTCGTGCCCATGGCCTTCTTCGGCGGCTCGACCGGTGCCATCTATCGCCAGTTCTCCCTCACCATAGTCTCGGCCATGGTGCTCTCAGTGTTGGTGGCGCTGATCCTGACCCCGGCGCTCTGTGCCACCCTGCTCAAGCCCATGAAACACGGGGAGTTCGGTGCCCAGCGAGGCTTCTTCGGCTGGTTCAACCGCTTCTTCGACACCAATGCCAACCGTTACCAGAACGGCGTGCGCAAGGTGATCAAGCAGGGGACCCGTTACAGCATCATCTACCTGGCCATGCTGGCGGTGCTGGCGGTGCTCTTCATGCGCCTGCCCACCTCCTTCCTGCCGGAAGAGGATCAGGGGGTCATCATGTCCATGGTGCAGCTGCCGGTGGGGGCCACCAAGGAGCGTACCGAGGTGGTGCTGGCCGACATGCGCGACTACTTCCTGAAAAACGAGAAGGAGAACGTCGACTCCGTGCTGACGGTGGCGGGCTTCAGCTTCGCCGGTAGCGGCCAGAACAGCGGCATGGCCTTCATCAAGTTGAAGGACTGGAGCGAGCGTCAGGGGGAAGAGCGCAGTGCCAATGCCATCATAGGCCGCGCCATGGGCTATCTGTTCAGCATCAAGGAGGCGCAGGTGTTCGCCTTCAACCTGCCTCCCATACCGGAACTCGGCACGGCCACCGGCTTCGACTTCTTCCTGCAGGACCGCGGTGGTCTGGGGCACGAGAAGCTGATGCAGGCCCGTAACCAGTTGCTCGGCATGGCGGCGCAGGATCCCAACCTGGTGCGGGTACGCCCGAACGGGATGGAAGACACCCCCCAGCTCGACATCAAGATAGATTACGAGAAGGCGCTGGCCCAGGGGCTCTCCATCAGCGACATCAACAACACCCTGTCGGCGGCCTGGGGCTCCTCCTATGTGAACGACTTCGTCGACAGAGGCCGGGTCAAGAAGGTCTACCTGCAGGCGGATGCCCCCTTCCGGATGAACCCGGAGGATCTGAAGCTGTGGTATGTGCGCAACAGCGCGGGCCAGATGGTGCCCTTCTCCGCCTTCGCCAGCACCGAGTGGAGCTTCGGCTCGCCCCGTCTTGAGCGTTACAACGGCGTCTCCGCCATGGAGATAGTCGGTGAAGCGGCGCCGGGCAAGAGTACGGGTGACGCCATGGCGGCCATAGAACAGATGGTGAAACAGCTGCCGGAAGGCATCGGCATCGAGTGGACCGGGCTCTCCTTCCAGGAGCGTCAGGCGGGTTCCCAGGCGCCGGCGCTCTACGCCATCTCCCTGCTGGTGGTCTTCCTCTGTCTGGCGGCCCTGTACGAGAGCTGGAGCATTCCGTTCTCCGTCATGCTGGTGGTGCCGCTCGGGGTACTGGGCGCCATACTGGCGGCTACCCTGCGCGGGCTTGAGAACGACGTTTACTTCCAGGTGGGCCTGCTCACCACTATCGGGCTCTCGGCCAAGAACGCCATCCTGATCGTGGAGTTCGCCAAGGAGCTCCATGACAAGGGGATGAAGCTCGGCGATGCGGTGGTGGAAGCCTCCCGTCAGCGTCTGCGTCCGATCCTGATGACCTCCCTCGCCTTCATCCTCGGCGTCTTGCCGCTGGTGATAAGCACAGGTGCCGGCGCCAGCAGCCGCAACGCCATCGGCACCGGCGTCATGGGGGGGATGATCACCGCGACCGTGCTGGCCATCTTCTTCGTGCCGCTCTTCTTCGTGCTGGTGATGCGTTACTTCACCAAGCAGAGTTCAGCCGAGGAGCGCGCCGCGCTGACCAAGGAGACCCAACATGACTAAGACCCTGGTCGCCCTGAGTGTGACGCTGCTGCTGGGGGCCTGCTCCATGGCCCCGGATTACCAACGCCCCGAGGTGCCGCAAGGCGCCTCCTGGCAAGAGAACCTCGCCACCCAGGGGGCGCTGGCGCCCTGGCAGCAACAGTTCCTGGACCCGGCGCTGCAAAAGCTGATCGACACCGCCCTGGAGAACAACCGGGATCTGCGGCTCGCGGCCCTCAACGTCGAGGCCTATGAGGCCAGATACCGGATCCAGCGGGCGGCCCAGTTGCCGACCCTGGCCGCCAGTGGCTCCGGCACCCGTCAGCAGGGATCCGACGATCTCAGCAGCACGGGGCAGGGGAGCATCAGCAGCCAGTACGGCGCCGACATCGGCATCACCGCCTATGAGCTGGATCTGTTTGGCCGGATCCAGAGCCTGAAAGATCAGGCGCTGGAGAACTACCTGGCGCAAATCGAGACCCAGCGCAGCACCCAGATAGCGCTGATCGCCTCGGTGGCGAATGCCTACCTCACCCTGCTGGCGGATCAGGAGCTGCTGGCCCTGAGCCAGGCGACGCTGGCGACCGAGCAGGAGAGCTATGCCCTGACCCAGCACAAGTACCGGCTGGGGGCGGCTTCCGAGATGGAGCTGGCGCAGGGGCGCACCGCGCTCGAGAACGCCCGGGTCAGCCAGGCGCAATACCAGCGTCAGGTGAAACAGGACAGAAACGGTCTGGCCCTGCTGCTCGGCACAGAAGTGCCGGTGCTGGAAGGGCAACCGGCGACCCTGGCCGAGGTGAAGCTGGCGCCGATCCCGGTGGGGGCCCCCTCCAGCCTGCTGCAACAGCGGCCCGACATACTGGCGGCGGAGCACAGCCTGAAGGCGGCCAACGCCAACATAGGCGCGGCCCGTGCTGCCTTCTTCCCGACCATCTCGCTCACCGCGACGGCGGGCACCGCCAGCAACCAGCTGAGCGGGCTGTTTGACGGCGGCACCGGCACCTGGACCTTCATGCCCCAGATAAACCTGCCCATCTTCGACGGTGGCAAGCGCGTGGCGGATCTGGACGTGGCCGAGGTCGGCACCAAACAGGCGGTGGCGAGCTACGAGAAGAGCATCCAGACCGCCTTCAAGGAGGTCGCGGATACCCTTGGCGCCCAGGCGGACTACCAGCAGCAGCTGCAGGCCCAGCAGGATCTGGTGGATGCCAACCAGACCTACTTCAAGCTGGCGGAGTTCCGCTACGAGCAGGGGGTGGACAGCTATCTGACGAGGCTGGATGCCCAGCGCTCCCTGTTCAGCGCGAGGCAGGGGCTCATCAGCACCCGCCTGGCCCAGCTCAGCAACCAGGTCGCCCTCTACAAGGCGGTCGGCGGTGGCTGGCAGGCCCCCAAGGAGGCCCCGGCGGCCTCCGAAGGGCAGGGCTAGTCTCTCTCGCTGACAGCGTGACAGCCACAGGGCGAACCATCTGGTTCGCCCTGTTTTTTTGTATGTCATGCCGTCAGGCCAGATCGCGGCGGGCGACAACGGAGCTCCTTGCCCTGAGTAGGGAGCAAGCTACTAGTGCCTAGCGGGCACAAGTTAAAGCCGCGCAATCGTTAACACTAATGAAATACTCCCTGCGGGGCTCAAATTGGCCTTGTAAGTCGGTATTATAACGACAGGGTTACAGCTGGACGAACGATACAATAGCTGCATGATCGCCAGCACGGTGGGAGTTTGGGGAAAATGAAGAGAATTATTCTAGGGGCTGTTTTGGCGGTGTGTGCTGGTACTGTCTGGGGGCAGCAACTGAGCAACAAATACCCTAACGGCATTGATTACGTGGAGTCCTATGATGCCCGCGATTGCTCAATGGTGGCGCATCAAGCGAACATCACGATGAAGCTACGCTTGTTCTATGGTGAGCCCCGCGCTAAAGCGCTTGAGACTGCACGTAGAGAAATTGATTGGTCTGCTGAATCAGGGGAGTATCTCGCAGCTACAAACGGTTTAATTAGAGTCAGACTCATTCATGAGGCTTACCAAAAGTCCATTCCAGACAGCGATGAAGGCAAGTCACAACTGGTAAATGAATTTGAGTCCTCTGTGATGAAAAGGTGTTTGGGCCGCTCCTAGCCTTGGCTTGTACCCCAACGTTACCCCAAAGAAGCCCACCCAAGTATGATGGGCTTTTTGTTACTCAAGCGGGAGGGGTAGCAAATCGAAAAGGAGGGGTATGCGGAGGGGGACGGAACAATAAAGCACAAAGGGTTAGCTTCATTTCGATGCTAACCCTTTGTTTTTACTGGTGCCGGAAACAGGAGTCGAACCTGCGACCTTCGCATTACGAATGCGCTGCTCTACCAACTGAGCTACACCGGCTTGTCCCTAGATTCCCGAAAATGTGCAGGCAAGTCAATGAGCCCGGATTGTTTTTATGAGCCTGCTCATGGAGTTACGGGCACACCTCAGAGATCGACGAATTCCGGAATGTGGGCGCGGCCACGGCTCTCGAGAAACGCGAGCAGGGCGCGGGGGGAGCGTGCCAGGATCCGCTCCTCGGGGAAGCCGGCCTCGGTCACCAGCCGGTGGCAGTGGTCGAAATCCCCCAGGCTGAAGGCCACGTGGGAGTCTGAGCCGAAGGTGAGATAGGCTCCGAGGTCGCGTGCCGCCTCGACGATGGCGCGGCAGTTGCCTTCACTGCCCGGACGGGAGTGACTGAAGGAGGAGTTGTTGATCTCCAGCGCCACCCGGTATTCGGCGGCGGCCCTGACCACGGCCTGGATGTCGATGGGAAAAGCCGGGTTGCCCGGGTGGCTTATCATGTCGACCCGGCCGCTCTTGATGGCGTTGATCATGGCCTGGGTATGGGTTGCCTGATCGCAGGGGGGAAACACGGGTTCATGAAAGCCAGCCATGATCATGTCGAGGCGCGACTCGTAGCGCTCGGGGAAGTCGATTTCGCCGTCTATGTTCTTGATGTTGGCCTCGATGCCGCGCAGTATGCCGACCCCGTCCACCACCCGCGGCAGCACGTGCAGGTTGACGAAGTGCCAGAAGTGAGGGGCATCGGCCATGTCGGGGCCGTGATCCGTGGTGGCGAACAGCTTGATCCCCTTGGCCCTGGCAATGGGCAGGTAATCGTGAATGGTGCTGTAGGCGTGGGTGCTGGCGACGGTGTGCGTGTGGGTATCGACCGTATACTTCATCTTCTCTCCCCTCTGGCATGAGGCGCCAGCATAGCAAAATTGGCGAACTCGGGCCATGTGGCGGCTTGCCATACTTTGTCACAAATTACGCCAGGACTGACAAAGTCTGACCACCTTTGTCTGCGAGCATAGCCCCATCGATGCAAGCCTGAACTCTCATCGATGAGTCGAAACTGGATGATTCGACTCACTTTTCCCCACCGTCGCCCCTGCGACGGTTTTTTTTCGCCCGCAATCTTCGCCGCCATCCGGATAAAAAAATGCCCAACTAGCATGGCGCAAGTTGGGCGAGACTTAATGTTTAATTGCAGTGGCATAGATATAGAGTCCGGCCTGGCCGCTAAGTTCCCATCTTGTTCCCGCTTTTTTGGTTGAAAACATTTCGCCAACACCTGTTCACATTCTCTTGACATGGCTGGGCGTGAAACGTACTTTTTAAACATTCGTTTAAGTGAGGTGTCCAGTGAGTAAAATCGATACCAAAAACCGTATTCTCGATGCTGCCGAGGTGCTGTTTGCCGAGCGGGGATTCGCCGATACCTCGTTGCGTCTGATCACCAGCGAGGCAGATGTGAACCTGGCCTCGGTCAACTACCACTTCGGCTCCAAAAAGGAGCTGATCCAGGCGGTGCTCGATCGTTACCTGAGTATCTTCATGCCGGCGCTGGATGCGCGGCTGCAGACCCTGATGGTGCAGGAGCAGCTGACCCTGCTGCAGGTGTTCGAGAGCTTCGTCGATCCCCTGATGAAGCTGGTGGCGGTGCGGGCCAACGGCCCGGCGCTCTTCATGCAGCTGCTGGGGCGCGGCTACATCGACAGTCAGGGCCACCTGCGCCGTTTCATCACCACCCACTACGGGGCGACCCTGCACGGGATCACCCAGGCGATTTCCAAGGCCAACCCGGCCCTGTCGCCGGCGGATCTGTTCTGGCGCCTGCACTTCACCCTGGGCACAGTCGTGTTCACCATGGCTTCCGCCGATGCCCTGCGTGACATCGCCCAGGCCGATTTTGGCCAGCAGCTCGATGTGGAAGGGCTGGTGCGCAACGTTATTCCTTATCTGGCGTCCGGTGTCGGGGCGCCCGTGGAGTCGACCAGGCTCTCCCTGGCCGTGTAACACCTAACAATAATCAACGGAAACAGTGAAATAGAAGGAACTTCGGTATGATCACATTGCTTGTCCTGCTGGTGCTGGCGATAGCCGTGGTGCTCGGCGTGCCCGCCATCCGTAAAAAGGTGGTAACCCGTCCCGTGTTCGGCATCTTCAAGAAGATACTGCCGCCCTTGTCGGCCACCGAGCGGGAGGCCATGGAAGCCGGCTCCGTCTGGTGGGATGGCGAGCTGTTTCGCGGCAACCCGGACTGGAAGAAACTGCATGGTTACGGCAAGGCGACCCTGAGCGCCGAGGAGCAGGCCTTCATCGACAATCAGGTCGAGACCCTGCTCGCCATGGTGGACGACTTCAAGATCGTCAACGAGACCAAGGACCTGCCCGAGCCGGTCTGGGACTATCTGAAGAAGGAAGGCTTCTTCGCCCTGATCATCCCGAAATCCTACGGCGGCCGCGAGTTCTCGGCCATTGCCAACTCCACCATAGTCACTCGCATTGCCACCAAGAGCCTGAGCGTGGCGGTCACCGTCATGGTGCCCAATTCCCTCGGCCCGGGTGAACTGCTGATGCACTACGGCACCCAGGCCCAGAAGGACTTCTGGTTGCCGGGGCTGGCCAACGGAAAGGAAGTACCCTGCTTCGCCCTGACCGGTCCGGAAGCGGGCTCGGACGCGGGCGCCATCCCGGACAAGGGGATCGTCTGCAAGGGCATGTACAAGGGGGAGGAGGTCCTCGGGCTTCGCCTGAACTGGAACAAGCGCTACATCACCCTGGCGCCCCGTGCCACCGTGCTGGGTCTGGCGTTCAAGATGTACGATCCGGACAAGTTGCTGGGTGACAAGGAAGAGATCGGCATCACCTGTGCCCTGATCCCCACCAACCACCCGGGTGTGCGGGTCGGCGATCGCCACTACCCCATGGGGCTGGCGTTCCTGAACGGTCCGACCTTCGGCAAGGATGTGTTCATTCCGCTCGACTGGATCATCGGCGGCCCTGAATACGCCGGCCGCGGCTGGCGCATGCTGGTGGAGTGCCTCTCCGCCGGTCGCGGCATCTCGCTGCCTGCCCTGGGCACCGCCTGCGGTCACATGGCGAGCCGCACCGTGGGTGCCTACTCCTATGTGCGCAAGCAGTTCGGCATGTCCATCGGCAAGTTTGAAGGGGTACAGGAAGCGCTGGCCCGCATCGGTGGTCTCACCTATCAGCTGGAAGGGGCCCGTCGCATGACGGCAGGTTCCCTGGATCTCGGTCAGGCGCCCGCCATCGTTACCGCGATTTCCAAGTACCACATGACCGAAATGGCGCGCCAGATCATGGATGACTCCATGGACATCCACGCCGGTCGCGCCATTCAGCTCGGCCCGAAAAATTACACCGGCTACGCCTACATGGGCATTCCGGTCGCCATCACGGTGGAGGGGGCCAACATACTGACCCGCAACCTGATGATCTTCGGGCAGGGTGCCACTCGCTGCCACCCCTACGTGTTTGCCGAGCTGGAAGCGGCCGCCGACACCGACGTGGAGCGCGGTCTCGAGAAGTTTGACGCCCTGCTGATGAAGCACATCGCGTTCGGTACCGGCAACTTCTTCGGCGCCCTGTTCCAGGGGCTGACCCTGGGGCAGTTCAACAATGCCCCCGTGGGAGGGGAAACCGCCCGCTACTACAAGCAACTCTCTCGCATGAGCAAGGGGCTGGCCCTGTGCGCCGACGTCTCCATGCTGATGCTGGGTGGCGATCTCAAGCGCAAGGAGATGATCTCCGCCCGTCTTGGTGACGTGCTGAGCCACCTCTATCTGGCCTCCGCCACCCTCAAGCACTACGAGGATCAGGGCCGCATGGTCTCGGATCTGCCGTTCGTGCAGTACGCGGTGGAGCGCAACCTCTACCTCATCGGCAAGGCGTTCGAGGGCTTCTTCCAGAACTTCCCGAACAAGGTGGTGGGCGCCGTGCTCAAACGGGTGGTGTTCCCGTTCGGCGTGGGCTACAAGATGCCGGCAGACGAGCGTTGCCACGCCATCTGTCTGGCCATGATGACGCCGGGCGAGTTCCGCGACCGCCTGACCGCGCTCTGCTACGTGGGCAAGGACGACGTTGACCCTGTCGGTCTGATGGAGCGCGCCTTCCAGGCCATGGTGGCGGTGCAGCCCATCGAGAAGAAGCTGGTGCAGGCCCAGAAAGAGGGCAAGCTGCCTCGCAAGATGGCCCTGCCGGAGCTGGTGGCCGCGGCCCTGTCCCAGTCCATCCTCGGCAAGGAGGAGGCCGACAAGCTGCTGGCCGCCGATGCCCTGCGATACGAGGCGATCCAGGTGGACAACTTCGCCCCGGGCGAGCTGGAAGGCCTGTCTCAACCGAACCCGGTCGTGCACGCCGCCTGACCCCGAGAGTGAACCGACAACCGGCCCATATGGCCGGTTTTTTTGTTTGTTAACCAGGCATTTACAACCTCGATTAATTCCAGTTAAATGCAATGGCCCCCACCCTTGGGGCAGGAAGCAAGGCCAGCGGAATGGCCCACAACAACAAACTCAGGAAGAGTGAATGAACCTCGCCAAAACGGCGATCGAACGCCCCATCTGGGTGGCGGTCTCGGTCGTGCTGATTTTTTTGCTGGGCCTGCTCAGCATCCGGGGACTGCCAGTCCAGCTGTTTCCCGACATTGACCGTCCTCACCTCAACATCTCGGTGGACTGGCGCTCGGCCTCGCCCCAGGAGATGGAGTCGGAGATAACCGACCCCATCGAGCAGGAGATGCAGGGGGTACAGGGGCTCAAGAGCCTCACCAGCAACAGCTACCCCGGCTTCACCGAGATCGACATGGAGTTTGCCCTCGGCACCGACATGCAGCGGGCCCAGCTCGACGTCATCTCGCGCCTGAACCGGGTCTCCGGCCTGCCGGACAACATCGGCGGTCCCTACGTCAACAACTACAGCAGCAACGACACACTCACCTTCTTCTTCATCCAGCAGTTGCCTGGCGCCAAGGGGGAGATAGACGATCACCAGGCGCTGATCGAGGCGAGGGTCAAGCCTGAGCTTGAGCGCATTCCAGGGGTATCGACCGTGGAGGTGGAGGGGATCAACGAGCGCCAGATCCAGATCCGCTTCGACCCCTATCGCGCCGCCGAGCTGGGGGTGGAGATACCCGTGCTCGCCAGCCGGGCAACCACCGACTGGGATGTCTCTGCCGGTACCCTCGACATCGGCCGCTGGGAGTACAAGCTGCGCTTCGCCGGTCGCTACGATGTGACAACCCTGGGGGACAAG
This sequence comes from Aeromonas genomosp. paramedia, assembly GCF_023093515.1. Classification (NCBI taxonomy): domain Bacteria; kingdom Pseudomonadati; phylum Pseudomonadota; class Gammaproteobacteria; order Aeromonadales; family Aeromonadaceae; genus Aeromonas; species Aeromonas genomosp. paramedia. Next base: position 149,021 of record NZ_JAAROG010000007.1, read on the forward strand.
GTGGTGGACTGGCGGGACGGCCTGCCCATCTACCTGCGGGATGTGGCCGAGGTGAGGCTGGCCCGGGAAGAGAACCCTGTGCTGCGCATCCAGAACGGCAACACCGCCATCGCGGCGCAGATCTTCAAGGAGAGCGGGGCCAATGCCCTGGCGGCGCTGGAGGGGATCAAGGCCAAGGTGGAGGAGCTCAACCGGGAGGTGCTGGAGCCGGTCGGGCTGCACATGGAGCAGTCGTTCGATGCCTCCCTCTACATCAACCGGGCGGTGGGCATGGTGACCGCGAACCTGGGACTCGGCGTGCTGCTCTCCTGCGCCATCCTCTGGGTCTTCCTGCGCCAGCTCAAGGCGACCCTGATGATAGCGATCGCCATCCCCATCAGCATCATGCTCACCTTCTGCCTGCTCAAGGTGATGGGCCGCACCCTCAACATCATCTCCCTGGCGGGGATCGCCTTCGCCGTCGGCATGGTGCTCGATGCCGCCATCGTGGTGCTGGAGAGCATCTATCGGCGCCACGAGCGGGGGGATTTGAACAAGGCCGAGGCGGCGCTGGCGGGCACCCGGCAGGTGTGGACCGCCCTGGTGGCCTCCACCCTGACCACGGTCGCCATCTTCCTGCCGGTACTCTTGCTCAACGACGTGGAGGGGCAGCTGTTCGCAGACCTTGCGCTCACCATCGCCTGCGCCGTCACCGTCTCCATGGTGGTGGCGGTGACAGTGCTGCCGGCGGTGGCGGCGCGCTGGATGGGGTCTGAGCGGCTGCTGGATCCCTATGACAACCAGTGGCAGCGCATCACCCGCCACCTGATCCGCTGGACCGGCACGGCCCCCCGGCGCTGGGCCATCATCGCCCTGATGATGACGGGGCCAGTGCTGGCCAGCTGGCTGCTGCTGCCCAAGATGAACTACCTGCCGGACGTGAAGCGTGACGCCATCGATGTGTGGATGAGCTTCACCCCAGGGGTCAACCTCAAGGCCCAGCGCGAAGAGGTGATAGACACCCTGATAGCCCGCCTCGACCCCTACATGAAGGGGGAGAAGGAGCCGGCCCTCAAGAACTACTACATACTGCGCTACCCGGGCGGTGCCCAGATCGGGGTGCGGCCAAAAGAGGAGAGTCAGATCAAGGTGCTGGAGCAGCTCCTGATGAAACAGCTGCTGGTGGGGATCCCCGATACCCGGGCCTTCGGCGGTCAGGGCTCCCTGTTTGGCGGCTTCGACAGCGAGAACGGCATCTCACTGCTGATCCAGGGGGGCGAGTTGCCGGCGCTCTATCAGGCGGCGCGGCAGAGCATGGCCATAGTGCAGCGTGACTTGCCGGGGGCCCAGATAAGGCCTGAGCCCGGGCTCGATTTCACCGCCCCCGAATTGCGGCTGGTGCCCCAGGACAGGCGTCTGGCCGAGGTGGGCTGGGATCGCAGCCCCATGCCCGCCATCATCCAGACCTTCGGCGACGGCCTGCGGGTCGGCGAGTATTTCGACGGGGAGGAGCGGCTCGACATCCTGCTGATGGGCCAGGCCTCCGCCAACCCGGACGAGCTGAAGGCGGTGCCGCTCGCGACGCCGTCCGGGCGCATCGTCCCCCTCGGCGAGCTGCTGCGGGTGGAGCCCGGCCTCGGGCCTGAGAGCATCTTTCGGGCCGACGGGCGGCGCAGCATCAGCCTGCAGATCACCCCGCCTGAGGGGATGAGCATGGAGCAGGTGCTGGAGACCCTGCAGACCAAGAGCTTTGCCGCCATCCGGCCGCTGCTGCCCGCTGGTGGCGAGCTGAGGGTCGCCGGCAATGCCGACAGCCTGCAGCAGGCGCTGGACAACCTGGGGAGCATCTTCCTGTTTGCGGTGATGATACTGCTCATCTTGCTGTGGGGGGTCTTCGCCTCCCTCAAGGATGCCGTGCTGGTGCTGCTCACCCTGCCGCTCGCCTCGGTGGGCGGCGTGCTGGCGCTGCATCTGAGCGGCCTCCTGGTGCCGCTGCCGATGGATCTCTTGACCATCATCGGCTTCGTCATCCTGCTGGGGCTGGTGGTCAACAACGCCATCCTGCTGGTGCACCAGACCCGCATGGCCGAGCGGGACGGCCTGAGCCGCCAGTCGGCGGTGGCCGATGCCCTGCAAAGCCGGATGAGGCCCATCGCCATGACCAGCCTCACCAGCATCTTCGGCATGCTGCCCCTGATGCTGAGCCCGAGCGAGGGGAGCGAAATCTACCGGGGGCTCGCCACCGTCATCGTCGGCGGCATGAGTTGCAGCACCCTGTTCACCCTGATCCTGTTACCCGCTTTCCTCCGTCTCGGGGAGCAGGCGGAGATCCCACAACCCCTGCGCCAGCGGGCCTGAGCAAGGAGCTTATCGATGACGCATATGTTCACAAGGATGATGGTGGGGGCCCTGCTGCTGGCAGGGGGGCTGCCCGCGCTGGCACAAGACAAGATGGTGACCCTGGCGGATGTAACCCAGGGGGAGGCGGGGGCCAGCATCTGGGTCAGCGGCACTGTGGCGAGCCGCCAGCAGGCGGCGCTCAGCGCCGAGGTGAGCGGCCGGGTGGAGTGGATTGCCGAGTTCGGCAGCCGGGTGAAGGCGGGGGACGAGCTGCTGCGCCTGGACAGCGCGACCCTGCGCCTCTCCCTGGAGCAGTCCCGGGCCGAGCAGGCGAGAGAAGGGAGCAACCTGCGCTACGCCCGCGCCGAGTTCCAGCGCCTGGATCGGTTGCACCAGCAGAAGAGTGCCTCCCAAAGCCAGTACGACAAGGCGCGCTATGACGTGGAGCAGGCGGAGCTGGCCGAGCAGCTGGCCCGGGTACAAGTGCGCCAGATCGAGGCGCAGTTGCAAAGGACCCACATCTTCGCCCCCTTCGACGGTGTGGTGAACGAGCACTTCATCCAGCCGGGGGAGCACGTGGACGCGGGCGAGCGGGCGCTGGAGCTGGTCAACCCGGCGCAGCCTGACATCCGGCTGCGGGCACCCATCGTCTGGGCCAGCCAGCTGGAAGCAAAGGCCAGGTTACGGGTGGAAGGGGAGCAGCTCAGCGGCCACGCCGTCTATTACCAGCGGGCGGCGAGCGCCGATCCCAAGTCGCGCCTCATCGAGCTGCGCCTCAGGCCAGAGCCGGGCCGCTTCATCATAGGCTCGCCGGTGCGGGTGGCGTTGCCCCTGGGAGAGCAGCAGACCATGCTGCTGCCGCGGGATGCACTGGTGCTCGGCACCGAGGGGAGCGTGGTCTATCAGGTGGAGCAGCGCGGCGAGGCGCTGACCGTGAACCGGGTGCCGGTCACAGTGCTGTTTGGCGACAGCCGGCAGGTGGCGGTGAGCGGCGCCATCAAGCAGGGGGACAGGGTGGTGGTGCGCGGTGCCGGCAGCCTGCAGGATGGCGACAAGGTGGCGCTGTTTCGTGGCTGAACCGGGTTTGGCGCCATAAAAAACGGCTCCCGCGGGAGCCGTTTTTGGTGCCGGTGAAGAGAAATTACTCGACCATCATCACCTTGCAGGTGTTGGTACTGCCCACGGTCTCCATCTTGTCGCCGTGGGTCAGCAGCACCATGTCGCCGCTCTGGACCAGGCCCTTGGCCTTGAGCACGTCCAGTGCCTCGCGGCACACCTCGTAGACAGGTTTGCTCTCGTCCCCGTCGAACAGCACAGGGGTGACGCCGCGATAGAGGTTGGTCCAGGCCAGCGTCTTGTTGTGGGGGGACATGGCGAAGATCGGCAGGCCGGAGCTGATGCGGGACATCAGCAGCGGGGTGGTGCCGGACTCGGTCAGTGCCACTATCGCCTTGACCCCTTCCAGGTGGTTGGCGGCATACATGGTGGACATGGCCACGGCCTCTTCCACCGAGGTGAAGGTGTAGCTCATGCGGTGGTTGGAGACGTTCAGGCTCGGATGCTTCTCGGCGCCCACGCAGACGCTGGCCATGGAGGTGACCGTCTCGATGGGGAACTGGCCGGCGGCGGTCTCGGCGGAGAGCATCACCGCATCTGTACCGTCCAGTACGGCGTTGGCCACGTCCATGACTTCGGCACGGGTCGGCAGCGGCGCGTTGATCATGGACTCCATCATCTGGGTCGCGGTGATGACCACGCGGTTCAGGCGGCGGGAGTGGCGAATGAGCTTCTTCTGCACGCCCACCAGCTCGGGATCGCCTATCTCGACGCCGAGATCACCCCGGGCCACCATGACGGCGTCGGAGCCGAGGATGATGTCTTCCATCGCCTCGTCGCTGGCGACGGTCTCGGCGCGCTCGACCTTGGCCACTATCTTGGCGTTGGAGCCGGCTTCGCGGGCCAGCTCGCGGGCGTAGCGCAGATCATCGCCGCTGCGGGGGAAGGAGACCGCCAGGTAGTCCACATTCATGCGGGCGGCGGTCTTGATGTCTTCCTTGTCCTTCTCGGTCAGGGCCGGTGCGGAGAGACCGCCCCCTTTCTTGTTGATGCCCTTGTTGTTGGAGAGGGGGCCCGCCACCGTCACTGTGGTGTGGATGCGGGTGCCTTCGACCTGCTCGACTTTCAGTTGTACGCGGCCATCGTCCAACAACAGGATGTCGCCGGCCACCACGTCGTTTGGCAGGCTCTTGTAGTCGATGCCGACCTGCTCCTGGCAGCCTTCGCCCTTGCCGAGGGCGGCATCGAGGATGAACTTGTCACCGATGGCGAGATAGACCTTGCCATCCTTGAAGGTGGAAACGCGGATCTTGGGGCCTTGCAGGTCCCCCATGATGGCCACATGACGGCCCAGCTTGGCGGCGATTTCACGCACCTGGTTGGCGCGCAGGATATGATCTTCAGGAGTGCCGTGAGAGAAGTTCATCCGCACCATGTCGGCCCCGGCGCGAATGATCCCCTCGAGGATGCCGTCGCGATCGGTCGCCGGACCGAGTGTGGTTACAATCTTTGTACGTCTTGGCATGAAAGACTCCGATGTGAAGTTGATATGACTTGAAATACTGCCCCGTCAAGCATGTGGCATGGCGCCTGCTTGCAGGCCATCTGAGTGGCCTTGTGTTATTAAATTACGATACTACACCAAGCCCGGTGGCATAGACAGTCGGGGGCGGACCCCCGAATGATTCAGGAATTATGCGGGGTATCAAAGCGGGATTCGCGCAAACCTTCTTTGACTTTCTTCAGGTTTTCGCGAAATTTCATGCCACGGCGCAGGGTGAAGCCGGTTGCCAGCACGTCCACCAGGGCGAGCTGGGCGATGCGCGACGCCATGGGCATGTAGACGTCGGTGTCTTCCGGCACGTCCATGGAGAGCACCAGGTTGCACTCGCGGGCCAGGGGGGAATCCTTGGCGGTCATGCCGATGACGGTGGCATCGTTTTCACGGGCCAGGGCCGCGATTTCCACCAGCGCCTTGGTGCGGCCGGTGTGGGAGATCAGCACCACCACATCCCCTTCGCTGCTGTTGATGCAGCTCATGCGCATCATGACGATGTCGTCGAAACTCACCACGGGGATGTTGAAGCGGAAGAACTTGTTCTGGGCATCCCGGGCCACGGCGGAAGAGGCGCCGAGGCCGAAGAAGCTGATCTTCTTGGACTGGGTCAGGATGTCGACGCAGCGGTTGATGGCGGAGATGTCCAGGCTGTTCTTGGCGGCATCGAGGCAGGCCATGGTGGATTCGAAGATCTTGGCGGTATAGGTGTCGGGCCCGTCTTCCGCTTCCACGTGGCGGTTCACATAGGGGGTGCCGTTGGCCAGGCTCTGGGCCAGGTGCAGCTTGAAGTCGGGGAAGCCCTTGGTATCGAGACGACGGCAGAAGCGATTGACGGTCGGTTCGCTGACATCGGCCAGCTTGGCGAGGGTGGCAATGCTGGAGTGAATGGCGGTCTGGGGCGACGCCAGGATCACTTCAGCCACCTTACGCTCTGATTTACTGAAACTTTCCAAATTGTTCGTAATTTTATCGAGGGTATTCATCATTACCACCAGGCATTTTTGTAATTTAACTTCAGTGTCTGTGCACTAAATTCACAGCTCAAGCAGGTTTCCAATCTACTTGATGACTATACAAGACAAGCGCTTATCGGAACTAATCTCGTCCCTACAAAGTATGACTCATGTCTAATTATTTCGTGCTTTTGGTTACAAACTTCCATCTGTCCCTTGAAAACGCTTACAAATGTTGCAAAGCAACAACACTGTGAGCGGGCGCACAGTTGCATTCATCCGACGAGCCGCAAGGGAAGGGGCTCGGGTAGTATTGCAACCAAATAATTATGTCGGGACGGTAAGGGCCGCCCCGAGTCGGTAACGAAGGAGTTTGTTATGCAGCATACCCATGCGCTGGTGGGCGACGTAGGCGGTACCAATGCCCGGCTGGCCCTGTGCGAGCTGGCGACCGGCGCCATTTCCCAGGCAAAGACCTATTCCGGGCTGGCCCACCCGAGCCTCGAGGCCGTGGTGCGCCTCTATCTGGAGGAGCATGGCGTCAAGGTGGGCGAGGCCTGCATCGCCATCGCCTGTCCCATCAACGGTGACTGGGTCGCCATGACCAACCACAGCTGGGAGTTCTCCATCCGCGAGATGCAGACCAACCTCGGCCTGGATCGCCTGCAGGTGATCAACGATTTCACCGCCGTCTCCATGGCGGTGCCCGTGCTCGGTGAGAGTGACCGCATCCAGCTGGGGGGCGCGGCGCCCGTGGCCGGCAAGCCCATCGCCATCTATGGCGCAGGCACCGGCCTTGGGGTGGCGCACCTGGTGCAGGCCGGCGAGCAGTGGCTCAGTCTGCCGGGGGAGGGCGGCCACGTGGACTTCGCCGCCAACACGGAAGAGGAAGATGCGGTGCTGCAGGTGATGCGTGGCGAACTGGGCCATGTGTCGGCGGAGCGTTTCCTCTCGGGCCCTGGACTGGTCAATCTCTATCGCGGCCTGGTCAAATCCGACGGCCGTGAACCCGAGCCCTTTGCCCCCAAGGACATCACAGAGCGGGCGCTGGCGGGGGATTGCCTCGATTGCCGCCGCACCCTGAGCCTGTTCTGCGTGCTCATGGGCCGCTTTGCCGGCAACCTGGCCCTCAACATGGGCACCTTCGGCGGCGTCTACATCGCCGGCGGCATAGTGCCCCGCTTCCAGGAGTTCTTCATCGGCTCAGGTTTTCGGGTCGCCTTCGAGGACAAGGGGCGCTTCAAGCCTTATCTCAAAGAGATTCCGGTGTTCCTCATCACCCATGAAGGCCCGGGGCTGCTCGGGGCGGGGGCCTATCTGCGCCAGTCCCTCGGGATCCGCCTCTGAGGCGGATAAAGAATGCGCAATGGTTCAGTCCCGATTCAGTGACCCTGGCGTAGAGTGACATCACGTACTCAAGAGGACAGGGTTTCACAGGGAATTGGAAGCTGTCTTCATCCGCTGGGTGCGAATTGTCACCTGACAAGCCTGAACTGTTTCACCGGCCCTTGCGGCCGGTTTTTTTATGTCCGCCATTTCATCCATGAGGCCTAGAAGCCGCTTTCCCGCAGCAGCACGGCGAGCAGCCAGGTGCTCCCCTCGGCCAGCAGGCTGCGTCGGCTCCCCTCCAGCACCAGGGTGCCGCGGGTCTCTCGCAGGGTGGCCGGCGCCTCGTCCAGCCGGATCCGCACCAGGAACAGGGGATGGGCAGGTTGCAGCTCCTCCCCTTGCGGGCTGGTGGTGATGGGGCCCCCGAAGCGGGCGCTCAGCATGGGGTGCTTGAGCTTGGCGACCCGGGTGGTGCCCAGATCGACCAGGGTGCCATGGAGGGGCGACAGGGCGCCGTCCGGATAGAAGCGTACCGGATCGCCGACGCGCAGACGGGCTATCTCATCCGCCGCCACATAGGCATCGACCTGCCACTGGCCGGGATCGATCAGGACGCCGACGGGGTGCTGGCTGTTGAGCCACTGGCCGGGCTGCTGCTCGGGATCCACATCCAGCCAGAGACCGCTGAAAGGGGCCGCCAGCCTGAGCCTGTCTATCTCGGCCCGCGTCGCATTCGCCTCCCTGTATTGCACCCTGAGCCGCTCCCGGGTCGCTATCTGTTCACTGAGCCCGAAGGGGTCATCCAGCATGCCGCCCAGGCGCGCTCCGTAGGTCTGGATGCTCTGGGTGTTGCCCTGCACCTTCCAGTCGAGATCGGGATCCACCAGTTGCAGCAGGGATTCCCCCGCCTTGACGGGCCCGGCGGCCCGCAGGCTCTCGAGGCGGGCGGGGAAGGGGGTGAACACCTGCAGCTGGCGCTCCGCCCGCGCGACCCCGACCCCCTTGATCTGGCTGTGCCAGGGCAGGGCCAGCAGGATGAGCAGGGCGAGCAGCCCCAGCGCGAGTCCGACCCGGCGTGGACGGGTCACCTTGGCGCGAGCCTGCCACCAATGGCTCAGCTCCCGCCAGACGGGAAGCAGGAGGAACCAGCCGATTTCGACCATGAACAGGAGTATCCCCAGCAGTTTGAAGAACAGAAAGTAGACGGCGACCGCGATGCCGAGGAACAGCACCAGGCGGTAGAGCCAGGTCAGGATGGCAAAGCCGATGAGCGCCCGGCGCTGGCGCACCGCAAAGGGCTCGGGCCAGGGCTCCATCAGGCCGAGCAGGGAGCGGCGCAGGGCCACCCTGGCCAGGGCCGAGGCCCGCTCGTGCAGGTTCGGGAAGTTGAGCAGATCCGAGAGGATGAAGTAGCCATCGAAGCGCATGAAGGGGCTGGCATTGAGGGCGAGGGAGAGGATCCAGCTGGTGGTGGCGAGGTAGAGCAGGCCGTTGCGCAGTGCCCCGTCCGCGCACAGCGCCCAGCCCAGGGTGGCCAGCCCGGCCAGGGCCAGCTCGGTCAGTATGCCGGCGCTGGCGATGGCGAGCCGCTGGCGGGAGCGGGCCAGCTTCCAGCTCTCGCTGGTATCCGTGTAGAGCATGGGCCAGAGCACCACGAAGGCGACTCCCATGTGGGCCACCCGCACCCCGAGCCGGGTGGCGACCAGGGCATGGCCCAGCTCATGGAGCGTCTTGGCCAGGATCAGGGCGAGGGCGAAGCTCAGCAGGCCGTCGAGGGAGAAGGACTCCACCACGGCATGGGTGAAGCTGTCCCACTGCTGCAGGGTCAGCAGTATGCCGAGCAGGCTGGCCCCCGCCACCAGCCAGGCGGTGAGGGGGCTGAACAGCCAGTCAAGCCGTGCCGCCAGCCGCCGGAGATGGCGCTGGGGGCGCAGCAGGGGAATGCGGAAAAACAAGTAGTGGTGCAACCACCACTGTCCCTTCAGCCAGGCCCGGCCTTCGCTCGCCTGGCGCAGCCTGTCTACCGCGAGGGGGCCGGGACGTACCAGCTGATGGCGCTCGAGAAACTGGCAGAAGGCGAGGATCTGCTCCACCTCGGGATGCAGGGCCGTCTCGTGCTGCAGCGCCTGCTGCAGGCGGCGGGGCGTCTGCCCGGCCCAGCGCACCAGACACTCGAACTCGAACCAGCCGATGCGATAGAAGCGGTTGATCACCATGTCCTGAATGAGCCAGGCCGGCTCGCCGTTGGCGGTTCTGTCCGCCGGGCAGAGTCGCAGATCATCGCGCAGGCTCGGCAGGGGCAGATCGGCGGGATCCTGCATCAGAGGCCGCTCCAGGCGCGCAGGGCCGCCAGGGGGCGGCGCAGCAGATAGTAGCCGAGCAGCACGCGCTCGCCATAGAGCTTGGCGGTGCCATGCAGGCCGAGACGGGCATGGGGGGGCGGCGACTCTATGGTGGCGAGCAGCCGGTAGGCGACCACGCCGTCGGCCCCCGGCTGGGCCTGATAGCTGGTCTCCAGGATCTTGCCACGCAGGGGATCCAGGGGATAGGCGCTCAGGAACAGGGTGACGTCGGCCCCGGGTTCGAGGGCAATGGCATCGGCCACCGGCAGCAAGATGCGCATGGCGGGCTGGTGAGGATCGGCCAGCTGCATGATGCGCTCCCCGGTCACCACAGGCTTGCCGAGCCAGTCGTTGGCGTCGCTGAAGACGGCGACCCCGTCCCGGGGGGCCGTCACCTGACTGCGGGACAGCTGCAGCTCGACCCCCGCCAGCTCGGCACGCTTTTGCTGGGCCCGGCCGGTGAGCAGGGTCAGCTCGCGCCGGCTCTGGGGATTGTCGAAGGCGCGCTGGCTGGCGGCGAGCAGCTCGGCATCGGCCACGGCCACCTCCTGGGTCAGCACCTCGGCCCGGTTGCGCAGCGTGGTTTCATCCAGGCGAAACAGGGGGGCGCCCGCGGCCACCGCCTGATTCGGGCGCACCGCCATCTGCTCTATGACACCGGCGAGGGGGCTGCTGATCACCAGGCTGGTGCGGGAGACCACTTCGGCCGGGGCCAGGGCGCTCTGGCGGATGGGGATGAGCAGCATGACGCCGGCCGCCAGGGCCAGCAGGATCAGCTGGCGCCGGCTGGGTCGCCAAGCGAGCAGGGGTGGCTTGTGGGTCAGGCTGTGCCAGCAATAGGCCCAGGTCTGCCAGAGACCTTGCAGCAGGGGCAGCAGGGGGGCGGGGGGCTCGCTCTCGCGCAGCAGGCAGAAGAGGCCGAGCCGCTCGCCCTCGTCGTGCTGGATGGGGACGCAGAACACCCCCTCCGGCCACCACTCGGCCCAGCCTTCGGCCAGATCCTCCGGCAGGAAGAGGGTTTCGCGCGCCAGCCAGACGGGATCATGACCCGAGAGCTGGGCATCGAGCCAGCGGCTCATCCGGTCGAGCCAGATGAGATAGGGGGAGTCTTCGCTGGGCCTGGCCAGCCCGGAGACGCAGAGCAGCTCCTGGGCCTGGCCATGGCGGGCAAACACCAGGGCCTGATGAAACGGCAGCAATTGATAGAGATCGTTGGCCATGGAGAAGGCGAGGGCATTGAGACTTCGGGCGGCCAGAGCCCGGTCACGCAGGGCATGCAAGGCCAGCAGCACCTGAGGCGGCGGGAGCGATTCAGTCATGGGACTCCAGAATGCGGGCCACGCCACTCATGCCCGCGACCAGTTCGGGATAAGGGGCGTCGAGTCTGGCCTCCAGCTCGACGGTCTGGGCCACGGCGTCGACCCGGGCATTGATGTGGCTGATCCTGGCCTGGTAGGGCTTGCCGGTCTCCAGCACGTTGATCTCGAGGGCCTGCCCCTGTTGCAGTCCGGAGAGCAGCCGGGAAGGGACGTTGAGGCGGACCTTGAGGGGGCCGTCACTGACCAGATCGAACAGGGGGGTGCCGGCGGTCATGGTCTGGTAGGGCTTGGCCTGTACCTGGGCGATGCGCCCCGCGAAGGGGGCCCGTACGTCGCAGTAGCTGGTGCGCGCCTGGGCCAGGGCATGGGCCCCCTCGGCTTTTTGTACCCCGGTGGCGGCGATGGCCACCTCGAGATCGCCCACCGCATCGAGCTTGCGCAGGTTGCGCTTGGCGGCGAGATCCTGGCGGGCCATCTGCAACTCCGCCTGGGCGACGCGGGCCTGGGCCTCGCCTTCCCGGCAGTCGAAACGGGCGAGCAGGGCCCCCTGCTTGACGGGCTGGCCGAGGCTGGCCTGCAGTTTGCCCAGGGTGCCGCTCATCTGGCTGGAGAGGGTCGTCTCCAGGTTGGCGGTCAGCAGGATGCGAATGGCATTGGGATCGTCCTGCAAGGCGCCTGTGGCTGGTGTCGGGGCAGGAGTGGCCTGCGCGGTCAGCGGCAGCAGCAGAAGCCACCAGGGGCTGGCGTTAGTTGGGAAGGGCATAGGGCACTCCGCCATTGGAAGTCAGCAAGGCCTGGTTCTCCTGTTTCTTGATGGTGTGTTCGATGGCTTTCGCCAGGGTCTGGACGTCGTGCTGGGCGATGGCCTCAGGCTGCACGTCCAGGCCGACCGAGTTGTAGAGCCGGCCCCAGGCGGCCTGGGCCTGGGAGTAGGCGGCCTCGCGCTGGTAGCGGGAGAGCAGGTAGCGCCCTTCGGTACGGATGACCTCGAGCTCGGACCCCTGATCGCTGGTGCGGGCGGCCTGGGCATAGCGCAGCAGGCTCTCGTCGACCCTCAGGCTCTCGTCGGCGAAGGCCACTTCCTGGGCGGCCAGGTTGTAGCGCAGCACCCCGACCCTGACCTGGGTCAGCACGGCCATGGAGAGGGCGACGCGCCTGGCATCATCCGTGACCTTCTGGGAGACCTCCATGTTCTGGATGGCGGGCAGCCGCAGGAACTTGAGCAGGTTGATGGAGACCTGCAACCCTGTCTCGGACCAGTGGTTGTTGTAAAGGTACTGGTTGGAGTCGTAGTTGTAGCCCCAGTTCAGGCTCACGTTGGGCCAGAGCTCGGCCTTGGCTATCTTGATGTCCTGCTGGTTGGCGCGTTTGCGATACCACTCCTCCATGATCTCGGGGCGGTTTTCCAGCGCCATCAGCTCCAGGTTGTCGATGCTCTGGGCCAGGGTCGGCAGTCGGGGTTCGGGGGTATCATCGGCCAGCACCATCTTGCTGCCGGAGGGCAGGGAGATGAGGGCGGCGAGCTCGGCACGGGCGAACTCGAGATCCTGGCGGCGTTGATTGAGCAGGGAGACGGAATCGATGAGGGCGCGCTGGTAGGCCAGCGCCTGCTGGCGCGGCAACAAGCCTTGCGTCTCGGCCTGGCGGGCGGAATCGAGCGCCACCCGGGTTCTGGCCAGCAGCTTGTCGACCTCGGGCAGCAGGCGCTGGGCCCCCAGGGCACGCCAGTAGGCGCTGCGCACATCCTGCAGTACGTTCTGGGCCACCTTGCGACGGCGCTCTTCGGCCATCAGCACCTGGTCTCCCTTCTGCTGATTGCGGTAATAGGCGACGCCGAAATCGAGCAGGCTCCAGCTCAGCCCCAGACCGCTCAGATCGCGGTAGCGCTCCTGGGAGGTCGAGGCGCGCAGGCTCTCCTCACCGTCCTCTATCCCGACCGAGGTGCCGCCCGATTCGTTGCTGCGTCCGGCCAGCCCGGCGGAGGCGACCAGCTGGGGCAGCATCTCGTGGCTGGAGAGATCCCGCAGATCCGCCGCGAGCGCGCCCTCCATCAGTTTGAGGCGGTAGTCCAGGTTGTATTTGAGGGCCCTGGCCGCCGCTTCATAGAAGGTGAGGGGGTGGATCACGGGCTCTTGCTGATCGTACATCAGCTGACGATCGAAGCGGATCCGGTCGGTCTTGTCCTGCTCCGTGTAGGTCTCGGGTGGCAGAGCGCTGCAGGCACAGAGCAGCAGGCTGGAAGTCAGGGTCAAGGGGCGGGGAGCGAGTCTGGGCATCATCTGTCCTTAGAATCAAGTGCCGGATTTGGTGGCAACTGTGGTCGTGCGCGCTATGGCTGTCATGGCGCGGCCTGCCGCATCTTGCAGTTGCCTGGTAAAACTGCTGGCCTTGCCAGCGGGGTCAGGGGCGCCCTGGGGCCGCATATCCTGTGGCGTCATGGCAAACACCGACGCATCGCTGAGCAGGCCGTCGGCGCTGAGGCTGACCCGGCCGTGACGACCGAGGAAGCTGGCCAGATCCTGTTCCTGGGCCTGCCAGCTCTCCTGCACGCTTTGGCTGACGAAGGTCCCCTCAAGCTGGCCCAGGCCCTGGCCTATGCTCTGGCTGTGGATCTCCGGGGTCAGGCCAAAGAACAGCAGGCTGCCGTCCGAGCGCTCTGAACTGGCGCCGAGCAGCCTGTTGATGTTCTGCACCACAGGGGTGATGAAGATGGCCGGGACGGGATCGGGGTAAGCGTCGATCGTGCCGGTGCTTGCGGCTGCGTCGTCAGCATGGGGCCCGATGGGCCCATTTTCGGGCGGCGGGACATAGGGGGCCGAGATGTCCAGGTGGATCACCAGCTGGGCCAGATCGGTGGCATCGCTGCCATCCCCCAGGGTGTAGGTAAACACGTCCTGCAGCACCAGGCCGAGGCCGGCGGCGGCCAGCACGTCCGGGTTGGTCAGATCCATGGTGTAGCTATAGCTGCCATCCTGGTTGAGGGTGAGCCAGCCGTAGCGCCCGGCGAGCGGCTGGCCGAGGGTGCCCGCATTGCCGCTGCCGTCCTCGGTGCCGCTGCGCACCCCGGTGACGCGCAAGGGATCATCGGCATCGACGTCACCGTCGTTGGGCAACACCTGACCAGAGACATGGGGGGCCTGCACCTGATCGCTGGCCACCGCGCTGTCATCCCGGGCGACCGGGTTGTCGTTGGCCCCCTGGATGACGACGGTCAGGCGGGCCTCGGAGAGGGCTCCCCCCTGATCGCGCATGCGGTAGCCGAACACCTCGGTGAGGGTCTGGCTGGCCAGTCGCAGCGCCTCGACCTCGGGGTTGTCATTGTCAATCAGGTACTGGTAGCTGCCATCGGCATTGAGGATGAGCTGACCATAGCGCCCCTGCAGAACCTGACCCGCATTGACGCTGTTGCCGAGTGCGTCGCTGACGGTGAGCACTCTCCTGGTCTCGCCGTTGGCCTGGCTGTCCACGTCGCTGTCGTTGTCCAGCACATTGCCGACGGGATCCCGCCCCGCCGCCGTGTTGCGAATGCCACCGGCTTCGATGGCATCGGCCTTGTCATCCACGGCAACGGGGGTGTCGTTGCTGCCGCGGATGGTCAGGGTGAGCGTGCTGGCGCTGGTGGCGCCCCAGAGATCCGCGATCTGGTAGTTGAAGAGTTCGGTCAGGGTCTGGTCAGGCCCGCGCAGGGCCTGCACCTCGGGGAGGCTGTTGTCCAGGCGATAGTGCCAGCTGCCATCGGCATTCATCACCAGCTCGCCATAGCGGCCCTGCAGCACAGTTCCCAGGGCGGCACTCTGGCCATCGGCATGCTGAACGCCCGTCACCCTCAGGGCATCGCCCTCCAGATCGCTGTCATTGCCGAGCACATTGCCAGCGGGATCCAGGCCGGGCTGCCCGTTATTGAGTCCGCCCGCCTCGATCGCCTGGGCCTGATCCGGGTTGGCGACCGGGGCATCGTTGAGCCCCCGTATGATGATGGTGAGCTGGGCGAGATCGACGGCGCCAGCCAGATCTTGTGCCTGGTAGGTAAAATAGTCTCTCAGGGTCTGCAAGGGCCCCAGCCCCTGAACGGCGGCATTGCCAGTGTCGAGGGCATATTGGTAACTGCCGTCGGCCTCCAGAGTCAAAGTGCCATACAGCCCGACCAGCACCAGGGCGTTGCCAGGGGGAACGGTATCGAGTGGACCTCCGGCCCCTTCCTCACCGGGGCGGCCTGCGGTCAGGGTCCGGCTGTCGCCGCTGTCCACATCGCTGTCATTGGTGAGCAGGTTGCCACTGGGATTGACGGGAGTACCGACACCATTGTCGGCCACGGCAATGCCGGTGTTGTTTTGGGCCAGGGGGGCGTCGTTGGCCCCCTGGATGCGAATGGTCAGGGTGGCTGAGCTGCTGGCACCATTGGCGTCTGTCATGCCGTAGCCGAAGCTGTCGGTCAGTGTGTCGGCACTGGTCCGCAGGGCCTGGACCGCGGCCAGACTGTTGTCGATCACATAGGTGTAGCTGCCATCCCCGCCGAGGGTGAGCCAGCCATAGCTGCCTCTCAGCGGGCTGCCGAGAGTGCCGGCTGTGCCGGTGCCGGTACGCACTGTGCTGACCGTCTTGCCCTCGTTGGGGTTGCCCGATTCGGGATCCGTGTCGTTGCCGAGCACGTTGCCGGTGGCGTTGCTGCCCAGGGTGGTGTTGTTGACGCCCCCCGCCTCGACGGCGGTGCCGTTGTCGGCGACCGCCACCGGGGTGTCATTGCGCCCCTGTATGGTGATGGTCAGAGTCTCGGCACTGACGAGCCCCCCGAGATCCGTTATCTGGTAATCGAACTGCTCGGTGAGGGTTTCCCCCGGCAGCAGTCGCTGCACTGCGGCATTGGCATTGTCCAGCACATAGCGGTAGCTGCCGTCGGCGTTGAGGGTGAGGGTGCCATAGAGGCCGTTGAGCCCGCTGCCGATGGTGCCACTGGTGGCGCCTGTGCTGACCCCGGTGACGGTGAGTTGCTCCCCGTTGCGATCGGGGTCCGTGTCGTTGGTGAGCAGGTTGCCGGTGGGGTCTGTCCCCAGGAGGCCGTTGTTCAGGCCGCCGGCCTCAAGGGCGGTGGCGGTATCGGCCGTGGCGACGGGGGCATCGTTGGCTCCCTGGAGGGTGATGGTGACGCTGGCCTGGCTGGTCGCGCCATTGGCATCCTGCATGGTGTAGCCGAAGCTGTCGGTCAGGGTATGGCTGCTCAGGCGCAGGGCCTGAACCGCCGCCAGGCTGTTGTCCACCACATAGGTGTAGCTGCCATCCCCGTTGAGGGTGAGCCAGCCGTAGTTGCCTCTCAGCTGGCTGCCCAGGGTGCCTGCGGTGCCGGTGCCTGTGCGCACTGCACTGACCGTCTTGCCCTCGTCGGGGTTGCCCGACTCGGGATCCGTGTCATTGCCGAGCACGTTGCCGGTGGCATTGCTGCCGAGGGTGCTGTTGTTGGCTCCCCCCGCCTCGACGGCGGTGCCAGTGTCCGCTACCGCCAGCGGGGTGTCGTTGCGCCCCTGGATGGTGATGGTCAGGGTCTGGGGGCTGGCGAGGCCGCCGAGGTCGCGCATCTGATAGTCAAAGGCGTCGGTCAGGCTCTCGCCGGGCAGCAGTTGCTGCACAGTGGCATTGGCATTGTCCAGCACATAGGTGTAGCTGCCGTCGGCGTTGAGGGTGAGGGTGCCATAGAAGCCGCTTATTGCACTGCCAACGGTGCCGCTGGTGGCCCCGACGCTGACACCGGTGACGGTGAACTGCTCCCCGTTGCGATCGGGATCCGTGTCGTTGGTGAGGACGTTGCCGCTCGGGTTGGTGCCGTTTGCCTGATCGATGCCTTCGATGGCGATGGCCGCATCCGGGAGGGCGGTGGGGGCATCATTGGCCCCCTGGATGGTGATGGTGATGGTGGCCAGGCTGCTGGCGCCGGCGGCATCCACCAGGGAGTAGGTGAAGCTGTCGGCCAGGGTATCGGTCGCCAGACGCAGGGCCTGAACCGCTGCCAGGTCGTTGTCGACCACATAGGTGTAGCTGCCATCCCCATTGAGCAGCAGCCAGCCATAGTCGCCCCGCAACTGGGAGCCCAGGGTACCTGAGGTGCCCGTGCCTCCTGTGGTGCCGGTGCGGACAGTGGCGACACGCCGGGTTTCATCGGGGTTGCTGGCGTCGGGATCGCCGTCGTTGGCGAGCACGTTGCCGGTGGCATTGCTGCCAAGGGTGGTGTTGCCGAGCCCCCCGGCCTCGACGGCAGTGCCCGTGTCATCCGCCGCAACAGGGGCATCATTGCTGCCGTTGATGGTGATCACCAGGGCGGCGATGTCGTGGAAGTCGCCCAGATCCGTGACTCTGTAGCTGAAGGTCTCGGTGAGGGTGTCCCCCTGCCTCAGGGCCTGGACTGTGGCATTGCCGTTGTCCACCACATAGCGATAGCTGCCGTCGGCCCCCAGGGTCAGGGTGCCGTAGCGCCCGACAATGACGGCGCCATTGGCGCTGGTACTGGCATCTGGGACGTCGAGGATCTGGTTGGGATCGGTGACGGGGCCGAGAGCCGCCTTGTCGACCCGCTTGCCGTCTCCTGCATCGATATCAGTGTCGTTGGCGAGCACATTGCCGATGGCGTCCGTACCCGCCTGGCCGGCCCCCTGCTCGGTGGCGCTGCCCAGATCGTTGCTGCCCACGGGGGCGTCGTTGGCGCCCTCTATGGTCACGATGAGCTGTGCCTGACTGCTGGCCCCCTGGCTGTCTATCAACTGGTAGCTGAACTGCTCGGTCAGGGTCTGGCTGGCAAGACGAAGCGCTTCCACATCCGGGTTGCTGTTGTCGACTTCATAGCGGTAGCCCCCGCCCGTCAGAAGGTAGAGGGTGCCATATCTGCCCGTCACTGTGGCGGGAATGTCGGCGGAGCCCGGGGTCGTGCTGTTGCCGGTGGCCACGCTGGTGACCAGCCCCAGATGCAGGCTGTCACCATTGGTGGCGATGTCGACATCCCTGTCATTGGTCAGCAGATTCCCCTGCGGATTGTTACCCGGCAGGTCGTTATCTGTGCCTCCGGCCTCTGTGGCGGTGACAGTGTCGTTCTGCCCTGTGGGGGCGTCATTGACCGGCTGGACCGTGATGACGATGGTCGTCGCCGCGGTCAGCGCATCTTCGGCATTGCCGGGAATGCCGTCGCCCCCCGGCTTGTCACCGAACTGGCCGTTGTCGTTGATGAGCACCGAGAGGGTGTCGCCGCCGTTGTAATCCTGGTTGCCACGGTAGTTGAGGGTCAGCAGGGCGGCATTGAGGGCGGCCAGATTGCCGGTCAAGACCAGCTGGCCACCGCCGTTGTTGGTGACCACCGTCAGGCCGGTTGCGCTCCCCAGGGAGAGCACGCCCTGGGTCACCGTCAGGGTGAGGGTGAGGGTGAGAGCACCGCTGCCCGCGTCCATGTCGGCCACCGAGAGCCCGACCAGCTGGAGATCCCTATCTTCATCCACGCTCTGTGCCGGGGTCGTGTTGCCCAGGGTGGGCGCATCGTTGAGCTCCACATAGCCGATGTTGGCACCGGCTTCGTACTGGCCTGCATCGATGCCGGCCTCGGTGAGCACTAGCCCTATCTGCCCCAGGGTGCTGGCGTCGCTGTCGATGCGAACCTGCAAGGTGCCATAGCCTGCATCCGTGATGGTGCTCCCCGCCGGCCCATCGAGTCGATAGACGCCCGCCGGCAAGATGCCAAAGGAGAAGCGGCCACTGCCGTCCGTGGTGGTGGTGAAGCTCTGGTTGTCCCCTGTGGTGGTGAGGTCCCCATCCAGCCCGCCCCAGACCAGGGTGACCGTCTGCCCCGCGAGCCCGGGCCCATCCGGCTGGGTGCTGGTGGTGGCGCTGGCGGTGTCGTTCCACAGGGTGCCGCTGACGAGGCCAAGCCCGGCTGTGCTGGCGAGCACATAGTTGTTGAGGGTGTTGCCCTGGCCATCCTGGCCGGTGCGTTCGCCGCTGGCGCTGCCGTCCGTGCCGACGGTGGAGCCGCCCCAGCCGCTGAAGTCTTCCGGCAGGCTGGACCAGGTCAGGGTGGCGTCGGTGCCGGCAATGGTGGCGCCATTGGGCAGATCGACGGCATAGACCAGGGTCACCTCTGCGCCTCCATCGAGTCGGGAGAAGTCGACCGCAAAGCTGCTGCCCTGGGTGACGATGACGGTGACGCCCGGCGGCAGGCCATAGTTGTTGGCGCTGTCGCCACTGTCGTAGGTATAGAGGGTTCCCCCCAGGTTGATGGTCAGGCTGGTCAGCGCATAGTTGCTGCCGCCGGGGAAACCGTCGGTCAGACGCGGCTCGAAGGCGGCCATGCCCCCTGACTGCGCGAAGCTTATCCGGACCTGGGCGCGGCCGGTGTTGTTGTCGATGGCCCTGGGATCGAAGGAGACCACCGTTTTGTCCAGGCCGCCCAGGCTGGGCTCCATGATGTCCTGATAGAGGGTCTGGCTGGCCCCGCGCTGGATCAGATTGTCCGGGTCGGCGCCCACATAATCCTTGGCGAAGACCCCGAGCTGGGCGCCGGCCTGATTGCCCGCACTGTTGTCGACCCGCACGTTGAACTCGATGGCAATGCCCTCGAGGTCGCCGTCCGCATCCAGGTTGGTGATATCCCCCAGCCGGAAGATGATGGTCTGGTTGCCATTGGCATCGGTCACTATCTCGATCCGGGCCGCGTCGAGCAGGCCCTGCAAGCCGTTGGCCAGGGTCGGCGAGATGGCCAGGGCGGCGCTGCTGGTCTCGTTGCCCGCCACATCGGCGCCCGTGATGGCGCCACCGCTCAGGCTGCTGCTCAGCCCCCCGTTGGAGATGAGGGCGAGACGCACCTGCTCCTTGTCGAGGAAGCTGAGTCCACTGGGCAGGCTGATCCTCAGCTCATAGTTGGCGTTATCCCCCTCGGGGATCAGGGCCACCACCTTGTAGCGGATGATCTCGCCGACAGTGACCTGCCCATGGCTGGCATCGGTGGCGCCGCCCCCGGTGTCGGCCACGCCGCCGACCCGGGAGATGAGGATGCCGCTGGCGATGGGGATCAGCGACTGATTGATGGCGCGGTAGTCGTTGAGCACCTGGCTGGCGGGCAGGCCGTCGGCACCGGTGCGTTCACCGGCGGGATCGGCCGCGGTGCCGAGGTTGCCGTTCAGGCTGGTCCACTGTACCTCGGCCTGGTTGGTCAGCTGGGCGAGGTTGGTGGCGCTGGCATTGACCACTCCGCTTAGCACCAGGGTCAGCTGCTTGCCCACGGCGATATCCAGGTTGGCATCGGCCCTGGTCTGCAACTGATTGCCCACCAGTTCGAACTGGCTGCTGACATCGACGCCATCGTAGATGACGGACACCAGGTTGTAGCCACTCAGCTGGCCGGGCAGCAGATCGCTTAGCCGGATGTCGAAGGCGTCGAGGGGGCCGTTGTTGCTGATCACTATGTTGAAGCTGACCGCATCCCCTTCTTCAAAGCCGTAGGGGGGCGGGGTCGTGATGAGGTTCTGGGCTATGGTGAGCACCGGCTCCTGGATAAAGGCGGAGGGGGCGGGGGCCGTAGTGACCTCTCGCGTCAGGGCACTGCCGCCGGCGACGTCACCGTCGGGATCCTGGTAGTGCAGGGTGGCGCCATTGCCGAGACTGGTGCCGGCCTGGTTGGACGCGACATTGTCGGCGACCAGGCGCAGCCGCAGGGTGAAGCCGTTGTTGCCCTCATTGTTGTCGGCGTTGGCACCGCTTGCGCTGAAGCTGAAGAGGGCGTCCGCGCCATTGGTGCCGACCCCGGCGCCCCCCAGGCTGGGCTCGCTGATGCTGCCGGCAAAGCCGGTGGTGATGAGCTCATAGCCCTTGCCGCCGTTGAAGCCGGTGTCGAGCCTGAAACCGGGGGGAATGAGATCGCTGATGTTGAGCTGCTGGGTGCTCCCCTCCGGCAGTGTCACCCGGATGTCGTAGCCCATGCTCTCGCCAATCACCAGATTGGCCCCCGCGGTATGGCCCGCACTGGAGGCGGAAGCGGCATCGCCATTGCTGAAGTCGATGGTGAGGGCCGGGGCGGCGATCTGCGCGCTCCCCTTGTCGGTCAGATCGACGGGGGTGAAGTCCTGCCCGCTGTTGACGCTGGCGTAGTTGCTGAGGGTGGCGCTGGTCTCCAGCGTGCTGCTGGCCCGGATGTCGGCGGCGACTTCTACCTCATAGGTGATGACGATGAGATTGCTGCCCGCATTGGCCGCCGTCGAGCCATCCCGTCCCGGCAACAGGGTCGCCACATTGCCGGCATCCAGGAAGCTGATGGTGTTGCCGCTCACCTGGTAGTCGGTCCCCAGCAGCAGCGGGGTACCATCGCCGCGATAAATCTGCAGGTTGGCCGCGGCCAGCGAACCGTTCAGGAAAGAGAGGCCGGCGGGCAGGGTGATGCTGGTGACCACATCGTAGGCCCCGCCGCCCCCCCGGTTCTCGATGGCCGTCGCCAGGCGCAGCCTGTCAGCGCCATCTATGTCGGTGACGCTGCCATTCACCGCATTTATGTCGGTGAGCGGGCCGGTGAAGGGGATCCCGCCGCTGCCCGGTGCCTGCCAGCTGCCGGTGGTGCCGGTCACTGTGCCGTTGCTCGATGAGACGACCCCGTGTCCGATGGCGAGATCCGGCTCGGCGATGGAGGTGATGACGGTGATGTCAGAACTGCTGAGCTGAGTCTTGTCGAGGGTGGTTACCTGGCTCGATTGCGCCAGCACGTCCAGAGTGCGCTGATCGGCGAAGGGTTGATCGCCGACCCTGAGGGTGAACTCCACCTCGATGCGGCTGCCCCCCGATACGCTGGTGGCATAGCTGCCGAAATCGAAGATGAGTGAGTTGCCGGGACCGTTGCCGATGCTGACCAGAGCGCCGAGATTGGTGTCGCCGCTGCCGAAGTGCCATTGGCCGACGCCGCTTCCTTCGCTCCAGTTGATGCCCGTCAGATCGAACAGTGGCAAGGGCAGATAAGCCGTCAGCCTGAACTGTTCATAGTCTCCGGTGACCAGATCGTAACTGAGCCGGAAGGTCACCTGATCCCCCGGGCGCAGCTCGATGGCGCCCCCCGGGCTGCCGACCCCATTGACGTTGGTCAGTGCGATGTCGACCTGGCTGGTGGGGATGCGCGTCGTGGTCTGGGAGCTGTCGGAGGCGGTACCGCCGGTCAGGTTGGTGCCGTTTTCAAGGACGCTGGCGGTGACGCCGGCGCTGTTGCCGATGGCATCCCCCTCGTTGATCTCGCTCTGGGGGTTGCCGGCCGGCGGGGTGTAGCTCTGGCTTATCAGGGCGCTGTAGCTCAGCAGCGCCAGGGTGGCCCCTTGCTGGTCGTCATCGAAGGCCAGATCCCCGGCAAGCCGGCTCAGTAAGGGGAAGGCGTTGGCCAGGGACTGGCCGATGTCGAAGCTGATGCTGGTGGAGCCGTCGGCATTGACCATGGTCGTGTAGACCAGGGCTATGGTCTCGCTCGCGCCATTGCGCGTCAGGGTCAGGGTGGGCGTGCCGGTCAGGATCTGGCCGTCCCCCAGGGTGTCGGAGACGACGAACTGGCCCTCGCCAAACAGATTCTTGCCGAAGGCGAAGTAGTCGGAGAGGGTCATCTTGATGCTGTAATCCAGGGTATCGCCCGGCGAGATCCCGGCCTTGCCGCCGTCGATGGCGAGGCTGACCTCTTTTTGCAGGGCGATGGCGCGGGCGGTGAAGCCGATGGGGTCACCCTGGCCGGCGAAGTCGATGCTGGTGGCGGGGGGCGTCAGATCCCGGCTGTCGAGCGGGGTCCACTCACCGCTGGCGGTGGGTGCCGCGATCGTGATCTGTACCGCATCGCCGCTGTTGGGGTTGATCACCTGCTGACCGTTGGCATCGGCCTCGGGGACATAGAACTTGACCAGAGTATCGGTGGCGGCGGCGAGGCTGCTGTAGGTCACGGTAAAAGCCTGGATGAACAGGCTGTCGCTGTTGATGGCCGCCGTGATGAGCGCCGGGTTGGTGAGGACGCGGCCATCCGAGAGGGTGACTGAGGTGAGGATGCCATTCTGCCCCGGGGTGATGGCCGTGACCTGAATCGCGGCGGGCAGGGTCTGGCTGATGACGACGTTGTTCAGGGTCTGGCCATCGGCCGGGATGGCCGTCAGGACCAGGGTGTGGTTGAAGTTGGGCCCGGTCGCCGTTTCGCCTTCGGGCATGTCGAGGCTGTGTTCGAAGCGGATGACGGTCGGCTTGACCACGAAACTGTGCAGATCCCCTTCGACCAGGCTGGGATCGTCGAGGGGGTTGTCGAGGGCATCATTGCCATACTGGAAACCGCTGCGAATGCCGATGGTCAGATCCGGCGACGCCGCCGAGTAGCTGGTGTCGGCCAGATTGCTCAACTGGGCGGTGATCTGGACAGAAATATCCGGTTGGCCCTGATTGACGCTGCCGAAGGGGATCTCGATCACCACCAGGGTGTCGCCGGCACGCAGGCCGACGTCAGCCGCCCGGATGATCAGGGGATTGCCGCTGCCATCGACCGCGAGGGGATGGGTGGCATTGCCCGAGGCGTCAAACACCACGCTGTGGGTCTTGAGTGCCTGACCCAGGTAGCTGGCCTTGATGAAGCTGACCCCATCGTCTCCGTCCTTGCCGGTGCCGGGCAGGTAGAGATCCAGATAGGGGGCATAGCCGGTCTGGCTCGCCTCGTTGCTGAGGGTGACCGTGAATTCGAACTGCTCGCCCAGCAGCACATTGGCGTTGCTCAGGGGCAGGCTGCTGCTGGGATCGGCGTTGGCGAGCAGCCGATCGTAACTCTGCATCGCCGCCCGGCTGAGTGAAAGGGGTTGACTGATGAGGCCCTTGCTCACCTCGAGCTCCCAGTCCCCCCCCTTGCTGCTGGCGCCGGTGTCATCACTGGATGCCGCCACATCGGCACCTGTCCATTTGGCGAGAGCGCTGACCAGAGCCTGGCCCGACTCCCCGGCTCCGACCCGGCAGCCATACAGCTGGATGTCGGCATGCTCGCTCAGGTGGGATTGCCAGCCTTGTAACTGCTGGCTGACGCTGGCCAGGTTGTCGGCCGTCAGGGTGCGGTTGCCGAGGGTGAACTGACCGGTCGCGCCGTGGGAGAGGATCTGGACGGCATCAACCTGACCCAGCTCCGCCAGCTTGGTGCCGATGGCGGCCAGGGCGTCGGTCTGCTTGTCGATGAGCAGCAGGCTGACATGGCTGTCGAGGTTTTTGGTCAGCTGGCTGGCCTGCTCGATGCGAGCATCGATGACCAGCAGTTGGCGAGGCTGTGCCGTCTGCGTGGGGGCCCCATGATCCGGGGCCTCAGCCGGGGTCGCCTGGTTATCCTGATTCTGATGCTCGGCGGCGACGGCGGCGGCGCCATCAAACAGAATGCGCGGTTCCAACGCCAGCATCTGTTGTTGGGGCCTGAAGAAGGGGTTGGCTGGCTTGTTGACCATGGCTATCGCATCCGTGCGTTAGTTGATGGTGTTAAGTTATGTCACAACCCTGGTTAAGTTTCTAATGCAGTTCGATGATAAATATGTATTTTTTGAGACCGAATGGGTCTGGAAATCACCTCTGGTATTCGATTCCTTGCCTGGGGCCTAAGGTGTCAGGGGAGGGTGATATGGAATCTGGCGCCGCCGAGCGGTGACTCGTCCACCCGGATCTTGCCGCCATAGCTGTGCACGATTTCGGTCACCACCGCGAGCCCTATCCCCTGGCCGGGGGAGCTGTCCGCCCGCACGCCGCGCTGGAAGATCTGCTGCGACTTGCCGGGATCTATGCCGGGGCCGTCGTCTTCCACCACGATGAGCAGGCCGCTGCCCTGGCGGTTGACCCTTACCTGGATCTCGCTGATGGCGAACTTGCAGGCGTTGTCGAGCAGGTTGCCCATCAGCTCCATCAGGTCGCCCTGTTCACCGTGAAAGAAGACATCGTCATCAAACTGGAAGCCGGTTTGCAGCTTCTTGTGGCGGTAGACCTTGGTGAGGCTGGCCAGCAGCTTCTCGATGAGGGGCACCGGCTCGGTACCCTTGCTGGCAAGGCGTTTTCGTCCGGTGACGGCACGGCGCAGCTGGTACTGGATGATCTGATCCATGGTGGTGATCTGCTCACTGATATTGTCATGGATATCGTGGCCGAGCTTGAGCTCCTGGGCGGTGATCTGGATGAGCGCCAGCCGGGTTTTCAGGCTGTGGGCCAGATCGTTCAGGGCGTGCTGGTAACGCTGGGTCTGCTGGCGCTCGTTTTCCAGCAGCTGGTTGACCGACTCGGTCAGCGGTGTCAGCTCCCGCTCGTAGTCGTTGGAGAGCGACTCCCGCGAGCCTGCGCGGATCTCGTCAATCTGCCGCGCCATGGTGCGCAGGGAGGAGAGACTCCAGAAGCTGGTCAGCAGCAGCAGGGCCCCGAGCAGGCAATAGGAGAGCAGCGCCTGACGAATGCAGCGGTAGAGATACTCCCTGGTCTGGGCCTGGTAACGCTTGGCGGAATCGACCATGACCACATAGTAGGTGGTGGGGCCGTCGCCGTGGTTGCGCAGGAAACGCAGGCTGTAGATGAAGTAGCTCTCGCCGTTCTTGATGGTGTGCAGCTTGAAGAAATAGTCCTGATCCAGGCCGCCAAGGTATTTCATCAGATCCCGGCAGATGGTCTCCTTGATGGTGATCACCTCCGGCATGTGCAGGCTGGACCAGCTCAGTTCACCGTCGGACCGGCAGATCAGGGTGTCGAGATTGGGGTCGATGGCATCCGGGGTGATGTTGCCGAGATCCGTGATGGCATGGGGATCGGGCTGCTTGGAGGAGAAGAGCTTGGAGAGATTCTCCTGCATGCGGATGCTGGCCTTCTGCGCCTGCTCCTCGGCGTGGCCAAGATAGAGGATATAGACGGAGAAGGTCATGATGAGCGCGATGACCAGCATGGCGCTCAGCATCAGCTTGAGGTGCAGCGAACGGCGGATCAGTTGCATGGGATGCAGCATGAAACGAGGCATCAGCTGCAGGAGAGGTTGAAGATGTAACCCTGGCGACGGATGGTGGAGATGGGGGCAATGACCCCTTCCGGATCCAGCTTCTTGCGCAGTCGGCTCACCATCACCTCTATGGTGTTCGGATCCCCTTCGCCATCGCCATAGAGCTGATCCAGCAGCTGCTGCTTGGAAACCACCTGGCGGGCGTTGCGCATCAGGTATTCCAGGATCAGATACTCGAAACTGGTGAGCACAGTGACTTCGCCGGCGACGGTGAGCTCCTTGCGGGAGAGATCCAGCTCGTAGTCACCCGCCTTCACCCTGGGGGAGATGAAACCGGCGCTGCGACGCACCAGGGCATTGAGGCGGGCGAGCAGCTCGTCTTTCTGGAAGGGCTTGACCAGATAGTCGTCGGCGCCGGCCTCCAGACCCTCCACCTTGTCTTGCCAGTTGCCCCGGGCCGTCAGGACTATGATGGGGAAGGGGATCTGCTGCTCGCGCAGCCGGCTGATGAGCTGCAGACCGTCCATGTCAGGCAGGCCCAGATCGATGATGCCCACATCGATGGGGTAGTCGGCCGCGTAGTGCAGCGCCACCTGGGCACTGTCGGTGCTGTGGACTTGATTCTGGGCCTCGGTCAACAGCGTGGTGAGGTGATGATTGAGCAGCTTGTCGTCTTCGACCAGTAGGATTTTCATAAGATGCATGATGATAAGGGTCCAGGCTGTCAATTAGAGGGTGTCTAACGGGGAGAGTCAACGAGGATCCTACATAACCCCCCTGTATCGGGACTGAATCGTGCCTGCCTTTATCCCAGCCGTTGTTTCCGTCATGAAACTCGCACACCAGAGGGTTTGCACCAAGGAAAATGATGGGCCATCAGATTGTCTAGCAACCCTTGATTAGTAGGGCACGACCGTTATGATCGCACGGGGAAGGATGAGAGATACGTATCATGAAGGGCAAGAGCCCGCTGTCCTGTGGGTACAAGCTAATCATGATGGTTTTGACAATAGCAATGGGTTGTTATAACCATCTGAAATTAAATGTCTTTATGACTCATTTTGGCGGTTGTCTGACGACGCAAGGCTGACTGCGGCAATGTTACCTGTGGTGAGTGTTAGGGAAGGTGCGAATAAGCGGGGAAATTCTTCTCGGCTGACTCAGTCATTTCATTTCTTCATGTTTGAGCCGTTT
>NZ_JAAROG010000066.1:0-263 GCF_023093515.1 Aeromonas genomosp. paramedia
TCTACAACTACATGGCGATCGGCCTGGCCATCACTGGCCTTGCCGCTCTCGGCGTGTACATGGGCGCCGTCACGCCCGACGCTTCTGCAGCCGCTGGCCGGATCGGCAAGCAGTACCTGACGTCATTCGGCGTCGCGATGTTTGTCAGCCCGCTGAAGTGGGTGTTCATCCTCGCGCCGCTCGTGATGGTGTTCGCCATTTCGTTCGGCATCAACCGCCTGAAGCCCGCAACCGCTCAGCTTCTGTTCTGGGTATTCGCGGCG
>NZ_JAAROG010000067.1:0-262 GCF_023093515.1 Aeromonas genomosp. paramedia
TTGCCGAAGCGCAAACTTGCCGTCGTCTGGTATTGCTGAACTATTTTGGCGAAGGGCGTCAGGAGCCGTGCGGGAACTGCGATATCTGCCTCGATCCGCCGAAACAGTACGACGGTTCAACCGATGCTCAGATTGCCCTTTCCACCATTGGTCGTGTGAATCAGCGGTTTGGGATGGGTTATGTGGTGGAAGTGATTCGTGGTGCTAATAACCAGCGTATCCGCGACTATGGTCATGACAAACTGAAAGTCTATGGCATGGG
>NZ_JAAROG010000068.1:0-261 GCF_023093515.1 Aeromonas genomosp. paramedia
GCGGGCGATGTTCTTGAAGACGGAGTCCGGCCGGTCTTCATAGACGTACTCGTTGATCTTGCGCGGGCTGCCGTGGACGAACAGCACCGCGCGTCCCTCGATGGTCTCTCGGCGCTCGAACGGCAGGGCGCGCAGGTTGGCCTTGCGCTCGGGAGTCACACGTTCGCGGGTCCAGAACAAGGACTGCTGGCCCAGGGCATGGTCGGCCGGGTCCTTGTAGACGCAGCCGCAGTCGTCGCGGTCGAAGCCGACGCCGTCGTC
>NZ_JAAROG010000069.1:0-260 GCF_023093515.1 Aeromonas genomosp. paramedia
ATGGTGCTGATACCCAGAGTCGAACTGGGGACCTCATCCTTACCAAGGATGCGCTCTACCAACTGAGCCATATCAGCACACTAACCGGTAAAGACCGCACTGTGTGCGCTATCTAAATCTTCTGTCCAACACGACCTGACGTCGTATCGCGACCAACCACATCGCTGTGATTGCTTAATTGAAGCCTGGCAGTGTCCTACTCTCGCATGGCGAATGCCACACTACCATCGGCGCTACCGCGTTTCACTTCTGAGTTCGGC
>NZ_JAAROG010000070.1:0-260 GCF_023093515.1 Aeromonas genomosp. paramedia
TACCAAAGCAGACCGCTTAGCAACGTTGAATTTGACCAAAATGGCGAATGTGATCGATGGGTTGGTACAGCATTTATTGAAACCTTAATGCATTTTGAGCAATAAAAAACGCAGTTCCCAAGTAGCGAGAACTGCGATAAAAGGTCATCCGTCTGGAGAATCAGATGACCATGCAATTTCAAATCATCAATAAAAAGAAACATACAGCGCGTATCTGTTCTTATTATTTATATCGGGCTTTTTATCGATTTTTCAAGTCT
>NZ_JAAROG010000071.1:0-259 GCF_023093515.1 Aeromonas genomosp. paramedia
GTAGGATCGGCCCATGGAACCATATTGGATCCACGTGACAACAGCCTGTTATCCTTCCACTGCCAAGAGGGGGAAGTTTTCGCTGCTCTGTGAAACCAGCCTCACGCTTTGCCTTCCACTCTAGGAGCAACGAGACCCAAAGCTTTCGCTCAAGACTCGTAGCTCAACTCCTTGCTTGGAATGGGCGTGCCAGAATACAGTCACTACAGCTCCGACTCAATGAGTAGGCCCATAGTCCAACCACCTTAATGCCCCCACG
>NZ_JAAROG010000072.1:0-250 GCF_023093515.1 Aeromonas genomosp. paramedia
TGGTGCGCCCGAGAGGATTCGAACCTCTGACCACCTGGTTCGTAGCCAGGTACTCTATCCAGCTGAGCTACGGGCGCCCTGATTTAAAGCGATAAAAAAAGCTTACTCAACAGTAAGCCTTTTCTAGCGCACCGACCTGCTGACGGTCGATACATGACTCATCGTGAGTCTAATATGGTGCGCCCGAGAGGATTCGAACCTCTGACCACCTGGTTCGTAGCCAGGTACTCTATCCAGCTGAGCTACGGGC
>NZ_JAAROG010000008.1:0-48963 GCF_023093515.1 Aeromonas genomosp. paramedia
TCCGGTGCGCACAGCGGCACATTCATCAACTCGAACAAGGAGTCGAGTAGCCCCTGAGTTGCGCGAAGCGTGAGGTTAAAAATCCCCTTGAGCATCAGGAAGGTTGAGATGGTCTGGTCGGTGTAGAGCTGGCTGCGGCACCGTCGTCCGTGATGGTCGTGGTGGAACCAGTTGTTCATGACCTCGGCATCAACCCAGAAGGTGAGCGAGCCACGCTTAATCAAAGATTTGTTGTATTGAGGCCAGTTAGTGATGGAGTGAAGCGACGCGCCCATGATGCAGAATTGAAGGGAATGGTAGTGATCAGATCACTGCGTCCTCAGTTAGTTCCATTCACGCTGCATCGATTTGGGAACAACGCCCTTCGCGTATCATTTTTGAACATTAAATGACGCCTGATGACACCAATGCCTTCCTTCATGTGGAAAGAGGTCGCCAAGCTGGCAGTGGGCTAGCGAGTGTCACTGAGCGGGAACTTCACATTCATCTTTACCCCTGCTTTTCACGCGGGAAAATTTGGAACCCGCCTTCGGACAAGGGGCGGAGGAAATTGCCATCAAGGGGTAAATTCAGTGTTTTTACTCTGATCCTGGGCTCATTTTGGTGCGTATCTCTGTACAGTTTGTGACACCTCTTGTGTACAATCCTCAGCCCGATTTTTCTCTCCAGCCAGGCCATGGCTCAGGCCGTTATCCATCCCAGAGTGAATCAAGTGACCGCGACCCACCCCATGCTCGACAGTTATTACAGCAACGACCTAGTGTTCTTCTCCATCCTGCTGGCGGTGCTCGCCTCCTACACGGCGCTGAACATGACGAGCCGGGTGAGCCAAAGCCAGGGATGGGGCGCCGCCCTCTGGCTCACGGGGGGGGCCTTTGCCATGGGGTTCGGTATCTGGTCCATGCACTTCATCGGCATGCTCGCCTTCAACCTGCCCATCGCGCTCGGCTACGATCTCCCCCTCACCGGTCTCTCCCTGGTCGCGGCCATCGGCTCGTCGGCCTTCGCCCTCTGGCTGGTGAGCCGCCCCCAGCTCCCCTGGCACCAGATCCTGTTCGGGGCCGTGCTGATGGGTGCCGGGATCGCCACCATGCACTACATTGGCATGGCGGCCATGAAGATAATGCCCGGCATTCACTACCAGAGGGGGCTCTTCGTCCTCTCCATCCTCATCGCCGTGCTCGCCTCGGGGGCCGCCCTCTGGATTGCGTTCAGGCTGCGCAACAGCAGCCCGCGCGCCTTCTTCCGCAAGGCTTGCGCCTCCCTCGTCATGGGCTGCGCCATCATTGGCATGCACTACACCGGCATGGCGGCGGCCCAGTTTCCGAAGAGGAGTCTGTGCGGTGCCCTCTACACCGGGCTCGATACCCAGTGGCTGGCGACCGTGGTCATCATCGTGACCCTGGCGGTATTCGCCATCGCCCTGGTGCTCTCCATGCTGGATGCCCACGCAGCGCGCCTTTCGACCTCCCTCCAGCAGGCCCACAACGAGCTGCTGAAACTGGCGTTGCACGACAGCCTGACCCGGCTGCCCAACCGGTTGCTGTTCGCCGACAGCCTGGAGCAGCGCATTCAGGAGTGTCAGCACAGCAAGCGCAGCTTCTCCCTGCTGTTTCTCGATCTCGACGGCTTCAAGATCATCAACGATGCCCACGGCCACCACACCGGGGATCTGCTGCTGGTCCAAGTGGCGGAGCGGATCACTGCTCTGCTTGGCCCCAATGATACCGCCTCGCGCTTCGGGGGGGATGAGTTCGTACTGGCCCTGGCGCCGGGGGACATCGGCCAGACCACAGCCTTCGCCGAGCGTCTGCTGGCCACGCTGGCACAGCCCTATCAGTGTGAACACCACAGCCTGCACATCACCGCCAGCATCGGCATTGCGGTCTATCCCCAGGACGGCACCAGCCTGCACGAGCTGACCCTCAACGCCGACGCCGCCATGTACTACGCCAAGGAGCGGGGGCGCAACCACTACAACTACTTTGACAGCCCCATGAACGCCAACGCCCACCAGCAGTTCCTGCTGCAACAGGAGCTGCAACACGCCCTGGAGCGGGGGGAGCTCGCCCTGCACTACCAGCCCAAATACGCTGCCCGTAGCGGCGAGGTGGTCGGTGCCGAGGCCCTGCTGCGCTGGCAACACCCGCAGCAGGGGGCCATCTCGCCGGCCCGCTTCCTGCCCCTGGCGGAGAAGAGCCGACTCATCATCCCCATCGGCAACTGGGTCATCGATGAGGCGTGCCGCCAGATGAGTCGCTGGCGTGACGCGGGACACCCGGACTGGAGCGTGGCCGTCAATCTCTCCACCATACAGCTGGCCAGCCCCGGCCTGCTGGAAGAGGTGGAATCCGCCCTCGCCCGCCATCGGCTGGAGGCCCGTCACCTGACTCTGGAAATCACCGAAACCACCGCCATGGAGAACGCCGAGGAGAGCCTGGCCATCCTCAACCGCCTGGCCGAGCTCGGGCTTGGCATCTCCATCGACGACTTCGGCACCGGCTACTCCAGCCTGCTCTACCTCAAGCGCTTTCCCGCCAACGAGCTCAAGATAGACAGGGGCTTCGTCACCACGCTGGCGCCACAGGGGGGCGATGCCACCATCATCGATGCCATCATCGCCCTGGGCCAAGCCCTAGAGATGCGCATCGTGGCCGAAGGGGTAGAAACCGAGGAACAGCGCGCCCTGCTGACCCTGCTCGGTTGCGACACCCTACAGGGGTATCTGCTCGGGCGCCCCATGACGGGCGACCAGCTGCTGGCGCACTGCTGCGCCGAGGTGGCAATCCCAGACAGCATGTCCGCCTTAACCTGCCCCCTATCTGCGCCCATCACGCATTCACCGATTGCGCCTTGCCTTGGCTCTGGGTACGCTGCGACAACATGACTCAAATGCTGCCACCCGTCCCGTCAAACGGTGCAGCCTGCACGTTCTCCCTATCGCAACAAGGCAGTTCACACCAGGAGCAACAGATGGCCAGATCGGCATCAACCCAGAAGGTGAGTGAACCACGATTAATCAAAGACTTGTTGTATTTAAGCCAGTTGGTGATGGAGTGAAGCGACGTGCCCATGATACAGACTTGAAAAGGATGGTGGTGATCAGATCACCAAGTCCTCAGTTAGTTCCATTCAAGCTGCATCGATTTGGGAAACAACTCCATGATGAACCCTTTTTCATGGCTCCAGATGACAAACATGATCTCATATCAGGGACTTGTTCGCACCTTCCCTAGAGAAGGCTGCTGGGAGGCTTGCTGCTATGTTGGCATGCCATCGATAGCGAGGGCGTAATAAGCCAGATTTATAAAGAAAAACGAGAGCATTGCATTGACTGCCTGAGCCTGGGTTTTTGCTGCGACATGTCGATCACAGACCAGGAACGTAAGGAATTGCTGTACCTCAGCGTCTCCGAGGCTCAGTGGGTGACGCTACTGCTGGCTGTGGATGAAGAATGCAATCCAATATAGATGGGGGTTGATGGTGGCCATGGCATAACGCTCAGTGAGCATCAGCTCATACAGATACTGACAAGAAAAGGTGAACCAAGCTTACGCATCATAATCCCCCTTAGATTAACAGTATTTATATACTAGTGGAGCCCTAGGGTAGTTATAGAGGAAACGTTCCCCTTTATCCTACAGACAATGTGGAAAACCTTGATATAACACATTGAAATAATTGATAATAAGATGGATAAACTACAAGAAAATAGTTATGATATGTAGAATAACCACATGTTTCTATACGGAAACATTTCATATGATAAATTGTTATGCATCAGTGAACTAAATTATGCAAAATTTCGATTCGAATAGAGTTGGGCGTGATGTATATGCTGTTCTCGGCTGGATTATTGCGTCGATGAGCTTGATCAGTTTTGTTCAACGGGTGTTTAGTATAGGGATAGGGGCAATAGCTACCAGTTTCATTGACTACTATCGTCGATTAGCGCATACGGTATTTTCCTTTCCAGCGGAACTGTTCGGTGTTGCTATTCCAGATACTCTAGTTGACTTTTGGGCTTTGTCGTTTGTCTGCGCCGGTGCATATGCAAAATCAAAAAATGTTGAATTTGCACGTTTTTTTAAATTTCTTAAGCTAGAAAAGCAGTCTATAAAGCTGAGAGTCTTTGTTTTTTTTATATTTGGATTTACCGGGGTTAGTTTGTTTATTCCATTGTCAGTGCTTTCTATAAGCACCTATGTTGAAGGGGATATAACGCGAGATGCCTTAAAAAATCTTATGATCATTTCGTTAATTGTCATTTTGTTCTATATCCTTAATGCGTTCTCTCCATCAGCGTAAAAATGCATAACAAGTCATTCAAGTGGACCCGCTGACGCGGGCAGCTTCACTCCAGCGTTATGCCAAATCTCGAATCACAAAAAAGGACGATTCATGACTTTTAAGAAAAGTCTCACCGATCATTTTAAGAAATTTTCAGCCTCTCCATTCCTTTTCGTTGGTTCGGGTATGTCCAGGCGATACCTTGGTGCAGAAAACTGGGAAGAACTGTTGAAGCGATTTTGTGGATTGATTGGTGGAAATTACACAAAAATCAGATCTCAAGCAGATGGTGATCTAATGAAGATCGCCAGCATACTAGCTCAATCTTATAGTGATAAATGGTGGGATAGTGATATTAAAGGGGATAAAGAAGAACGCTACACTGAGCACTTGCTGAAGAAGGACTCACCACTAAAGATTGAAATATCTGACTATTTAAAAGATATTCATAAAAATACACTGGAAGAATATCAAGCAGAAATTGAGCTTTTAGCATCAAGTAAAATTGATGGTATCATTACTACGAACTGGGATCTATTCCTAGAATCAATTTTTAGCGAGTTCTCCGTTTTTGTGGGACAAGACGGGCTATTTTCTAGTAGAAATCATGGAATTGCTGAAATATACAAAATTCACGGATGTGCAAGTGAGCCAAATAGTCTTATATTAACATCTCAAGACTATGAACTTTTTCGTAAAAAGAACCCTTACTTATCATCAAAATTACTAACGATATTTATCGAGCATCCAATAATATTTTTAGGGTACTCATTAACTGACCCCCATATATTGGAAATCCTAGAGGAAATTGTCGAGTGTTTCCCAGAAAGCAAGATGGACGCATTAAAAGAAAATATTATTTTCGTTGAGTGGTCTGCGGATGCCGACGAGCCGGTATTAACTGAGTCAATTATACTAAAAACACTTCCAGTTAAACTCATTAAAGCAAGCTCGTACATGGAAATATTTGAAGTTCTTTCAGAAGTAAAACGACGAATCCCTGCACACATATTTCGACAGATTAAGGATGAGCTATACGAACTCGTGGTGACTAACGACCCTAAAGGTAAACTTTATGTGAAAGATGTTGACGATTTAGATGGGGCTGAGGGGCAACCAGAATTCGTGGTCGGTTATGGAGCTATTAGCAAGATCAAGAAATCAGAGGAAATCGCTAAGCAAGGGATTATTGGTGTAACTCGAGAAGACATCGTCAGGGATGTTATTTTTGATAGCGGAGGTTATGACGATACGTCTATTCTTATTAACGCCTTTCCGAATCTAATAAAAGGTCAGGTAAACATATCCAATATATAAGTATTTAAACGGTGCAGGGCTAATAACCGAGAGTGGTGAAATAACCATTGACGGACTATGTGATTCAGTAATAACCCGAATAGAACATGGTGTGGAAAAACTGAGACCTAGTGGGTATGAGGAACAGCGTTCAAAAAACATTCCTCAGGTACAAGAGGGGATAGAAGAGTTATATAACGCCGTAGACTTCAACTTATTTTTGAGGATGGCAGTTTTTGTCCCTCCAGAAAAGGTTGATTTAAACGATCTTGAAAATATACTTAAAAAACATGCATATGATGATTTCTCCACAGGAGAAAAAAGTCAGTTCATAAAAATAGTATGTGCCTACGATCTTATTAAGTACTCACGTAGATACAGCCAGAGATAACAGGTTAATCAACTGGACGCATAACGGCTGTCATCGTTTTGCGAAATAAAAAGACGCAAAAACAACGCCAACCTATGCGCCAGTTATTAAAGAGTCATTTCTCATGAGGTCATCAATGGATTTGCTGAGCGGAAATTTTGAAGAAAGGCTAAGAGCTGCAATATCATTTGCATGGGACGTATTTTCACGGAAAGTTGGCGCAGGACTCATTGGCGTCAACAAGGAAGCTTCCATGCAACTGCACTACGCCAATATACTCAGCCAAACACTGCCACTAGTAACAGTGGAGGCTGACGAGAGCAGTCATGTCGAATTGGAAACTGGCGTGACTGTTGAGGGGAAATCAAGAGAAATTGACCTCTTGGTGGTTGGACTAAAAGGCCAAACAACTCACCGAATAGCCATTGAGGTTAAGTGCTACCGAACCAAAGCTGCGTCCGGAGGCAATCGCGGGGCCACTGACATTTTCATGAAAGATGTCTACGACGACCTGCACATCCTCGAACGGTACTGTGAAGAGAAAAAGGCAGACAGGGGGATTGCTCTTGTCATGAACGATCGAGAAGGCTTCGTTAATCCCAAGAAGAAAGAAAGTAAGTGCTGGGACTATGATATTTCCAACGGAAATATGGCTGGTCCTGTGGTGCTAACTACACAGGTTGGCAGCACCAAGATACCTATCAAGATCTCCTTGAATCGCCAATATATTTTTTCTTGGATACAGCATGGAGGCTTCTGGTTCGTAGAGTTAGAAGGTGTTGTGCTGGAATAACCAATCATTCCAGTGGACGCATCAAAAAGCGGCGTTTTTTTCGTCCGCCTAATTGAAACGTTAATCTTCTACGGTAAGAATTATGAATACCATATCTAATAACACTCATCGTTTTATAAAAGCAGCATATCAAGCCATTCGCACACTCAACCACAATATACTACTTGATAGGGATTTATATTACTTTCAACATGAGTTATTTGACAATGATGATTATATTAATCTAATCCTTAAACTAGAATCACACGCGGAAAGATTAGTAAGCAATCAAGAACTGAGCCTTGAATTTAATGACAACGTTGATATTGGTGACATCTATCCAACTTTTTATGAAACCATTAGCGCAACGCCTATTTATTCAGATGTAATTTTGCTTGAAAAACAGTCTATTTTAGTCCCACCTAAAAAGATCATGAATCTTCAATATTTACTAAAAATACCTAACACTAAAAATGGAGTTGATATTGAAAACCACAATTTTGGATATCACTTCCATTACGGGAAAGTAAAACCCAATAAAAACACAATTAATAGAACAAACCTTTTGTTTACATTCAACCCAATTAACAAGCCTGACAACATGCCTCTATACTACGAATATCATGCAAGTGGTAAAAATATAGATATATGTGTAGAGACGATAGGTGAAAATAAACGCCACCCAATTTATCTAACTTGCAAAGAAAAGGGTCAGGAAATAGGTTTTGAAAATTTCAAAATACCTGCTGCTAAATCAGATGTATTCTACAATCCCAACAATCAGTAATCGAAGTTTAACAAAAATTGGTGTGGAATTGCTTCGCAACCCCACAAGTAAAGTTTATATTCACAGAGATATCACGAATGTCTGATGGAAAAGATTACGAACAATTCGTTAAAAGCCTTCAGCAAGCACTTTTGGACTCAGAGAAATTCTCCGAACAAAAGAACATCGAAATCGAGATAAATAAGAAAATACTCGATAACTTCGGGATTGAGCGCGAATTTGATCTGTACTGGGAGTACGAACTAGCTGGCGTAACATACAAAACAGTAATTGAATGCAAAGATTACGCTTCACGCGTTTCAATTGAAAAAATTGATGCTCTTATTGGGAAAATACGCGACATACCAGACTTAAAGCCAGTATTCGCCACCAAGACAGGCTACCAAAGTGGCGCAGAGGCAAAGGCAAAGGCCAACCGAATGGACCTTCTAATTGTCCGCAAGCAACGTGATGATGACTGGGAAGACAAGGACGGAAACCCACTGATTAGAGAAGTTAACATTGAAATGCAGATTCTACCCTGCCCAAGAATAACCAATTTTCGGCCTCGAATAGACGGGGGCTGGGCAAATGAAAATACAAATATAAACACAAGCTCCCAATTGATTTTGTCAGGCATGAATAATGAAATCTTCATTGAAGACGTTGTAAAAAAAGAAACTTACTCACTATATGACTTAGCGTCTAGATTGGTTTCGGAAGCGAATGGAGAGTACGGCGACTTAACCCACTCAGAGACTTTTAAAGAAGCGTATCTCATTAATAATGGACTAAGACTTAAAATGCTTTCTTATGAGGTTGATTTTTTCATTCAAAAACCAATCATCAACCCCGTAAATATTGATTTTTCAAAAGAGCTGGTCGGCGTAATTGAGTATCTACACAAGGGCTCCTCAACGGCAATCTTTAAGGACCGAATCATTAAAGATTGGAAATAGAATATAACAACTGGTTGAAATCGTTCGCTGCGCTCACTGGGACGGGCTAAAGCCCCCCCTTATTCAAACGTTAGATGCTTTTTGGTAATTAAGGAGTTCAGTATCAATTATCAAGAGTTAGCCTCCACTATCATGAGTGGAGAATATGTATGCGATGTTTCGAGTAAAATGTGGGTGTCAGCAATAAAATATGCAGTTGAAAATATTGAGCAATTTTCTTTTGACATCGATAGTATGCATATGCTTTGGATTGTAAATGGTGGGCATATTCGCCGAAATGTTAGCGATGATAAATTGATACTCAATTGGTTAAAGCTCATATTGCCAAAATATGATGGTAGTGACCTTCAGCTTTATCGTGGCGAATGTCTATTTCTTTATGACCAAGGCTTAATCGGCTTTTGCTGGACCCCGAAAAAACAGGTAGCAGAAATGTTTGCTCGTGGTCTAAATTCTGCTGAATCTGGTGGTGTTTTATTGAGTGCTTATGTTTCATCTGAGGCAATTTTAAGCGCTCCCAACAGCCATAGCGCAGACTGGCTTGGAGAGTCAGAGTATACTTGTGATCCTACTCAAATAGGAACTATCGAAGTGTTGCACAAGTATCCAAAATTGGATTAATCGGAACGCACCTAACATGGCGTTCCAGAGCGATTCATGCCGCGTGGCATTTTTAGTATGCGGTGTTTTTTGGTGGTGAAAGTGCTCTGCGGAAACTTGGTTTATGCGGCATTCACCCCTTCACCTTCACGCGGCGTTACCGCAAAGTAGGAGTTCGCGAGGACTTGAATCGATTCGTCATTCAGAGGAAACGACAACAATATTCCGATAGTCAGAAAGCATGTGTATGTTCTTGACATTTAATAATTTTTCTTTATAAAAGATGTAAAGAACTCATGGCAATAGTTTGAGTCAATCACACTGTTTTTATCGTCGTCGATAACGGCGTAAGTCATTGAATGTAAAGGTTATATTTGTGCTGTGATATACAAAAGTGAGGGTTCGAATCCCTCCCTCACCGCCAAATTATAAAAAACCGACCTCAGGGTCGGTTTTTTGCATCTGGGCTACCGTGTTCCCTGATGTGCATAGAGGGAGGGTGAGAAGCCTCGCCGGGTTCGAGCAGAGCGGCTTGCTGCGATGAACGGCCAGAGGCCGCCCCTAAGGGGTGAGCCACGCAGTGGCGAATCATCCCTCCCTCACCGCCGGATAAAGTAAAAGGGCCTGTCTTGCGACAGGCCCTTTTACTTTATCCGGTGATGGCGCTCGGTTTGAACCCTGGTTCGACAAGGGGCAGGGCAGTCCGGGTCAATCCAGACCCGCCGCCAATATAAAAACCCGACCTTATGGTCGGGTTTTTGTCTTGTGGTGCCCGGTCATCTCTCATGCATGTCCCTTGATACAGGCCCGGTGGCATGCAGAGAGTGCGGGTCAGGCGAGATCGAAGCGATCCAGGTTCATCACCTTGGTCCAGGCCGCCACGAAGTCCTTCACGAACTTCTCCTTCCCGTCCGCACTGGCATAGACCTCGGCCAGGGCCCGCAACTGGGAGTTCGAGCCGAACACCAGATCGACGCGGGTGCCGGTCCACTTCACCTTGCCTGTCTTGCGATCACTCCCCTCGTAGATGCCCTTGGCTCCTGCTGCCGGTTTCCACTCCGTGCCCATGTCGAGCAGGTTGACGAAGAAGTCGTTGGAGAGGGTGCCGGGGGCAGAGGTAAAGACCCCGTGGCAGTTGCCGGCGTTGGTGCCGAGCACCCGCATGCCGCCCACCAGTACCGTCATTTCGGGGGCACTCAGGGTGAGCAACTGCGCCTTGTCGATCAGCATGGTCTCCGCGAAGGCGGCGCACTCGCCCCCGTAGTTGCGGAACCCGTCGGCGAGAGGCTCGAGCACGGCAAAGGAGTCCACATCGGTCTGGGCCTGGGAGGCATCCATGCGACCCGGCGTGAAGGGCACAGTCACTGTGACCCCCGCCAGCTTGGCCGCCTGTTCGACACCGACGCCGCCGGCCAGCACGATGAGATCGGCGAAGGATACCCGTTTGCCGCCGGTGGCCGAGGCGTTGAAGGCCTGCTGGATGCCTTCGAGGGTCTTGAGCACCTTGGCCAGCTGTGCCGGTTGGTTGACTGCCCAATCCTTTTGCGGAGCCAGGCGGATGCGGGCACCGTTGGCACCGCCGCGCTTGTCAGAGCCGCGGAAGGTGGCTGCCGAGGCCCAGGCGGTGGATGCCAGCTCGGCGACGGTCAGGGAGGTCGCCAGGATCTTCTCCTTGAGGGCGGCCACGTCCTTGTCATCGATCAGGGGGTGATTGACGGCGGGGATGGGGTCCTGCCAGATCAGCTCTTCCTTGGGCACTTCCGGCCCCAGATAGCGTGCGATGGGGCCCATGTCCCTGTGGGTCAGCTTGTACCAGGCGCGGGCAAAGGCATCGGCGAAGGCCTGGGGATCCTCATAGAAGTGGCGGGAGATCTTGCCAAACTCGGGGTCAAAGCGCAGGGTCAGGTCGGTGGTCAGCATGGTCGGCTTGTGGAACTTGCCCGGGATATGCGCATCGGGAATGATCTCCGGCGCATCCTTGGCCACCCACTGCTTGGCGCCTGCCGGCGACTTGGTCAGCTCCCACTCGAAGTTGAACAGGTTCTCGAAGAAGTTGTTGCTCCACAGGGCCGGGGTCTTGGTCCAGGTCACCTCGAGGCCGCTCGAGACGGTATCCTTGCCGTGGCCGCTGCCGTAGTCGCTCATCCAGCCTAGGCCCTGGGCTTCCAGGGGGGCGGCTTCCGGCTCGGGCCCCTTGTGGGATTCGGGGGCGGCGCCGTGGGCCTTGCCGAAGGTGTGGCCACCGGCAATGAGGGCGACTGTCTCTTCGTCATTCATGGCCATGCGGCCGAAGGTGGAGCGGATGTCCTTGGCCGCCTCCATGTAGTCACCGCTGGCATTGGGGCCTTCGGGGTTGACGTAGATGAGGCCCATGTGGGTGGCGCCAAAGGGGGCCGCGAGCTCGCGGTCGCCCTTGACCCGGTCGGGGTCGACCCCGAGCCAGGCGATCTCGTCACCCCAGTTGACATCCTGATCCGGCTCCCACACATCCGGGCGGCCGCCGCCAAATCCGAAGGTTCTAAAGCCCATGGTCTCCAGCGCGACGTTGCCGGCGAGGATCAGCAGATCGGCCCAGGAGATCTTGTTGCCGTACTTCTGCTTGATGGGCCAGAGCAGGCGGCGGGACTTGTCGATGTTGACATTGTCGGGCCAGCTGTTGAGGGGAGCGAAGCGTTGCTGGCCGCGGCCACCGCCGCCACGGCCATCTGTGATGCGATAGGTGCCTGCGGCGTGCCAGGTCATGCGGATGAACTGGGGACCATAGTGGCCGAAGTCCGCCGGCCACCACTCCTGGGAGTCGGTCATCAGCTTGACCAGGTCTTTCTTGAGTGCCTTGTAGTCGAGGCTGTTGAATGCCTCGGCATAGTTGAAATCGTTGTCCATGGGATCGGAGCTGGGGGAATGCTGGTGCAGCAGATCCAGCCGCAACTGATTCGGCCACCAATCACGGTTGGTTCTGCCGACGCCGGCGGTGTGGTTGAAGGGGCATTTGCTTTCTTCACTCATCTCAGTCTCTCCTTGGAGGGCATCTACATTGCTGACACTTAGTATGGGAAGATTTCCACTGCGCTGTGTGGGGTCATGGCAGGGGATCTGTCTGTTGTTGTGCGGCTAGCTTTCAATTACTCCTTTTTTTTCAATATATTGCGTTATTGTGCAGTGAATGGATTACGAAAAGATGAATCACGACCATCTAGTTTAACAATCTATTTACGTTCTGCCCGTCTTCCCCTCGCATCAGGCGCGGCGGCAACCTGTGGTGCGCTGCCTGGGCGCAAGTGGTTGCTCGCCCTTATGAGGGAAGCAGACAAGGCATTTGCCGGTTTTTATCCATATCACGGTCATCGGCATGGAAGCTTGCGCTGCGTCATGGGAAGCAGGGATACATCGGGGCCGTGATGGCTCCGATCATGGCTGTGATCCGGCCTGGCGAGGGGCAGTACCAGGCGGTGACATTGACCGACCAGCAAAGGGACAAGCGTGAGAGAGCAAGGGGGAGGGGAGCAAAGAGCATAAAGAGGGAGCGGAGCGCTCGGGACTGGCGGCGAGGCTGGGGCGCAGGCACAAAAAAACCGGCGCAGGGCCGGTTTAGATGAGGGCATCAGATGCCCGGTTCATGGCAAGTCGTGCTTGCCTCTGTCGGCTTGATTCAGCGCGAACAGCTAATAATGGGGTGGCTGATGGGGCTCGAACCCACGACAACCGGAATCACAATCCGGGACTCTACCAACTGAGCTACAGCCACCACTGAAATCTGCCTTCGATGTCGCTCTTCGAGGGAAGAATCACATCAATGGCGCGCCCTGCAGGATTCGAACCTGCGACCCACGGCTTAGAAGGCCGTTGCTCTATCCGACTGAGCTAAGGGCGCGTTGTATCAAGAAATCCGAAGGACTTCCCGATGAACCTGGTCGGTGATAAAGGATTCGAACCTTTGACCCTCTGGTCCCAAACCAGATGCGCTACCGGGCTGCGCTAATCACCGAAATCTCATCGTCCAGCATACCGGGGGCGGTACGACTGGGCAACGGGCGGGCATCATACCCAAGCGTCAAAGTCAGCGTCAACGACTTTTTCCGCCAGTAAATTCAAATGCCTACTTATTGCCCGCCAGGCGAGAGCCGCTAACACCCGCGCCAAAAAAATGCGACAATGCGCGGCAGTTGAACACATGGTGAGTGAAGAACGATGTCTGCCAAAATCATTGATGGAAAACAGGTTGCGCAAACGATTCGCAATCAGGTCGCCGAACAAGTCCAACAGCGGTTGGCTCTGGGCAAGCGGGCACCGGGTCTGGCGGTGATCCTGGTGGGGCTGGATCCGGCGTCCCAGGTCTATGTGGGCAGCAAGCGTCGTGCCTGTGAAGAGGTGGGGTTTGTCTCCCGCTCCTATGATCTCAGCGCCAATGCGACCCAGGAAGAGTTGCTGGCCCTGATCGACCGGCTCAATGAGGATGCGGAGGTGGACGGCATCCTGGTGCAGTTGCCCCTGCCGGCTCATTGCGACACCACCCAGGTGCTGGAGCGCATTCGTCCCGACAAGGACGTGGATGGTTTCCACCCCTACAACGTGGGCCGTCTGGCCCAGCGCATCCCGGCGCTGCGTCCCTGCACCCCCAAGGGGATCATGACCCTGATCGAGGCGACCGGCGTCAAGACCCACGGTCTGCATGCGGTAGTGGTCGGTGCCTCCAACATCGTCGGTCGCCCGATGACGCTGGAGCTGCTGCTGGCGGGTTG
Source organism: Aeromonas genomosp. paramedia (assembly GCF_023093515.1). Taxonomy (NCBI): domain Bacteria; kingdom Pseudomonadati; phylum Pseudomonadota; class Gammaproteobacteria; order Aeromonadales; family Aeromonadaceae; genus Aeromonas; species Aeromonas genomosp. paramedia. The sequence continues at coordinate 13,793 of NZ_JAAROG010000008.1, forward strand.
CACCACCACCACCTGTCACCGCTTCACCCAGGATCTGGAGGCCCAGGTGCGCCGTGCCGATCTGCTGGTGGTGGCGGTGGGCAAGCCGAACTTCATTCCGGGGGAGTGGGTCAAGCCGGGGGCTCTGGTGATCGACGTGGGGATCAACCGCCTGGCCGACGGCTCCCTGGTGGGGGATGTGGAGTTTGAAACGGCGCGCAATCACGCCGCCTTCATCACCCCTGTGCCCGGTGGCGTGGGGCCCATGACGGTGGCCAGCCTGATGGAGAACACCCTGAGCGCCTGCCAGGATTATCACGACTCCTGAGTTAGGCCCCTTCCCGCACCCGGGAATGGATGAGAGAAAGGGAAGGCCTGGCCTTCCCTTTTTTATTGCCCGTGGCGCCGGTCGTGCATGGCGGCTTAGGGTCAGATCAGGGCCAGCGCCGCCGCCAGATCGGCGATGAGATCGTCGGCGTCTTCCACCCCGATGCTGAAGCGGATGAGATCGTCGTTGACCCCGGCGGCGAGACGGCTCGCCTCGTCCATGGCGGCGTGGGTGGTGCTGGCCGGGTGGCAGGCCAGGCTCTCGAGATCCCCCAGGCTCACCGCCTGCACGAACAGTTGCAGGTTGTCGAGCAGGGTGGCGCAGCGGGCAAAGCCACCTTCAAGTTCAATACTTACCATGCCGCCAAAGCCGCTGGCGAAGGCGCCGAGGGCGTCGTGGCCCGGGTGGCTGGCAAGGCCCGGGTAGATCACCTTCTTCACCGCCGGGTGGGCGGCGAGGAAGTCGGCCACCTTCTGGGCATTGTGCAGGTGGGCATCCATGCGCAGGGGCAGGGTCTTGACCCCGCGCTGCAACAGGTAGGCCTCCTGCGGCCCTATGGGGGAGCCGATGTGCTTGAGGGCCACGGTGCGGATCGACTTCATCAGCGCGTGGGAGCCTGCCACCACCCCGGCGATGATGTCGCCGTGACCGCCCAGGTACTTGGTGCCGCTGTGCATTACCACGTCGATGCCGAGCTCCAGCGGACGCAGCAGGTAGGGGGTGAGGAAGGTGTTGTCACACACGCTGATGGCGCCCACCTTGCGGGCGGCTTCCACCACCACCCGGGGATCCACCACCTTGAGGGTGGGGTTGGTCAGGGTCTCGAACAGGATCACCCTGGTGGCGGGGCTGATGTTGGCCAGCAGATCCTGATCGCTGTCGTAACCCGTGATGGTGATGCCGGCCCGGCTGAAGGTCTGTTTCAAGAACGCCTCGGTGCCGCCGTAGAGGGGGCCGACGTAGGCCACTTCATCCCCGCTGCTGGCCAGGGCATAGAGGATGGCGCTCACCGCCGCCATGCCGCTCGCCACCACCAGCGCCTCGTCGGCGCCCTCGAGGGCCGCCAGTTTCAGCTCCAGCTCGGCGGTGGTGGGGTTGCCGAAGCGGCTGTAGATAAAGCCCGGGGCCTGGCCTGCGAAGCGCTCCTTGCCCGCCTGGGCATTGACGTAGCTGAAGGTGCTGCTCTGGTAGAGCGGGGTGGTGAGGGCGCCGGTCTGGGGATCGATCCGCTGGCCGCTGTGCACGCTCATGGTCTTGAATTTCATCGTCTTGCTCCGTGGTCGCCAGGCTATGGCGTTGTTGTTCTGGTGTGAAAATCGGTGGACGGGGCCACACTGGCGCCCCTCTCCTGTGGTCGGGATGGCGGTCTGTCGCCCCCCTCTTGATGGCATCAGGCCGGTATCGGCTCCTGCGCTCCCCTGTGTTGCAGAGCATAGTGGCGCGCCGCCACATCCGGGTGGGAGCGCAGCCTCCCCTTGAGCACGTTCTCCCCCACCTGATAGAAGAGGGGGTTGGTCGGGTCGCTCTCTGGCCCTTGCGCCTGCGCCGCCAGTTCGGGGGAGAGGGTGAGCAGCGGCACTGTGGCATCAAGTCTCGCCGCCATGAAGAAGGCGCAGGAGAGGCGTGATACCCCGGGCGGCGGGCTCTGCACCCGGTGCAGGGTGGCCTTGAGGTAGCCGTTGGAGGCCAGCTCCAGCAGCTCGCCGATATTGACCACCAGGGCGCCGGGCAGGGGCGGCGCCGAGATCCAGCCGTCGGTCGTCTCCACCTCGAGGCCGGAGTGCTCGTCCTGCATCACCAGGGTCAGGTAGCCGGGATCCTTGTGGGCGCCGACCCCCTGGCCGCTGCCCCCCGTCTCCCGTCCCGGGTAGTGAATGAGCTTCATGTGCTGATAGGGGGCACCCTGGATGCTCTCATCGAACACCCCGGCCGGTTGCTCCAGCACCTCGGCAAAGGCGGCGAGCAGGGTGAGGGTGATGTCGCTCAGCCGCGCCTGCCACGCCAGCAGTTGTGTCTTCATCCCGCGCAGGGCAGCGGGCCACTGGTTGGGGCCTGTGAGCCGCTGCCAGGGTTCACGGATCTGCACCGAAGGGAGGGCCTGCTCCTCGTTCATGATATCGAACTGCTCTCGCCGGTCCGGCCGCGCCCGGGTGAGCTCGGCCCCCACCAGGTTGTAGCCACGAAAGTGGGGGGAGTGCACCATCTGCACCGCCAGCTTCTCCTGCAGGGGCAGGGCGAAGAAGCGGGCCGCCAGCGCCAGGGTTTCCCGTTGCTGCGCTTCGCTCAGACCATGGCCTGTCAGATAGAAGAAGCCGATGTCGCGGGCCGCCCGGCCAAGCTTGGCCAGCATCTGGCGGCGCTCCTCGGGGGCACCAGTGATCGCGGCAAAGTCGATGATGGGCAGTGATGAATGTTCCATGTGCATCTCCTCAGGTGTCGGATGTCGGGTGCAGTCCCGAGGATCCGCGACAAAGACGGCGGTGTGGCGAGGGGCAGGACTTGGGTCCGTGGCTCACGATGGCACCGTTTGGGTTTAAGGGGATGCTACTGTTCGGAGTTATAAGGTGGAAGCAACAAAATATTCTTAGTTATATACAAAAGTCGAAATAGGATTCGATCCCTTTGGGGGAATTTGTCGATTGCACGGAGAAAATGCGACCCAGCCGATCGCCTTGCCCATGAATCTGCCTGGGGCCAGGGAAGGTGCTGTGCCCATGGGAGGCGAATGAACAAAGGGGAGGCATCAGCCCCCCCCTTGGGTAGTGTGGCGCAGAGGTTAGAGGGTGAGCGCCCGCCCAGCGCGCCTAGATCACTCTCTTCAGTAACCCAGGGTGAAGCGCTGGCGCAGGTGGGCCGGTTGTTCCGCTTCGTTGATCACGGCATCCGCCAGATCCCCGACTGTGATCCCGGCAGGCTTGTCGCCGTCAAAGAGCACCTGATCCCCCCCGAGACGATAGCCGCCGCGCTTCTCGCCGGGTTCGAGGAACACCGGCGGGGAGACGAAGCGCCAGTCGAGGGTGGTTTCGCGGCGAAGGGCCGTGAGACCGTCGCGGGCCGCCAGGGCGCCTTGCTTCCACTCGGCCGGGAAGTCCGGGGTATCCACCAGCTGCACGCCGGGGGCTATCTCAAGGCTGCCGGCACCGCCGACCACCAGCAGCCAGCCGTGGGCGGCGTTGGCTGCCTCGACGATGGCCTTGGCCCCCTTGAGGTACTGGTCGTAGATGTCCGGGGCACTCCAGCCCGGGTTGTAGGCGCTGATCACCCTATCGTGCCCCTTGAGCACCTCGGCCAGCGCCTGCGGGTCCTGGGCATCCACCGCCACGGCGGTGACCTGCGGGTGGGGGGTCAGCTTGCTCACGTCACGGACGATGGCGGTGACGCTGTGGCCACGGCTGACGGCCTCATTGAGGATGGCTGAACCGACAAAACCGCTGGCACCGATCAGGGCAATTTTCATGGATATCTCTCCTTCACTGTGGAAATGAGGCTATCCTACGCCCCCGGATGTGATTTAATAATCCTCTGTAAATTGCATTCACTTGTAAGCTGGATTTAATAATGAATCAGCTCAGACGCTACGCCATCTTCGCCGCCGTGGTGGAGGCGGGCACCATGACGGGGGCCGCCAAGGCCCTCGGCATGACCCCCTCCGCCGTCAGCCAGCACATCGGCCAGCTGGAGAGCCTGCTCGGCCTGCCTCTGCTCCATCGCTCCACCCGTCGCCTCAGCCTGACGGAGGCGGGGGAGGTGGTGTGGCAGGGGTGCCAGTCCCTGCAACAGACCCTCAACCAGACCGAGCTGCGCCTCTCGGAAGTGCGCGACAGCCTGCTCGGGGAGGTGCGGATCACCGCCCCCGTGGGGATGGCGGGCCAGCCGCTGGCGCTGGCCTTGTCGCCCCTGTTGCAGGCCCATCCGGGCCTGTGCATCCAGATCATCGCCGACGACGAGAAGCGGGATCTCATTGCCGAGCGCATCGACGTGGCGCTGCGGGTCGGCTCCCTGCCGGACTCCACCCTGGTGGCCCGCAAGCTGGGCCAGACCCGGATGCTGCTGTGCGCCGCCCCCGCCTACCTGGCGCGCAAGGGGACGCCGCGCACCCCGGCCGATCTGGCCGCGCACGACTGGCTCTGCGGCGACATGCTGGGGAGCGGCTTGCTGCTCCTTGACGAGCGGGGGGGCGAGCACAGGGTGAGGTGCAAACCCAGGGTGCAATGCAACAACGTGCTGCCCCTGCGCCAGTTTGCCCTGGCGGGGCAGGGGATCTCCCTGCAACCCGAGGGGGAAGTTGCTGAGGATCTCGCTCAGGGCCGCCTGCTCGCCTTGCTGCCAGGCTTTCGGGTGCCGCCCATGGAGATCCACGCCATCACCCCCCAGCGGGAGATCCCGGAGAAGGTGCGCCGGGTGATCACTGCCCTGCGCAGCCATTTCGCCGAACCCGGGGGGGCGGCGCGCCCCTTGTAGCGCCGACCAACAGCAGAGGGCAGCCCGTTGGCTGCCCTCTGTCTATTGCCATTATCCCGGCGCTACTTCATATAGAGGCCGCCGTTGATGGCCAGGGTCTCCCCCGTGATATAGGCCCCTGCTTCGCTGGCGAGGAAGGCCACGGCGGCGGCTATCTCCTCCGGTTTGGCGAGGCGGCGCATGGGAATGTCGGCCTTGATGCTGTCGAGGATGTCGGTGCGGATCGCCGCCACCATGGGGGTGGCGGTGTAGCCGGGGGCGATGGCGTTGACCGTGACCCCGAAGCGGGCCCCCTCCGCCGCAAGCGCCTTGGTGAAGCCCAGCATGCCCGCCTTGGCCGCCGAGTAGTTGACCTGACCGAACTGCCCCTTCTGGCCGTTGACCGAGGAGATGTTGATGATGCGGGCATCGCGTTGCTCGCACATGGCATCGAACAGCGGCTGGGTCACGTTGTAGAGGCTGCACAGGTTGGTGTGGATCACCTCGAACCACTGATCCGGCGCCATCCGCTTGAAGGCCCCATCCCGGGTGATGCCGGCGTTGTTGACCAGCACGTCCACCCGGCCCTCCTCCTGCAGCAGGCGGCCCAGGGTCTCGCGGCACATGGCGGTGTCGGCCACATCCAGCGCCAGCAGCCGCACCCGATCCGGCAGATACCCCTGCTCCTGGTACCACTCCCGTGCAGCGGCGGCATTGACGCTGGAGTGGGTGGCGATGATGCGATACCCCTGGGCCAGCAAGGCGGTGGTGATGGCGGACCCTATGCCGCCACGGGCTCCGGTGATCAAGGCAATCTTCTTCATCTTGGCTCTCCCTGCATGTCACGAGTTGAATGGTGCCCCTGGGGCAATTGACAACCTTGTCTGCAAACAATGTGGCAGGGAAAGGCGTCATTTTTGTGACAGGGGAACGTCTGGGGGCAAGGTGCTTGCGAGCGGGAGCCGGGCCGCACAAGGCTTGCCCCCGGCACGGCGGCCATGTTTAATGTGGCCACTTGGGCGAATGCGCCCCTTCGCCGGCACAGAGCCCGACCACAGCATGACAAGCTTCCCCGCTTTCCCAGACCCGGCGCCACAGACGCGCCCCCATTTCACCCGCATCGAGCGGGTGCTCGACTACATTCACACCCACCTGGATCAGCCCCTGTCGCTGGAGCAACTGGCCGAGCAGAGCTGCTGGTCGCGCTGGCAGTTGCAGCGGGTCTTCCTGCACGAGACCGGCCAGACGGTGGCCCACTATGTGCGCGAGCTGAAGTTGAGCCTGGCGGCGGAGGCGCTGCTCTCGAGCCGCCAGCGGGTGCTGGATCTGGCACTGAACCACGGTTTTGGCTCGGAAGTCAGCTTCAGCCGGGCCTTCAAGCAGCACTTTGGCTGCTCCCCCCTGGCCTATCGCAAGCGGGGCCTGCGGCTGGGGCTGCGCACCCCCCTGGTGCGGGCCCCCATGCCCCTGGCCAGCCCTCCCAGGCTGGTGCAGGTGCGGGTGGAGAGCCGGCCGGGGTTCACCCTGCACGGCGTCAGGGGGGAGATCCGGGGCCTCTTTGCGAAGGCGCCGGACTTTCAGCAGACGGTGCCCGCCATCTGGGGTGCCTGGCGCGAGGCGGGAGGGCGCCTGTCGTCCAGCGAGCTGCTGGGGGTGGTGGACGTCTCGGGGGCGGGGGAGCGGCTGCCTTACTGGGCCGGGGTGGCGGCAGAGGAGGGGAGTGAGCCCGGCCCCGGGCTGGCGCGCCTTCGGGTTCCCTCCCAGGAGTATGCGGTGCTGGGCCACCTGGGCCCCATCAACCAGCTGGGGCAGAGCCTCAACTGGTTCATCCTGCACTGGCTGCCCTCCTCCGGCTATCGCGGGCTGGATGGCTTCGAGCTGGAGCGCTATGCCCCGGGCTTTGACGGCCAGCAGCCCGATGCCTCCATGGAGTACTGGCTGCCCATAGCGCCCCGCTAGGCTCGGCAACGGGGCCCTTCATACCGCCCGTATGACGCCAGATAACCAGCCCCGTCAGTCTGCCGGGTGAACCCGGTTCTTGCCCGCCTCCTTGGCCTGATAGAGTGCCCGATCGACCCTTGCTATCAGGTGCGCGGCCGATTCATGGCGCCACTGACCCAGCCCCGCCGAGAAGGTCACCACCAGCCCGGCCTCTCGCCATTGACGCTGCAGGACCCGTTGGCGCCAGCGCTCCAGCAGGGCCAGTGCCTGGGCTTCGTCCTCCCCGGGGATCAGGATGGCCAGCTCCTCCCCGCCGTAGCGGTAGAGCCTGGCCAGGCCGTCGGCCACCGTCACCCCTTCCTGCGCCACGGCCTGGAGGACGCGGTCGCCCACCAGGTGTCCCAGCTGATCGTTGATGGCCTTGAAGTTGTCCAGATCTATCATGCCGAGGGAGAAGGGGCGGCCGTCGGCCAGATGGCTGGCCAGATCCTGATCGAAGCTGCGGCGATTGAAGAGGCCGGTCAGGGCATCTGTGTTGGAGGCGGCGACAGCCTCCTGCATCTGGTGATGGGCGCTCTGGATCTCCTGGCGCAGCAGCTCTCCGGGCTTGCTCATGTCGATGCGGCCGACGCGCATCAGGGCGATGATCTCGACGATCATCTTGTTGATGGCATGGCGCAGGGAGCCCCAGCAGAGCAGGCAGATCAGCAGGCAACCCGCCACGGCGATCTGCAACTGATAGGATTCGCTGTGGCTGGCCTCCTTGAATTCGGCGTCGCTGACGGTGTAGATGGCGAACCAGTCCGGGTTGGAGAAGGCGAAGTAGTAGACATGGGTCTGGTGCTCGGCGTCATAGAGGTGGTCGGCCCCGTTGGTCATCTGCGCGATGAGCTGCGGCGCCAGCTGGCGGCGAAACAGGTTGCCCACATTGGAGTGCAGCAGGGTGTCGCCGCTGCGGGCGATGAGATAGAACTCCCCCTTGAGGGGGCTCTTGAGCAGGCGCAGGGGATGGCTCATCTGCTCGAGATCGAGCTCCATGGCCAGGGTGCCGAGGGGAAAGCCCTCCTTGTCGACGATGGGCCGGGAGACGGAGACGGTCCGCTGCTGGTCGATTCTGCTGGCGTAGTGGTCCGTGTAGCTGACGAAGAGGGTGCGGGAGGCGGCGGACTTGAACCAGGGCCGCTCCCTGGCATCAAAGCCCGCCTCGACCGGCAGGTGGGGGACAGAGTTGAAGCACCCCTGCTGATCGGCGACCAGGATGCTTTTCACATAGGGGGTGAGGGACAACGTTTGCATCAGGGTCATGCGAAGGGGGGCGTGCCCGTCGCCGAGGAAGGCCTGCAGGGCGGGCTTGTCGATGAAGCTGCCGGTCTCGTTGAGGACGTGCTCCAGCGGCTTGAATTGCAACGCGATGAACTGGGTCGCCATGTTGTGCACGAACATGGCGGCCACCTTGTGATACTTCACTTCGGCCGCACGCTGGATGCTGCAACTGACCCCCACCAGGGCGGTGAGCAGGGTCAGCACTATCACCGCGAAGGAGACGTGGAGCTGGGTGTGGCAGTGCAGATCTTTATTGATGGTGTCATTCATTGGGGTGATCGTATGCCTTGTATCGTCTCAAACAGGACTGATAAAAGGGGCCGCATACTATCGCCATCCCTGTCAGCAGGGCTTGACCCGGATCAAGGGTGTGGATGAAAAAGGAGCAACTGCGCTAAAGCGAAGGCCGGATGCGGGCGCTGATCAGGCCCGGTTCGGCCGGCAGGACAGGGGGCCTTGAGGCCACCCCGGCGAAAGCGCGTCTCGACCAGCGCCAGGCCGCAGCCCCTCCATTTGGCTTCCCCTGCACTCTGTTTCACTCGTCACGCAGTCAGATGGCGCTCTTCTTCCCCCTTCTTCCCCCTTTCTTTGTCACTGACCCGCCAACATGCCCCAAATTGTTAATTCCGCGGCAAATTAGAACAATAAAATGCAAATGATATTTGTTACTATTCACATGCAGTAGGCAGTCGAGGATCAGATGCAACTTGTTCACCCCCCATTGACCGTGGTCGCCGCGACCATCTCCACCCTGTTGGCAGGCTCTGTGCTGGCCGCCGCACCCGGCAGCCAGGACGCGGCGCTGGCCGACGAGACCCTGACCGTGCTGGGTCAGACCTATCGCAACACGGCGACCAAGACCCGGCTTGACCCCATAGAGACGCCCCAGGCGATCTCGGTCGTGGAGAGCGAGACTCTGGAACAGCGCGGCGTCAGCTCGGTGAGCGAGGCGCTGCGTTACGTGCCCGGGGTCAATACCGAGCTGCGGGGCGGGGCGGTCAACCGGCTGGATCTGTTCAACATCCGCGGCTTTGACAACTACCAGAACTTCTATGACGGCCTGCTGTTGCAATACAACGAGTGGAACCTGCAACCCCAGATAGATCCTGTGGCCATCGAGCAGCTGGAGGTGTTCAAGGGGCCGACCTCGGTGCTCTATGGCAGCATGCCCCCCGGCGGCATGGTCAACCTCATTGCCAAGCGCCCCCAGCGGGAAGCCAAGCATAACGTCAGCGTGGCGACGGGGACGGGCACCCTCAAGGAGATGACCCTCGACAGCACAGGTGCCATCAACGAGCAGCTCGCCTACCGGGTGGTGGGGCTGGCCCGCCAGAAGGAGGGCCAGGCGGTGACCTCCGAAGAGGAGCGCTACGTCTTCGCGCCCTCCCTGGACTGGCAGTTGAGCGACCGCACCTTGCTGAACCTCAACCTCTACTACCAGAAGGATCCGCAAGCCGGCATCTACACCACTGTCCCCGCCAGCGGCTCGGTCAAGTCCAACCCCCTGGGGCAGCTTGGCAGCGACACCTTCCTCGGCGACGAGAACTGGAACGAGTACAACCGGGATGTGACCCTGCTCGGCTACAAGCTGAGCCACGACTTCAACGCCAACTGGCAGGTGCTGCAGAATGCCCGCTACATGGATGCCTCCGCCTATCAGCGCAACACCTACAACGCGGCGCTGGCGGCGGACAACCGCACCCTGGCCCGCAACGCCTATCTCACCGATGAGGCGTCCCGCGGTTTTGTCATCGACAACCAGCTGGCGGGCAAGGTGCAGACCGGCGGTGCCCAGCACAACCTGTTGCTCGGGGTCGACTATCAATATCTGGACGCGCGCATCCTCTATCAGGACACCCTCGACTACTCGGCGCCCAGCATCGACATCTTCAACCCGGACCACAACCAGATCCGGCCGGATGCCCTGACCTTCTCCTATGAGGATCGCAAGACCATTCGCCAGTCCCAGACCGGCGTCTATCTGCAGGATCAGGTGCGCCTCGACCGGCTGATGGCCATAGGCGGCGCCCGCTACGACAGCTACCGGATGGACACCGACAGCCGCGGCCTCTACCTGGGAGCCGCCAGCCAGTCCCTGGCCCAGATCGATCAGGACAACCTCTCCTTCCGCCTCGGCGCCCTCTATGAGCTGGACTATGGCTTGTCACCCTATGTGAGCTATGCCGAGAGCTTCGAGCCGGTGCCGGGGGCGGACAAGAGCGGCAAGGCGTTCGATCCCGCTACCGGTCACCAGTGGGAGGGGGGTCTCAAGTTCCTCTCCGAGGACATGAGCAAGACGGCCACTATCTCGGCGTTCCACATCACCAAGGAGAACGCCCTGGTGACGGATCCGGACAACGTCTACGGGCCCAAGCTGCAGACCGGCGAAATCGTCTCCAGGGGGATAGAGCTGGAGGGGCGCGCCGATCTCACCAGCCGGCTGGATCTGGCGCTGAGCTATACCCTTCAGGACATGGAGATCACCAAGGACACCACGGATCTGCAGGGCAAGACCCCGGTCTGGGTGCCCAGGCAGATGGCCTCCTTGTGGAGCAACTACCTGCCGGGCGGCAGCCTGGAGGGAATGCGGGTCGGCGCCGGCCTGCGCTACGTGGGGGAGGCCGAGATGGATGCCGCCAACACCGACACAGTGCCGGATTATCTGCTGATGGACATGTCCGCCTCCTATGATCTCGCCGCCCTCAGCGCGAGCATGAAGGGGGTGGGGGTATCGCTTAGCGCCAGCAACCTGCTGAACAAGACCTACTACTCCTGCTACGACCAGAACAACTGCTGGTTCGGGGCTGAGCGCAATGTGGAGGCTCGACTCAAATACGCATTTTGACCTTGCGCCCCGGACCTGCGCCGGGGCACACCCTGCCTCGCGGCCCAGGCGCCCTGGCGGTGAACACCGAACATGCCCTGCCTCGTGGACTCGGCGCCCTGGCGGTGCACAGCCAGCATAGCCTGCTGGCGGATCATGACGCCCTGTTTGCGGCGGCGGCCGGGCTTATCCCCTCTCTCAAGGGGCGGCTGGCGGGGGAGAGCCCCGCTCTGCTGACGGCCCCCCCTCATGGTGCCCCGAACGAGGTGGCGGCTGCCCTGCATGGCCACTGGCAGCAGGCGCACCCGGAGGCGGGGGCGGCCTACTGGCTGACCCGCAGCTGGGGCATGCTCTGCTGGCAGTCCATCTACCTCGCCATGGTGGCCGTCTATCGGGTGGGTGCCGTGCCCGCCCTGGATCGCATGGGGCAGGGCTATCAGGAGGGGCTGGTGTCCGGCTTCAGCCTGCCGGCGGAGCCCATGATCAAGGGGGAGGTTAAGACCCTGATCAAGGCGGCGGGGGAACGGCTCCAGGCCCACTGGCAGGCATTGTTCGCGCTGCTTGGGGAGGTGCAGCGGCTGCGCCCCGGTTTCGTGCGCCCGCTCCTGGCGGACGATCTGCTGGCGGCCCTGGTGCGGGTGCCGGATTTCTTCGACGAGGTGAGCCCGGCGGTGGTCGAAGCCCATGCGCCGCTCTGGCTCGCCGCCTGCGGCCTGCCCGCCGGGCATCTGGCGGGCTGGCGCCCGGCCTCGCTCCCCCGGGATGAGGCCTTCCCTGGCTATGTGCGCCAGCGCTGCTGCCTGCACTACAGACGAGGGGATGGGGAGCTTTGCGGCAACTGTCCGAGACGACAGGGGGCCGCCGGCTGCGGCGAGGGATCCTGAGGCGTCAGAGAGCGGGCCCATGGAAAAAAGAGCGTGAACGCCGCCCCTGGGGCGGCGTTTTCATACCCTCTCATTGCTCGGCCATCTGGGTGCGAATGCGCTCGAACAGGCTCTGCAGGCAGGGCTGATCCCGATCAGCGGCCCGCACGGCCCCGTACATATGGCGGCGGATCCCGGTGCCGAGGGGACGCGCCTCTAGCAGGCCCTGGCGCACGAACTCCTCGCTGGCCCAGCGCGGCAGGGCGGCGACACCGAGCCCGGCGGCGGCCATCTGCAGCATGACCGAGGTGTTGTCCACCGGCTTGCAGCGGGCGGGCTCCACCCCGGCGGGTTGCAGGAAGCGGCTGAACACGTCCATGCGGGCCCGCTCCACCGGGTAGACCAGCAGCACCTCGGGTCGCAGATCGTCCGGGGCTATCCGGCCCTGTTGACAGAGGGGGTGATCCGGCGCCATCACCAGGGTGAGATCGAAGGCGAACAGGGGCTCGAAGTGGAGATCCCCGCGCGCCTGCACGTCCGAGGTGAGCAGCAAATCGAGCTGGCCGCCGAGCAGGGCGCTGATGGCATCGAAGCCGGGCACCGACTCCACCTCAAGGGCCACTCCGGGCCACTGGCGGCGAAAGCCCGGCAACAGCGGCAGCAGCCACTGGATGCAGCTGTGGCAATCCAGCGCCAGATGCAGCCTGCCCGCATCCCCGCTGTGCAGGGCCTGCAACTGGCGCTCGGTCTGGGCCAGGGCGGGCAGCACCTGACGAGCCAGGGCCAGCAGATGCTGGCCGGCCGCCGTCAGCACCAGGGGGCGGCTCTTGCGAAGAAACAGCTCCAGATTGAGGCGGGTCTCCAGCTCTTTGAGCTGGTGGGAGAGGGCGGACTGAGTGAGGTTGAGGCTGAGGGCCGCCCCCGCCAGGGAGCCCTGTTCGGCCAGGGCACTGATGGTCTTCAGGTGCTTGAGATCGATGCCAGCGTTGGTGTTCTGATGGCTGGTCGACTGGTTGGGCACACCCATGGCACTGCTCCTTTGTGCGTCAGTTGAGGATTTCTTGAGAGCCAGTTGAAGAGGATTCAATAGCCAAGGTCACCTTATCTCGTCACTCTAGATGTGTAAACATCTGGATGGCCAAATCATCCAGTTTCCCATCAGATGAATGAGCATAAGGAATTGGACCTATGACACGAGCACACACCCTGGGCTTCCCCCGCATCGGCGCCAAGCGCGAGTTGAAATTTGCCCTGGAATCCTACTGGCGTGGCGAGACCACCCAGGCCGAGCTGGTCGCCGTGGGCAAGAGCCTGCGTGAGCGCCACTGGCAGGCGCAGCGCACCGCCGGGGTCAGCCTGCTGCCGGTGGGCGACTTCGCCTGGTACGATCAGGTGCTCGGCACCAGCCTGCTGGTGGACGCCGTGCCTGCCCGTCACCGTCACGGCGACACCGATCTCGACACCCTGTTCCGGGTGGCCCGTGGCCGTGCGCCGACCGGCCCGGCTGCCGCCGCCGCCGAGATGACCAAGTGGTTCAACACCAACTACCACTACCTGGTGCCCGAGTTCAGCCGCGATCAGCGCTTCAAGCTGGGCTGGAGCCAGCTGTTTGACGAAGTCGAAGAGGCCAAGGCGCTGGGGCTGCCGGTCAAGGCGGTGCTGCTGGGCCCTGTCTCCTACCTCTGGCTCGGCAAGGAGAAAGAGAGCGGTTTCTCTCGTCTGGAATTGCTCGATCGCCTGCTCATCGTCTATCAGGAGATCCTGGCGAAGCTGGCCGCGCAAGGGGTGGAGTGGGTGCAGATAGACGAGCCTGCCCTGGCGCTGGACTTGCCGGACGAGTGGCGTCTGGCCTATCTCAATGCCTATGAGCGCCTGGCCGGCCCCTGCAAGCTGCTGCTCACCACCTATTTCGGCTCGGTCGCCCATCAGCGCGACATCATCACCAGCCTCAAGGTGGACGGCCTGCACCTGGATCTGGTGGCCGCCCCCGAGCAGCTGGAGACGCTGGTGCCGCATTTACCGGCCCAGTGGGTCCTCTCGGCTGGGGTCATCAACGGCCGCAACGTCTGGCGTGCTAACCTGGGCAAGCTGGCGCCGACCCTCAAGGCATTGAAAGAGAAGCTTGGCGAGCGGCTCTGGGTGGCCTCCTCCTGCTCATTGCTGCACAGCCCGGTGGACTTGACCCTGGAGCACGAGCTGGATCCCCAGACCCGCAGCTGGTTCGCCTTCGCCCTGCAAAAGTGCTACGAGCTGGGGCTGCTGGCGGACTATCTCGACGGGGGCGAGCTCGACAAGATCGAGGCCTACAGCCAGCCCATCGTCGATCGGGAGTCCGACAGTCGGGTCCACAAGAAAGCGGTGCAGTCGCGACTCGCCAGCCTCACCAACAGCGACTTCGATCGCCAGAGCGCCTACCCGGTACGGGCGCAGGCGCAGCGCTCGGATCTCAAGCTGCCGCTGCTGCCCACCACCACCATAGGCTCCTTCCCGCAGACCTCCGACATCCGGGTGCTGCGCCAGGAGTGGCGTGCCGGTCGCATCGACGATAGCGCCTACGAGGCGGGCATCCAGGCCCAGATCAAGGATGCGATTGAGCGCCAGGAAGCCATAGGGCTGGACGTGCTGGTGCACGGCGAAGCCGAGCGCAACGACATGGTGGAGTATTTCGGGGAGCTGCTGGACGGCTTTGCCATCACCCGCTTCGGCTGGGTGCAGAGCTATGGCTCCCGCTGCGTCAAGCCGCCGGTGATCACCCGGGACATCGACCGCCCCACCCCCATGACGCTCGAATGGACCAAATTCGCCCAGAGCCTGACCGACAAGCCGGTGAAGGGGATGCTGACCGGGCCCGTGACCATCCTCTGCTGGTCTTTCCCCCGGGAAGACGTGAGCCGCGAGCAGTCCGCCCTGCAGATTGGTCTGGCCATTCGCGACGAGGTGGCTGACCTGGAAGCCGCTGGCATCAAGATCATCCAGATCGACGAGCCGGCGATCCGCGAAGGGCTGCCCCTGCGCAAGCAGGATCACCAGGCCTATCTGGACTGGGCGGTGCGCGCCTTCCGTCTGAGCGCGAGCCCAGTGGTGGACAGCACCCAGATCCACACCCACATGTGCTACAGCGACTTCAACCTCATCATAGAGGCGGTGGCGGCGCTGGACGCGGACGTCATCACCATAGAGACGAGCCGCAGCCAGATGCAACTGCTCGAAGCGTTCGAGCGCTTCAACTACCCCAACGAGATCGGCCCGGGGGTCTACGACATCCACTCCCCGAACGTGCCGAGCCAGGGCTGGATTGAGGACCTCATCCGCAAGGCGGCCAAGCAGATCCCGGCCGACAGGCTCTGGGTCAACCCGGACTGCGGCCTCAAGACCCGCGGCTGGGAAGAGACCGAGGCTGCCCTCAAGGTGATGGTCGATGCCACCAAGGCGCTGCGGGCCGAACTGGCCTGAGCAGCCCATCCAGCTAGCTCGGCAGACAAGGCAAGAGCACTGAGATAACGAGAGAGGGAAGGCGAAAGCCTTCCCTCTTTTTTGCATGATTATCTTAAGCCCCTCAGGGGGGAGCCTGTTGGCAGGCAGGGTGCCGGGCTTTGCGCCCGCGGCCAATCCCGCGTCGACGCCTCGGCCAGCCTGCACCGGTCGAGGGGGATGGCATTGCGATCCCCGATCACCGGATTGAGGTGAGCCGCCCCCGGGATCCGGAGGCCGCGATGACACTCGTGTTGGAACTGGACGGGGGAACTGGCTAGAATTGCGCATTTGAAATAAATGTTATCGTCTTCGGGAGCAGGATGCAGTTCAGGGATTTTTTGCCGGTATCGACCAATACCAGCCTCAAAGAGAGTTGTTACGGCGCCCTCGGCGCCTTCGTCGGTCTGCTGGGCACCGCCCTGCTCTGCCAGTGGGGGCTGGGGCTAGAGGTGCACTGGCTGATCGCCCCCATGGGGGCCTCCGCCGTGCTGCTGTTTGCCGCCCCGGCGAGCCCCCTGGCCCAGCCCTGGTCCATCCTGGTGGGCAACGGGGTCTCGGCCCTGATGGGGGTACTGAGTGCCAGCCTGGTGCCGGACATGGCCCTTGCCTCGGCGCTGGCGGTGATGCTGGCCATCGCCGCCATGTTCCTCACCCGCAGCCTGCACCCGCCCGGCGGCGCCGTGGCCCTGACCGCCGTCATCGGCGGCGAGGGGATCCGGGCGCTCGGGGTCGGCTATGTGCTGCTGCCGGTGCTGCTCAACTCCCTGCTGTTGCTGAGCCTGGGGTTGCTCTACAACCGCGCCCTGGGGCGCCGTTATCCCAATGGCGGCAAGGTGGTACCCAATCGTCACCAGACGGCGGATCCCCAGCCGAGCGCCCGGCTCGCCACCCAGGACATCGACTTTGCCCTGGACAAGCACGGGGAGCTGCTCGACATCAGCCGCCAGGATCTGCAGGAGCTGCTGCAGGAGGCCCAGTTGCACGCCCTGCGGGGGCGAGTGGGCACGGTGCGCTGCCAGGAGGTAATGTCGCGGGATCTGGTGGTGACCTCCCCAGAGGCGTCCGCCATGACGGCCTGGGAGCTGCTCTCTCGCCATCAGATCAAGGCGCTGCCGGTGGCGGACGAGGGGGGCCGGTTGGCGGGCATCATCACCCTGCATGATCTGATGATCGACAGGGCGAGCCGCCAGCCCAGGGGGCGGGAGGCGCTCGAGCAATTGCGGGTGGCGGATCTGATGACCCGGGAGGTGCAGACGGCGCGACGCTACCAGCCCCTCTACGATCTGGTGGAAGCCTTCTCCGACGGGGGCCTGCACCACATGCCAGTGGTGGAAGGGGAGCGGCTGGTGGGCATCATCACCCAGTCCGACATGGTGGCGGCGCTCTTCACCCTGGCCCTGCAACCCGGGCAGGCGGAGGAGTCGCCCGTCTGTGAGCCATAAGAATGAGCCATAAGAGTGAGCCATAAGAAGCGGGCCCCTTGTGGGGCCCGTGTCGTTCAGGGGTTGCGGTAGACGGTCTCCCCCATGAAGACCGTCTGCTCGACCCGGGTCTGGGCAATCTGCTCCGGCGTGCCGGCCTTGACCAGGGCGAACAGGTCCCGGTCCAGCACGATGAAGTCCGCCGACTTGCCCGCCTCGATGGAGCCGGTGATGTCGCCCTGGCGTACCGCCCTGGCGCCGTTGATGGTGTAGGCGGCCAGCATCTCGGCCAGGGAAGTGCGCTGACTGGCCCTGAAGTCGTCGCCGCTGCCGGCCGCCTTCACTATGCCGGCGGCCATGTTCTCGAACGGGCGCGGATCCCGGCTGTCCACCGGGGCGTCGCTGCCCGCCACCAGCACGGCGCCGGCCTGGCGCGAACTCTCGACCGGGTAGAGAGCGTCATGGAGATAGCCCATGGGGTCGTAGATGGCCTCGCTCAGGGACTGTCCCACCCTGGTTGGCTGGATGAAGGGGCTGACCAGCATGTCGTAGGCAAGCTGGGGCGTGGTCCAGGCATAGGTGAAGGTGAGGTAGAGGCCAAGCTCGCCGAGGCGTTTCTGATCGTCCGGGTGCACCACCTGCAGGTGGGCCAGGGTGTGGGGGATGCCGCTGTTCCCGTTGCTGGCGCGGGCCGCCTCCAGGGCATCGAGGGCCACCCGGGTGCTGCGATCGCCGATGCTGTGCATGTGGATGCCAAATCCGGCCCCATCCAGCGCCGTGACGTAACGCGCCAGATCCGCCTCCTTGTAGTTGACTATGCCGTTGCTGCCCGCATCCTCGCTGTCTGCAGTGATGCTCACCTCGCCGCTGTCGGGATCCAGGGCCAGATGGGGATGATGGTAGTTCCCCAGCATGCCGGCATTGGGCAGGAAGGGGGGACTGGTGAAGGGATCCCCCTCCAGCACGCCGTCGAGGAAGATCTTGACCGCATCGGCCTTGATGAGGGGGTTGCCGGCGAAGGCATCGCGCACCTGGTTCGCCTTGGCCAGGTGCCCGTCGATGTCCAGCTTGCCGCTGTAGTCATCCTGGTTGAAGCAGGTGGCGGCGGTGACGCGCATGTGCAGCAGATCCTGGTCCTGCATCTTGAGCAGCCGCCCCCGGATGAAGTCGTTGGCGCAGGCATCCTGTACCCCAGTGATGCCGCGGGAGGCCATCAGCGTCGAGATGGCGGGGAGTATCTTGTCATACTGGGCCTGCGCCTGTTCACCCTCCGCGCTCAGCACCCCGGTGTCGGGGACCGCAATGGCGCTGCGGGCCGCGTCCCGGACCACGCCGGTTGCGAGATCCACATAGGGGATGAAGGCCTCGAACACGCCGCCCGGTGCCAGGGTGGTGGCATTGAAGCCGACCACATTGCCGTCCTCGTCCTGTGCCTGCGCCAGCGCCTGGGAGTTGTAGCCGCCCGCATGGCCGTCGACCCCGGCCAGCATCACGGGGTTGTTCGGCGCCGCCGCATCCAGGGCCGCCAGCAGGGTGGCATGGGTGGCGGTGGGGGTGTTGCCGTCATAGGGCGACCACTGGTTGACCACCAGCCACTCCCCGGGGGCCGGGGCGTAGCGGGGCAGGCACTCGCCGATCTTGGCCGCGAGCTGATCCAGGTTGACGCTCTGGCCGTCCAGATCGCACATGTCGAGCGCCACAGTGCCGAGCAGGTGGATGTGGTTGTCGTGCAGCCCAGGCAGCACCATCCTCCCTTGCAGATCCACCACCTGGGTCGCACTGTTTTGCAAGGCCTCGGCCCCTGCACGGGAGCCCACGTAGGTGAACTTGCCCCCTTGTACCACCATGGCCTCGGCCTGGCTGCGTTGCCCATCCTGGGTGTGGATCTTGCCGTTGAGATAGAGGGTGTTGCCGGGGGGCGGTTCACTGCTGTCTTGCTGGCAGCCGAGCAGGCCGCTCACCAGCAGGGCGATGGCGCCCAGCCTGAGACGGGGGTGTTTGCTATCCATAGCGCGCTCTCCTTGGGTTAATTGCAGTTTTTACTGCAGATATGAGCACTTATGGTTATCGCAGCTATTCTGAAAAATGCCAGTGATTGCTGCACTTTTTTTGACTTGTGTTTACCTTGTCTCATCATGTAGTTATGACAACCAGTCGCCCCCTGGGGGCGGACACCGCATCGGGGGAAGAGAATGTCACAACACGTGCTGCCGGCCGAACTTTGCATGCGGCGCCAACCCAGGCAGCTGCGCAGCCAGGAGGTGGCGAGCCGCATCGAGCAGGCCACCCTGGCCCTGTTGCAGGAGCAGGGGTTTGCGGCCCTCAACACCAATGCCATCGCCGCCCGCGCCGGGGTGGGCATCAAGTCGCTCTACCATCTGTTTCCCAACAAGGAGGCCATCATCTGCCGGCTGGCCCTGGCCTGGCTTTCGGCGGTGTGCGAGGAGCAGGAGATCATCCGCGAGCAGGCCGACAGCTGGCCGCAGACCCTGCTGATGCTGGACGAGGCGCTGGAGGCGCTGGATGAGCGCTTCGTCGGGTACGGGGCGCTGTGGCAGGCGATGGATCTCATTCCTGCCCTGCACGGGGTCGAGCAGGAGCACGAGGGGCGACAGATCACCTTCTGGTCCGAGCGGCTGCGCCACTTTGGCTGCCGCTGGCCCGAGCCCGAGCTCACCACCCTGGTGCGCTATTTCTACCGGACCGCGGACGTGGCCAAGCAGTGCACCAAGGGGCAGGGGGAGGCGGGGGCGCAGCTGTGGCTGCTGCACAGACGCTGGAGCGAGCAGCTGATGATGGCGGCCATCGAAGAGCCGGATCCCGCCCGGGTCTGGCAGTCGATGCCGGGGCTGGCGCCGGGTGGCCCGGTCCCTGCAAAAGGGGGCGAATAAAGAGAGGGAGTGCCAGGCACTCCCTCTGTTGCATCTGGCGTTGCGCCCTGGGGCTAGCCGTAGCGGGCCAGGGTAAGCCCCTCGTCGCTGATGGCGGGGGCGCTGCCCGAGATGAGATCGGCCAGCAAGCGGCCCGAGCCTGCCGCCATGGTCCAGCCCAGGGTGCCGTGACCGGTGTTGAGCCAGAGCCCGGGAATGGGGCTTGGACCCACCAGGGGCGTGCCGTCCGGGGTCATGGGGCGCAGCCCGGTCCAGAACTCGGCCCGGGGGAGATCGCCCCCCTCGGGGAAGAGATCCCTCACCACCATGGCCAGGGTGTCGTGGCGTCTGGGGTTGAGCGCCAGATTGAAGCCGCTGAGCTCGGCCATGCCGCCGACCCGGATCCGCTCGTCGAAGCGGGTGATGGCCACCTTGTAGGTTTCGTCCAGCACTGTGCTGCGCGGCGCCCCGGCGGCGTCCGTCATCGGCAGGGTGAGGGAGTAGCCCTTGACCGGGTAGACGGGGAGCTCTATCCCGAGTGGGCGCAGGAAGCCGGTGCCATAGCTGCCCAGGGCGCAGACGATGGCATCGGCCTGCCAGCGCCGCTCACCGGCACGGACCGCCACGGCCCGTCCCTGGGCGAGTTCAACCTCGTCGATGGGGCAGTCGAAGACGAACTCCACCCCGAGGCGCGCCGCCTCCGCCGCCAGGGCCTGGGTGAAGCGGAAGCAGTCCCCCGTCTCGTCCCCCGGCAGGCGCAGGCCCCCCACTATCTTGCCGCGTACCCGCGCCAGGGCGGGCTCCACCTCTTCACAGCCGCTGGCATCCAGCGCCTCATAGGGCACGCCGTACTCTTCCAGCACCTCGATGTCCCGCTTGCTGGCCTCACACTGGGCCGTGCTTCGAAACAGCTGCAGGGTGCCAAGCTGGCGGCCTTCGTAATCCAGCGCCAGCTCGTCGCGCAGCAACTTCATGCAGTCCCGGCTGTATTCGGCCAGGCGCACCATGCGCCCCTTGTTGGTGGCATAGGCCGCCGGGGTGCAGTTGGCGAACATCTTCAGCATCCAGCGCAGCTGGAAGGGATCCGAGGTGGGGCGTACCGTGAAGGGGGCGTGCTTTTGCAGCAGCCATCTGGCCGCCTTGAGCGGGATGCCCGGGGCCGCCCAGGGGGAGGCATAGCCGGGGGAGATCTGACCCGCATTGGCATGGCTGGTCTCCAGCGCCACCCCGCCGCGTCGCTCCAGCAGGGTCACCTGATGGCCCGCCTTGGCCAGATACCAAGCGCTGGCCACCCCTATCACCCCACCCCCCAATACGACTATCTTCATCACGTCATCCTTGCCATTGAACATACCAGATTGAATCCTTCGGCAACCCGGGTACAGCAGACCGGGGTTGCGGGCTGGGCATCACGTTATCATCGGCAGCGGGATCAGCAAATCCGCTTGCTTGAAAATGTGATTTATCACTGCGTTAACATTTATCGCCAGTGTTTCATCATCGCTTTTCATGCCTTGCTGATGTTTGCTGCTGGAAATGGAAGGGGCGATCCTTGCCATCGGCGCAAGGGTCAGGGGAGGGGCAGGAGCCAGGAGGTCGGCCACAAAAAAACCGCAGGCGAGCGGCCTGCGGTCCGGGGAGACCCGCTTATTGCGCCGAGAAGAGCTTGGGGCGCGGGGTGGACTGGGCGGTCAGGGTCATGCGGCCCGAGGTTTCCAGCCAGGTTCTGATCTTCTTGGCGTCGGCCACCCGCTCATCCGTGGTGTTGGCGTGAAGCAGCACCATGACCACGGGCTCATTGTTGACCCGGGTGTCCATCACCAGGCAGCGGCCCGCCTCGCGGATGTAGCCGGTCTTGGAGACCATGATGGGCCAGCTCCCTTCCCGCACCAGGCGGTTGGAGTTGTGGTACTGCATCTGGCGTTTGCCGTTGCGCACCAGTCTGTGCTCTGTGGTGGAGTACTGGCGGATCAGCGGGTAGCTGGAGGCGCTGGCCACCAGCTTGGCGAGATCGTGGGCGCTGGAGACATTGCGGGGGTTGAGCCCGGTACTGTCGGCGAAATGGGTGCTCCACATGCCGAGCATGCGGGCCTTGGCGTTCATCGCCTCGATGAAGGCGCGGCGGCCGCCGGGGTAGTGTCTCGCCAGGGCCGAGGCGGCCCGGTTTTCCGACGACATCAGGGCGATGTGCAGCATGTCGGCGCGACTGAGGCGGGAGCCTATGGCCAGGCGGGAGCCGGTGCCCTTGATCCTGTCCACATCGTCCATGGTGACGGTGAGCATCTCGTTGAGGCGCTGGTTGCCATCCAGCACCACCAGCGCCGTCATCAGCTTGGTGATGGAGGCGATCGCCATCACCCGGTTGGCGTTGCGTTCAGCCAGGATCTCCCCGGTTCTGGGATTGGCAACCACGAAGGCATCGGATCCCAGGGCGAGATTGGTGCGTGGTGCTATCAGGCTGTTGGTGGAGGAGGAGGTCGCAGAAAACGGGTTGGCATGGGCGCTTTCCATGCTGGCGGGAAGAAGGAAGGCGCCGAGCAGCAGGGGAAGAAAAGGACGAAGGTTCATGGTTTGGCTCTACTACGACTGACAGGGACATTTGGCTAAGTTATATGACGGTAATTGACGCTTCACAACGTCTGACGGCCCGATATTTCCATTTTATGGGATGGCTCACCTTGAAATAGCCGAATTCATGGCTATGGCGCCCTCTCACGGGATTCATAATGAGCCACATCTGGCGCGTACATTGGCCGGGTTCCGCCCGTCATGGGGCGCACTATATGCCCTTTCTGGCCCATCATTGCTACTCTTTTTGCGCCTTCCGGGGCGGTATCGGGTCGAACGCACCATTAATCCCCTTTGTGGCGGTGAAGAGGGGCGCCGGCAGGGGGCTGCGAGGGAGCTGTCAGCCGACCCGGATCAGCGCAGTGCCACCCTCATCAGCGGCGAGGGGCGGCGCGCCACAAAATGGTGCCAGACATGGTCATAGAGCGCCTGCTGTCCGGGAAAGCTCACCAGCGCCTTGGCCTCGGTGAGCGAACACCAGCGATACTCGGTGTGCTCGTCGTTGAGAGTGATCGCTTGATTGGGCGGGCAATAGACCACAAATACCGGCACTACCTCCACCGTATTTGAAGTACTTTCGTAAAATTGTTCCAGATAATGGGCTGTGTATAACTCGCAAACCGTGATACCCGTCTCCTCGCCAAACTCGCGCACTATGGTCTGCCAGCCGGTTTCACCCGCCTCGACCGTGCCCGCCACATGACACCAGAAGCCCCCTTTGACCCTGTTCATCAGCAGCATCTTTATCTGGCCATCGATGTTCGATAGCGCCACTCCGGCAACGGCGTGGCAGCGAATAGGGATCATGCATCTACCTTGTCATTGTGAAATCACGGTTTGCATTATGGGGTTGTTCGGTGCCCCTTGCCCCCTTTTCTGCGTCCCGCCCTGTCCCCGGCTAGCCCCCCATTATTCTTGCCGTCTGGATCGCCTCAATCAGCGCGGCCCGGTTGATGCGGGGGCGCTCGCTGTCGAGCAGCTGCTGCCACAGGGCTATCGCCTGGCTGTAGCGACCGTGCAGGAAGTGATCGGAGGCGAGCAGCATCAGGGAGCTCACTTCCCCCTTGTCCTGCTTGAGGGCGCTGCCCAGCAGGCGCTCGGCCTCGGGGGTGAGCCGCTGACCCGCCTGGTAGTAGATCACTGTGGCTTGCGCGGCCTGGGTCGCCGCGCTGGCGCCCCCCTCCAGCAGGGCCAGACGCTGGTAGGCGAGCAGGGCGTTGTCGTACTCGTCCCGATAGAGATACAACTGGCCGAGCTCGGCCCAGGCCTCTAGATCTTCGGGGTTGCGTTGCAGCTGCTGGTGCAGGGCGCCGAGCGCCTTGTCCTGCAGATCCCGCGGGCTCAACCCCGCCAGGGGATCGGGGCGGGATTGATAGGCCTGCCAGGCCTGGTAGCGGCCGCTGGCGGCATAAATGCCGGCCACAGCGCCTAGCGCCACTATCCCAAGCAGCAGCAGGGCGCGCGCGTGCCGCCCGCTGCGGCCGGGGGCCTGGGTCAGCCGATCGCGCAGGGCCAGCTCGGCGACAGGCGTGGCATGGGCAAGGTGAGTGGTGGCCAGCTCCCGATAGAGGGGATCATGGGGAGGGAGGCCAGCCTGCTCCCTTGCCATGATGAGGCGATTCAATGCGCTGCGGGGATCTCTCTCACTCAGATTGACCCTGTCATCGGGCGGAGTGGCCTGCTCCCCTCTGGCCTTCAGGCGGCGACGAAGGAGCCTCAGCGCCAGCCCCAGCAGCAGCAGGGGTCCTCCCCACAGCAGTACCGTGCTGCCCTTGAAGGGGGGATCGTAGCGCACGAAATCGCCGAAGCGCTCCGTCATGCGGGCGATCACCTGCTCATCGCTCTGCCCTTCGTCCACCCAGCGGTAGACCTCGAGCCGCAGATCCCGGGCGATGGGGGAGTTGGACTCCACCAGATTCTGGTTCTGGCACTGGGGGCAGCGCAGGGCGCGGGCGAGATCCTGGGCCCGGGCTTGCAACTCGGGGTGCTGGAACTGATAGGTATCGACTCCGCTGGCCAAGGCCCCAAGGCTCAATGCCAGCAAGAGCGGCGCGATCAGGGCGTGGCCGAGACGGCTCATGGTTTACTCTCCCGTACTTGCTCCAGGTTAGGGGTTTTGCTGCGAGCCTTGGCAAGCAGGGGCGCAAACTGGCGCTGCCAGACCTCCTTGGTGATCTCCCCCGTGTGGCGGCTGAGCAGGGTGCCATCGGCGGCAAAGAGATAGGTCTCCGGCGTGCCGTAGACGCCGAGCTCCATTGCCAGCTTGCCATCGGGGTCGGCCAGCACGGTGCGATAAGGGTTGCCCGCCTGCGCGAGCCAGGCGCGGGCGGCATCCCCCTTGTCCCGGTAGTTGAGGCCGTAGAGGGGCACGGCGCTGGCCAGCTCACTGAGCAGCGGGTGCTCGGCGCGGCAGCTCGGGCACCAGCTGGCCCAGACGTTAAGCACAAAGGGCTCCCCCTTGAGGCTGGCGGTCTGGATAAGGCCCCCATCCAGCAGATTGTCGCTCTGCCAGGGGGGCAGGGTGCGCCCAGCGACGGCCTCATCCTGGCTGTAGGGATTGTTGCCCAGGCCGAGCCAGAGCAGGGCGCCGAGGCCTAGGGTGACTATCAGGGGGAGGAAGAGACGCAGGCGCGGGCTCATGGTGCCTCCTGTTGGCGCAGGGACTGCGGGATCCTGGCTGGACGGGATGCCAGCAAGGGCTTGCGCCCCAGCAGGCGCAGGGCGCCGCCCGCCATCATCAGCAGGCCCCCGAGCCAGATCCAGCGCACCAGCGGTTTATGGTGCAGCCGCATGGCATAGGCCTCCGGCCCCATCTTCTCGCCGAGCACTACGTAGAGATCGCCAAAGAGCCCCCAGGCAATGCCGGGCTCGTTCATGTTCATGGTGCGCACGCTGTAGTGGCGTCGCTCGGGGGTGAGCCTGGCCACCTCGAGACCCTCCTTGTACACGCTCAGGGTAATGCGCTCGGCGGTGTAGTTGGGGCCGAGCAGGGGCTCGCTCCCCTCGTAACGAAATTCATAGGCACCGAGGCGATAGGGGCGCTCAGCAGAGAGCACAGTGCCTCCCTCCTGGCTGTGGTGACTCACCTGAGCGATGCCGAGGGCGCAGACCGCCACCCCGAGGTGGGCCAGCAGGCTTCCCAGCCGGCTGGCGCTCAGGTCGCGAGTCTTGAATGAGAAATTGAGCAGCAGGCTCGCGATGAGCCAGAAGCTCGCCATATTGGCGAGGATGCCGCTCCAGCCCATGGACCCCTGTTCGCGATAGCCGAGGCTGAGCAGGCCGCCCCCCAGCAGGCCGAGCAGGGGCGGCAGCAGCGTCCCGAGGGGGGAGACCCTGGCAAGGCGCTGCCAGCGCAGGCGCGGGATCTGGGTCATCAGCCCCATCAGGCAGAGCGCCAGCGGCACGAAAACAGCGTTGAAGTAGGGGGCACCCACCGAGAGCGAGCCCAGATGGAGTGACTGGAACACCATGGGGTAGAAGGTGCCGAGCAGCACGCAGGCGCAGGCCACGCAGAGCAGCAGTATGGCAGCGCCGAGCAGCCCCTCCTTTGACCAGAAACCGAAGCGGGCATAGGGGGCGCGAATGTCCGCCCGCAGGGCAAACAGGGTGAGTGCCGTGGTCAATAGCAGCCCGAGCAGCAACAAGAGGGTGAGGCCGCGGTCGGGATCCACCGCGAAGGCGTGCACCGAGGTGAGCACCCCGGAGCGCACCACGAAGGTGCCGAGCAGGCTCAAGGCAAAGGTGAAGATGGAGAGCAGCAGCACGCCGTGACCGTAGGCGCCGCGTCGCTCGCAGACGATGAGGGCATGCAAGAGGGCGGTGCCCAGCAGCCAGGGCAGCAGGGAGGCGTTTTCCACCGGATCCCAGAACCACCAGCCGCCCCAGCCGAGCTCGTAATAGGCCCACCAGGAGCCCAGCACTATACCGGCGGTGAGAAACACCCAGGAGCCGAGCGCCCAAGGGCGGCTCCAGTGGGCTACGGCGCCATCGAGCCGACCCGAGTGCAGCGCCGCCATGGCGAAGGCGAAGTTGACCGCAAAGCCGACATAGCCGAGATAGAGCAGGGGCGGGTGGATGATAAGGCCGATGTCCTGCAGCATGGGGTTGAGATCGCGCCCCTCCAGCGGTCCGGGGAACTGGCGGTCAAACGGGCTGGAGAAGATCAGGGTATAGAGGGCAAAGAGCCCCACGATCAGCCCCATGATGGCCAATACCCGGGTTGTGATCAACGGATCGACCCGCTTCGAGCAGAGCGCTACCAGGGCGCCCCACAGCCCCAGCGCAAAGACGAAGAACAGCATGGAGCCCTCGTGACCGCCCCACACGGCGGCCAGTTTGAAGCCCAGGGGCAGGGCGCTGTTGGCATGCTGGGCCACATAGGTGAGGGTGAAGTCATCCTGGCCAAAACAGCTGGCGAGCAGCAGCAGGGCGGCCCCCAGCAGAGCGGCATTGCTCAGCGCCAGCGGCGTGACGCAGCGCAGCAGCGCGGGGGAGGCGAGCCGCAAGCCCAGCCAGGGCAGGGTGCCCTGCAACAGGGAGAGCGCCGCTGCCAGCAGCAGTGAGAGATAGCCGAGCTCCGCCAGCACACAACCTCCGGTTCAATCTTTGATCTCATTCATGTCATGACACACAGGCCGCGTCGTCTCCCTTTGGCGGAGAACATTGCCAAGCAACGGGTGTGGCATCACCAGAAATTCATTGGGCCAGCAACAAGCCAGCGCCAGTCACCCGAGGGCGGCTGGCGCTGGTCCCCAGCTTTAATAACCGGTTCACGATCCGTCGCGAGAGGTCGGAAGCTCGTTAAAGAGCTGCGCGAACCAGAGCGTATAGACATACGTGAGCGCTCTTAATTGCAAACACGCGAGCAGCACATGAGCCTTGATCACGGCCTCGCAACAGGAGCGTGAACCGGTTTTTAAACTACCGTCATCTGGCCGGCATAAAGCACGAAGTAACGCAGCAGCAGTATCCCCACCAGGGTCAGACAGCAGATCAGCACCAGATGGCTGTTGCGCTCCCGCAGGGGCGCTGGGGTCAGCAGAGCCAGCAGCTGGGGCAGCAGCATGCCGATGCCCACCACCCCGAGCCAGAACACCTGGGCCCAGAAGCCGCCGCCGATGGCAGCCCACATGGCCATCTCCTTCTGGCCGCCACCGAAGTAGAGGCCGGTAAAGAAGCAGACCAGCAGCAACACCTCCACCGCCAGCACCGGCCGCTCGAAGCGGTGGACAAAGCTCACCCCCTGGCTGTGATGGTTCTCCTTGAACAGGGTGACCGCCAGCAAGATGGTGGAGGCGATGCCGGAGCTGACGCCGGAGACGAGGAACAGCACCGGCAGCACAGGGTTGTTCAACAGCGGATAGGTCTTGAGCGCCGACAGCAGAAAGCCGGTGTAGGCCCCCAGCAGCACGGCGAGCAGCAACAAGAGCGGTGCCAGCAGACGCTCGAAACGAGCCAGCAAGCCTATCAGCCCATCCACAAAGGCGAACTTCTCTTTTAGCAGCCGGCTGCGCAGCCCCTCGAACTCGGTGCGAAACACCACCGCCAACCAGGCGAACAGCACCGCCATATAGACCTGGAACAGCATGACCCCCATGGACATCACGGAGTCGAACTGGTAGTGGAACATCAGCTTCCAGAAGGTCCAGGGGCGGGCCAGGTGGAAGATGAGGATGAGTAACCCCAGTACCACGCTCGCGGGCGCCAGAATAGCGGTCGCCTTGATGATGCCGCTCTCGCTGCCGGCCCCCTGGCGGCGCAGCAGCACCGAGAGGGTGGTGGCCCCGGCGGAGATGCCGAGCAGAAAGAGATAGATGGCGATGGGCCAGTCCCACACCAGCGAGGGGAAGTGAAATGCGTCATGCCACATGATCCATTCCTCCTTCTGTTACTGCGGTAGATGGCGATCGGACAAATCCCCACACCAGCGAGGAGAAGTGAAATGCGTCATGCCACATGGTCATTCCCTCCATCGGTTATTGCCGGGGTAGATGGCGATGGGACAAATCCCCACATCAGCGAGGGGAAGTGAAATGCGTCATGCAACATGATCCATTCCTCCTTCTGTGACTGCGGTAGATGGCGATCGGACAAATCCCCAGACAAGGGAGGGGAAGTGAAATGCCGCTTGCATGGTCATGACGTTATCTCCCCTTTGGGCACGCGGTACATCTTGGGCGAGGTGCCGAGTGCCTGCTTGTAGCGATAGATGGTCTCCTTCACCAGCCGTTTGGCGATGGGGCTGCCCGGGTCATCCAGATTGCCGAACACCAGTGCCCTGGTGGGGCAGGAGGCCACGCAGGCCGGCTCCTTGCCCGCCGCCAGGTTGGTCTTGCGGCAAAAGTCGCACTTGTCGGCAACCTTGGTCACAGGGTTGATAAAGCGCACCTGATAGGGGCAGGCGGCCAGACAATACATGCAGCCGACGCACAAGTCCGGGTTGACGTCGACGATGCCATCCTCCTTGCGGATATGGGAGGCACCGGTCGGGCAGACGTGCACGCAGGGGGCGTTGTTGCAGTGCTGGCACGATTTGCGAAAGAAGCGGTAGTCGGCGTCGGGAAATTCTCCGATGGGGCCGGAGCGGATGATCTCGAGGCGCGAGACCCCTTCCGGTACCTTGTTCACCTCCCGGCAGGCATCCATGCAGGCGGTGCAGCCGATGCAGGCCGTCTCGTCATGGAGCATGCCGTAGCGCACTCCGTCTATGGTCTGGCTGTGGGCGAGGCTGGCAGCGCCGGCGCGCACCGGGCCCGTCATCATGATGAGGGCCCCCGCGCCCATCCCCGCCATGAAGTCACGACGAGAGCAACTCATGGTGCCTCCTTGCCCGCATTGACCTGCAGGCCGACCGCCTTGGCTTGATGCTGCTTGCTGTGGCAGTCGACGCAGAGCTTGATGCGGGACTTCTCCGGAATCGCCACCATGGGCTCCCTGGCCGGGTGCAACTGGTGGCAGCTGGTACAGCTGAGTTTGGTGGCGTGCACGTCGTGGGTCCAGAGCGCCTCGCGCAGGGGCCCCGGCTCGTGACAGCTCATGCAGACCCCGTTCTGCTCGGCGATGGGGTAGGTCCCGGTGCTCTGCTTGTTGTTGAAGCTGTCGCTAAAGCGCATCACGTCCTTGACCCCTTCCCTGTGCTGGGGGGAGGGCTGACCATGGCAGTTGGTGCAGGTGACCGGCGCCAGGTTGTTGGGGTTGGTCGCCTGGCCGTGCTTGCCGTGCATGCCGTATGCCTGCTCCTTGTGGCAGTCGGTACAGGCGGCATCGGGATTGCGCAAAAACTCCACCTCATGTGTGGCAGGGAGGGCCGCAGGGGCGTTCGCCGCATCGGCGGCCTGGCCCTGCAGGCTGGTCAGCAGCATGGCTGCCATCAGCATCAGTCGTAAGAAATCCATTGTTAAATCACCCATAGGAAGCCTCCATCCGGCTGCGGGCCCGACACTGCGGGCCCGCATGCCTCGTCATTGTGCGAGCCGTCCGGCCGCTTTGGCCTCGGCATCCCAGGCGGGGACTGTGGTCTTGAGGAACTGGGCCTTGTCGCTGTTCATCTGCTTCATGTCCATGCCAAGAGCGGCCTGGGCCTTCTCCTTGCTGGAGATGTCAGGAATGGCGATCTCGTGGCTGATCCCCTTGGCGGCCAGCAGACGTGCCAGCTTGGTGCGGGCATCGGCAGCCTTGTCCAGAGCGGTTCCCAGCATGCGCAGCGCCACTTCCGGGGCGTGCATCTGCACCCCGTGGGAGGCGATGGAGAAGTCCCAGCGCCATTGGGCGTGACGGATGTCCTGCAGAATGTCCTTCATTTCGGCCTCGGTAGCGCCGGCATCCCAGGCGGCCTTGGCTTCAAAGTGGGCGTGCACCAGCTGCTTCTCGACCTTGAGCTTGATCTCGGTGACGGCATCCTTGCGCTGCTTGACCACCCCTTGCAGCATCTCCTTGCTCTGGGTGTGGCAGTTGCGGCAGGTCTGGTCGAAGCGATCGAAGGGGTTGCCTACCTTGTGATCGGTGTAGACCTTGCCCTGCTCGTTCTGCACCTTGGGCATGTGGCAGTCGACGCAGGCGACGTTGTTCTGGCCGTGAATACCGGCGCGCCAGGTCTCGTACTCGGGGTGCTGGGCTTTGAGCATGGGGGTCTTGGAGAGGGCATGGGTCCAGTCGGCAAAGCCTATTTCATCGTAATACTGCTCCATCTGCTCAACTGTTGTGCCCTTGTCCCAGGGGAATTTCACCGCCTTGGTGGGGCCGCTGAAGTAGTACTCCACGTGGCACTGGCCGCACACCTGGGACTGCTGATCGAAGCGCCCCTGCTCCTTGAACGGCTTGCCGATGGCGGTCATGGCCCGGTCGGCATAGGGACGGGAGAGGTGCAGGGCAGGCTTGCCCTCCTTGAACTCTTTCGAGGCGGTGTCGTGGCAGTCGGCGCAGCCGATGGTGTTGACGATCTCGGGGCCGCCTTTTGCCCACATCCCCTTGAAGTAGCCATCCTCACCCTTCTCGTCGATGACGCGGGCCACGTCCGGGCCTTTGCAGCTCCAGCAGGCCATGGGCAGTGGACCGTCTTCGGCGGTCTTAGGGGCGCCGGTGCGCAGGGTTTCCCGCACGTCGGTCAGCGCATAGAAGTGACCGCGGGGCTTGTTGTAATCCTTGGAGAAGGGGTAGCCGGCCCAGAGCACCACCATCTGCGGATCTTCCGCCAGGGCGTCGGTGCGCTCGCGGCTCTCGCTGGTGTCTTGCCAACTGCTGAACTGATCGGCGTGATCCTTGGCGAACAGCTCGCTGCGCGCCTCTATCTTGCCCTCGGGGGCGGCCTCGTCTGCCTGCGCCAGCATGCTGGTGCCAAGCAGGGCCGTCAGCAGCAGGGCGGCCAGACCCGGCCGAAATGGCTTGTTATGTGAACCCACGGTCATCACTCCCAGATAAAATGTCCATGCCGAGCCTGACCGTTCCATCTTGGTGCGTGGACATCTGTGCCCATGGTTTATGGACATGGCAGGCCGATTAATTGTTATGACTGCATAGAAAGTATTTTTTATGCATTTGCTCGGGGGGATAATACCAAATGGGTAAAATGGATAATCATTTATCCCTGTGGGAGTTGCGCTAGATCAATTGGCATGGGGGGCTAATGCAAAAAGTGAGATCCAGGTTGAATTATTGAGCCCAATCTGGTGGTTATCCCCGTCACCTCATCCATGGTGATCTGCTGCGGCTGGCCGGCGCCTCGGGGAAGCAGGGGCGTGCCAAAGGGGGGAAGAGCAGGGGAATGGCCTCTTAGGCCAGAGTTATCGCCAAGTAAAAGTGAATATTTATTCTTTATTCCTGCTGGGGATGGAGGACTCACCTTCCCCTGGTGAAATAGTGGGAAAGCCTGGCCGGGGGCGCGCAGGTCAGGAGTTGTCGTATGGATGGGTACCAGGAGAGCCATGTTTTTCATCTGAGGCGTGAAAAAGGGTATCTATCCCGAGATATCCCGTGAATGGCAGCACTTTATTGAATTTAATAGGAAGGTTTACGGCATTTACTTTCGATATTTTCGAAAATGGCGAAGGGATCTGTGCCGACAGAGGCGGTAAAATAGCCGCCTGTCACGGTGACGTCCTGTACCCTTGTGGGTCTGGGCTGTCTGTGTTTACCCGTTGGAGGATGTATGGCTGAGCTGCGAATAGAGAAACCGACTCTTGTTACCCAGGTGGAGGGCACCGTGCTGGTGATGGATGCCGATGGCTCCTTGCACCGCGCCACTCTGGGGATGCAGCTGCTGCCGGGCATGCGCCTGCTCACCGAAGGGGACGGACGCTTCGAACTGGGCGATCCCGCGAAGACCCCGGACGCCGACCAGTCCGAGCTGGCGCAGGCAGAACCGAACGTGGCCATGGATCCCGAGCTGGCCAGCCTGCAGGAGGCCATCCGTCAGGGGGCCGACCCGACCGAGCTGTTTGAGGAGACCGCGGCCGGTAACGCGGCAGCCGCCACGGGGGGCGGTGTGGTCGGCTCCAGCGCCGGCGGCTTCGTGGTGGTGGATCTCAACAGCGAATATACCCTGGCGGAGTCCGGCTTTGACACCGACCATCAGGGCGCCCAGCCAGGGGACGAGCTGCTCTATTCGGAAGATCAGGATCTCCTGGCGGCCATCACCATCACCGAGCCCCAGACCGACGACAACATCATCAACGCCGACGAGGCGGCCGGCGTCATCATTCGCGGCTTTGTCGAGGACGTCGAGGTGGGCCAGACGGTGACCGTCACCCTGATCGATCAGGATGGTAATCGCCTGACCACCACCACAGTGGTGCTGCCGGGCTTCGTCTGGGAGGCAAACTTCGGCGACGTCACCGGCAAGCTGGTGGACGGCCCGCTCACCATAGTGGCCGATACCCAGGATGCGGCCGGCAACCGGGCCAGCGACACCGGTCAGACCCTGCTCGACACCATCACCACCATCACGCTGGATCTCACCGACGAGAGCGACACCGGCGCCAGCCAGGTGGACGATCTGACCCGCGACACCACGCCGCTGCTGCAAGGGAAGGGAGAGCCCGGTGCCACCGTCACCCTGAGCCTCGGCGGCAATGTGCTGACCGTGCTCACCGTGGATGGCAACGGCAACTGGCAATACCAGATCCCCACTACCCTGGCCGATGGTGCCTATGATTTTCGCGTCGATTCTGTGGACATCGCCGGCAACCGGGCCAGCGACACCCTGACCGTCACCGTCGACACCCGTGCCGGCATCGACATCGACGATCTCGACACCCAGAGCCTGCTGGGCCAGGGCAATGTCACCCTGAGCGGCAGCACCACAGAGGTGGAAGCTGGCCAGCGCGTCACCATCACCCTCATCGGCCAGAACGGCCAGACCCTCTATAGCGGCAGCGCCCTGGTGGAGAGCGACGGCCGCTGGCAGCTCAATGGCC
This sequence comes from Aeromonas genomosp. paramedia, assembly GCF_023093515.1. Classification (NCBI taxonomy): domain Bacteria; kingdom Pseudomonadati; phylum Pseudomonadota; class Gammaproteobacteria; order Aeromonadales; family Aeromonadaceae; genus Aeromonas; species Aeromonas genomosp. paramedia. The sequence goes on from NZ_JAAROG010000008.1 coordinate 46,734, forward strand.
TGGATCTCTCCGGCATTCAAGGCCCCTTCGAGGTACGCGCCGAGGTGACGGATCTGGCGGGGAACCGGGTGATCGACGGCGCCCCCCTCATCGGCCAGAGCGATACCCTGACCCTGTCCGAGGCGGATCTGGCCAATGGCCCGGTGAGCGCCACCGGCTCCCTGCACACGGGGGCGGGTCTGGATGGCAACCTGCAGGTGAGTTTCGGCGCCGATCAGAGCGCCCTCGAGCAGCTCGGCCTCACCAGCCAGGGCGCGGCCCTCGGCTACCAGACAAGCGGCCAGACCCTGACCGCGAGCGCGGGGGGCGTCACCGTCTTCACCCTGACCCTGGCCAATGACGGCAGCTATCGCATTGTCTGGAACCAGAGTCTGGATCACGGCCAGGACAGCCAGAGCCTGCCATTCTCCCTCGAATACCGCGACAGCGACGGGGATCTGGTGAGTGCCAATCTCACCCTCAAGCTGGTGGACAGCACGCCGCCGGACTTCACCATAGCCCCCATTTCGCTCACGGAAGACGGCTTCACCCAGCAGGGCGCCGTGGTGGGCCAGAGCGAGTTCGTGGTGGGCCATCAGGCCGATCCCCTGTTGGCGGACTCCCTTGCCTTTGCCGATCAGGCCGCGACGCTCACTCGTCTGAACGGCAGCGGGCTCAGCAGCGACGGCCATGTGCTCAGCTTCGAGTTCGGCAGCGATCGCCTGCTCACCGGCTTTTACATCGATGATCAGGGCAATCGCATTGACGTGATCAAGGCCGAGCTGAGTGCCAGCCAGTCTGGCAGCGACATCGACGGCAAGGTGACCGTTTCCCTCAATGGGCCTCTGGATCACCAGGGCAGCGACAACCTTTCCCTGGGGCTCACCGTCTCGGCCAAGGAGATCGACGGCGACGAGACCCGCGCCGATCTGGTGGTCTCCATCAACGACGGCGTGGATCCGAGCCTTGGCATCGACGGCGGCATCAGCCTGCAGGAAGGGGGCGCCAGCCACTCCCTGGATGGCCAGCTGCCGGTCAATGTGGGCAGCGATCGCCTGGTATCCCTGAACTTCGAGGCAAGCCAGCCTGCCCTGGATGGTCTCACCAGCGGCGGCAAGCCGACCAGCTATCAGGTCAATGGCAACCAGATCACCCTGCTGGATGCGAGTGGCAAGACCATTCTGACCGTGACCCTGGATCTGGACGGCAAGTACCATGTGAAGCTCGATGGCGTGCTGGATCAACCTGTGGGCACCAACAGCGTCAACCTGGGGCTGCAGGTGCAGGGCACCGATTTTGACGGCGACAAGAGCAACCTCGGCACCCTCAATATCCAGATCACCGACGGCGCCTTGCCCCAGGTCGATCCCGTTTCTCTCACCCTGGTGGAGGACAGCGACTGGACGGTCGGTCAGACCCTGACCGGGGATCTCGATATCACCGCCGGCAGCGACCCCCTTGCCAGCATCAGCTTCGATGCCAGCCAACCGGGCCTGCAGAGACTCACCAGCGGCGGCCAACCCGTTGTCATCAGCATCAGCGGCAACAGCATCAGCGGCAGCGTCAACGGCCAGAATGTGTTCACCTTGACCCTTGTTTCGGATCAAACAGGGCAGCAGGGCCACTACGTCTTTACCCTGAACCAGCCGCTGGATCAGGGCAGCGCCGACAGCCTGCTGAAGGCGGGCTTTACCCTCACCGACAGCGATGGAGACAAAGTCTCCTCCACCCTGAGCGTCGCTATCGGCGACGGCGCCAACCCGGTGATCAGCGCCGTGACCGGCACCGCCATGACGGAGGCCAACCAAGGGGCGAAGGATGTGGTCAGCCACATGAGCTTCACCGTGAGCCACGGCTCCGATGCCCTCGATGCAAACAGCCTGAAATTCGACATTTCAGCCATCCAGCAGAGCCTGGATGGTAAATACAGCAGCCACGGCAGCCCGGTAACCTTCACCCTGGATGCCAATGGGGATCTGGTGGGCACCAGCGCGGACGGCCGCGAGGTACTGCGCGCCGAGCTTGATCTGGTGGACAACAACGGCAACTGGAGCGTCACGGCCCAGGTTGTCTTGAGCGCCGAGCTGGATCACCAGGGCAGCGAGTCTTTGGAGCTGCCGCTCACCGTGACCCTGACCGACAAGGACGGGGACAGGGTCTCCACCGACTTGCCGCTCACCATCAAGGATGGCAATGCGCCCGGCTTCGTGGCTGGCCCCGGCGTCAATCTGGATGAGCGTGGGCTCGATGG
>NZ_JAAROG010000073.1:0-250 GCF_023093515.1 Aeromonas genomosp. paramedia
CTCGGCTCGGTCAGTGGACGGGCTCGGCGTCACGGTGCTCCCCCCAGGTTCGGATGTGGCATGCAAGGTTTACTCTAGCCGCCACTCGGTTACACCGCACTGCGGGAGCGGGATCAACGAGCTCCCCGGGCAGGAGTCGAACCTGCGTCGCTCATCCTGATTCAAAGTCAGGCGGGCCCTGCCGACAGACCAACCGGGGAACGCTCGGCGAACCGAGTCCCCATAACCTTAGAGCATGCATCGCAATTCG
>NZ_JAAROG010000074.1:0-245 GCF_023093515.1 Aeromonas genomosp. paramedia
GAAAACAAACCCTTGGCTGACTGTCAAACCCCAAATCAATTGCCATGGCTGGGGCGCCATGTCGGATCGGGATAACAGTTTCTTCAGTGGTCTTTCGCTAAGTTTGCGGCGGAATGCAAATCGGCCGGCCCGCGCCCTCATGAAACAACTCCGCAACACCGTGATCCGTGCCGGGATGGAGGCGTTGTATTTTTCGGGCGCGCACATCCTGTTGCGGCCGATCTTCGCCGGCGTCGGCGCCATCT
>NZ_JAAROG010000075.1:0-242 GCF_023093515.1 Aeromonas genomosp. paramedia
TATCCTGATGAAATGCTGAAAGAGTTGGTTGAACGCACGCCAGGTTATCATGGATGGCAACAGGAATTCTGGCTTGCGCATTGTGGCGATTTCTGTGCTTTTATCGGCTATGTGGGCTGGAATGATATAAAAGATCGCCTCGATGAATTTGCCAACCTTGAAGAAGATTGTGAGAATTTCGGTATTAGAAATTCTGATCTAGCTAAATGCCTGCAAAAGGGTGGTGATTGTCAGGGTTATCT
>NZ_JAAROG010000076.1:0-241 GCF_023093515.1 Aeromonas genomosp. paramedia
GTCAGGTAGGGGAAGTGATGGCGTATGTTGGAGCAATAAACAAACTGAACAGCCTTGGTCTGCCCGTCAGACAGCCCTGAGTGTAGCGGTCACTTGGGGCTGGGGAAGCTGTGCTCTTACAACTGATTTGGGCAACAACGCCGTTCATCATGAGTCATCAGCTCACCTTCGCCGACAGTGAATTCAGCAGTAAGCGCCGTCAGACCAGAAAAGAGATTTTCTTGTCCCGCATGGAGCAGAT
>NZ_JAAROG010000009.1:0-88735 GCF_023093515.1 Aeromonas genomosp. paramedia
AAGGCCATCACCCACAACGGCGAGACCCTGATCTGGCAGGAGGTGCCGGGCAGCAACGGCCACAGCTTCCAGGGGGTGACCGCGAGCGGCACCCTGGTGCTGAGCGTGACCCTGCCGAGCGTGCCGGGCAGCATAGCGGCCCACAGCTCGGCGACCCTGGATTATCAGATCACCGTACACACCAACCTGGATCACGGCGCCGACGACAGGCTCAACCTGACCCTGCCGGTGCAGGTGACCGACAGCGACGGCTCGGTGATCACCGGCAACACCACGGCAGTGATCACCGATGCGGCCAATCCGAGCCTTGGCATCGACAGCGGCATCAGCCTGCAGGAAGGAGGCGCCAGCCACTCCCTGGATGGCCAGCTGCCGGTCAATGTGGGCAGCGATCGCCTGGTTTCCCTCAATTTCGAGGCAAGCCAGCCTGCCCTGGATGGTCTCACCAGCGGCGGCAAACCGACCAGCTATCAGGTCAATGGCAACCAGATCACCCTGCTGGATGCCGGCGGCAAGACCATTCTGACCGTGACACTGGATCTGGATGGCAAGTACCATGTGAAGCTCGATGGCGTGCTGGATCAACCGGTGGGCACCAACAGCGTCAACCTGGGGCTGCAGGTAGTGGGCAGCGACTTTGACGGCGACAAGAGCAACCTCGGCACCCTCAATATCCAGATCACCGACGGCGCCTTGCCCCAGGTCGACCCCGTTTCCCTCACCCTGACGGAAGACAGCGACTGGACGGTCGGTCAGACCCTGACCGGGGATCTCGATATCACCGCCGGCACCGATCCTCTGGTTAATATCAGCTTCGATGCCAGCCAGCCGGGCCTGCAGGGGCTCACCAGCGGCGGGCAACCCGTTGTCATCAACATCAGCGGCAACAGCATCAGCGGCGCGGTCAACGGCCAGAATGTGTTTACCCTGACGCTGGATCAGAAAGGTCACTACATCTTTACCCTGAACCAGCCGCTGGATCAGGGCAGTGCGGACAGCCTGCTGAAGGCGGGCTTCACCCTCACCGACAGCGATGGGGATACCGTGTCCTCTTCCCTGAGCGTCACCATCGGCGACGGCGCCAACCCGGTGATCAGCGCCGTGACCGGCACCGCCATGACGGAAGCCAATCAAGGGGCCAAGGATGTGGTCAGCCACATGAGCTTCACCGTGAGCCACGGCTCCGATGCGCTCGATGCAAGCAGCCTGAAATTCGACATTTCGGCCATCCAGCAGAGCCTGGATGGCAAATACAGCAGCCACGGCAGCCCGGTGACCTTCACCCTGGATGCCAATGGGGATCTGGTGGGCACCAGTGCGGACGGCCGCGAGGTGCTGCGCGCCGAGCTGGGTCTGGTGGACAACAACGGCAACTGGAGCGTCACGGCCAAGGTTGTCCTGAGCGCCGAGCTGGATCACCAGGGTAGCGAGTCTCTGGATCTGCCGCTCACAGTGACCCTGACCGACAAGGACGGGGACAGGGTCTCCACCGACTTGCCACTCACCATCAAGGATGGCAATGCGCCCGGCTTCGTGGCTGGCCCCGGCGTCAATCTGGATGAGCGTGGGCTCGATGGCAGCAATACCCTGACCGGCACCGGCCACTTTACCGTGGACGCGGGCTCGGATCGGGTGAGTGAGGTCTCCTTTGCGGATGTGAACGAGCAGCCGGCCCTGACTGCCCTGGGCCAGAGCGTGAAATACGAACTGGTGGATGGCGATGCCGCCATCCCGGGCAACCAGATCCTCAGGGGCTATGTGGAAGTGAACGGGGTGCGGGTCGAGGTGCTGCAGGTGGAGATCAGCGGCAAGCTCGACAACGCCGCCAGCAACGGCTTTGACTACAAGGTGACCCTGTTCGAGGGGGTACACCAGGCCAATGGCAGCAGCACCGAGCTGCCGTTCAAGATCAATGTCGTCGACAGCGACAAGGGTTCCGGTAACAACGACACTACCTCTGGCACCCTCAATATCAGCATCGCGGAAGGGGACAAGCCGACCCTCAGCCTCACCGGGGTGACCCTGACCGAGGGGCGCTTCGATGGCGCCGCGAGCAACCAGACCGCGGACGATCAGCAGGCCACCGGCACCCTGACCATCAAGGCGGATTCGGATCCCGTGGTGGACGTGCGCCTGACCCTCTCCGGCCAGGTCGTGGATGGGAGTGGCAAGGCCATCACCCACAACGGCGAGACCCTGATCTGGCAGGAGGTGCCGGGCAGCAACGGCCACAGCTTCCAGGGGGTGACCGCGAGCGGCACCCTGGTGCTGAGCGTCACCCTGCCAAGTGTGCCGGGCCGCATTGAGGCGCATACCGACGCGACCCTGGATTACAAGGTCACTGTGCACACCAACCTGGATCACGGCGCCGACGACAAGCTCAACCTGACCCTGCCGGTGCGGGTGACCGACAGCGACGGCTCGGTGATCACCGGCAACACCACGGCAGTGATCAACGATGCGGCTAATCCGGTGATCACCTCCATCGGAAGCGTTACCGTCAAGGAGTCGGATCTCAATGGTGGCAGTGGCCAGCACGTCGGCACCAGCCCGTCCGGGACGGGGGAGATCGCCGTCGGCCAGGTGACGATCGCCGCCGGGAGCGACCGGGTTGCCGCCCTGCAACTGGATGTGGCCCGCTTCAATGCCTTGAACACGCTCAGCTCTGGGGGCAAGGCAGTGACCCTCAGCGCCGACAGCCAGCCGGGTGTCTATCTCGGCAAGGACAGCGGGGGCAAGCTCATCTTCAAGCTGACCCTGGATGTCTCCGGCCGCTATACCTTCGAGCTGACCGGCAACCTGGACCACAGTGCCCAGGGCACGGATATGCTGGATATCCAGCTGCCGTTGCAGGCCCTGGACAGCGATGGGGATCTCAGCGCCGAGGTGATAGGGCACGTGAGCGTGCAGGATGATATTCCGTTTGCAGAACCTTATGTTAGCAAGCTCCAGAATGAAGGAGAGAGAGTGATCGGCGATCTGCTGGCCACCGCTAATGAAGGTGCGGACGATGCCGTGGTCAGGTCGGTCACCATCAATGGCACCGAGCACCCCATCGCCCCCAAGGGCGACACCACCATCACGGTCACAGACAGCACTGGGCAGACCATAGGCACTCTGGTGATCAATGCCGAGGGTAACTTCACTTTCACCGCCAAGGCGGGCATCGATCACAGCAACAATACCCTGGTGCAGAAGGTCGACTTCCACCTGGTGGATGGCGATGGCGACACTGCTGATAGTGTGCTGACCCTGACCATCAAGGACGAGGCGGGCAAGCTCAGCGTCAGCGCCGTCACCGGTGCCGAGGATGCGGGGGCCAGTGACCCCACTCATGGCATTCCCATCACCATGAATCTGGACATAGGCGACTACGATCGGGGCGAGTTTGTCGAGAAATTGCTTATCCAGGCGCCAGCCAATGTTCATGGCACCTTCTACTACAACGGAGTGGCGCTCACAACGGTGACTCAGGGTGGCAAGACCTGGTACCAGGTGCCGCCAGCGGCGATGCAAGCCGTTGTCGGTACCAACGACAAGTTCGAACTCAAGGGCGTGACCTTTGTGCCCGATCACGACTACTCGAGCTACAACGATGGCGGCAATCCGCTGCGCTTCCCGGTGCAGCTTCAGGTCGGCGTCACCGAGGGGAGCAAACCCTCGGTGCTGACCGGCAACCTGGATATCACTGTGCAGGGCATTGCCGACAAGCCGCTCTGGGATGGGGCAAGCACCAACCAGCACTACAGCATCAACGAGGATGGCAGTGGTGTTGCCCTCAATGTGCAGGCCAACCTGACGGATAGCGATGGCTCCGAGACGTTGAGCTACCAGATCACGTGGGCGTCCGGCGAGGGCAGCCTGACCCTGAACGGCAAGGTGCTCACACCCGATGCAAACGGCCTGGTGACCGTCTCTGCGGGGGAGATCAACAAGGTCACCGTGGTGCCCGGCAAGGACTACAGCGGCGACATCAAGCTCATAGTGATCCCGGTCAGCACCGAGAAGACCCCTGTCGTGACCGATAAGGTGACAGCCCTCGGCGATCCCATCGAACTGGTGATCAACGTCAACCCGCAGGCGGATGACGCCAAGCTGACGGTGCGTGACATCCAGGGCAAGGAAGACAACTTGCTGGATCTGGGCAGCAAGATAGTGCTCGCCCATCTGGGGGATACCGCAGATGGCTCCGAGCAGATGTTCGTGCGCATCAGCGGCCTGCCCGCCGGTGCCACCCTCTGGCTCGGCGGCGTGGCGGTCACCCCGGATGCGAACGGTTATTACGAGGTGCCCTATGCCCGCATCGGCGAGCTCAAGCTGGAGCCGCCGAAGGACAGCAACGTCGACTTCGATCTCGGTATCCAGGGGGTGGTGAAAGATACCGCCACCCTGACCGATGCCAACGGCCAGACCCACACAGTGGTCAACGAGAAGGTGACCGGCAGCCAGAACCTGCATGTGGATCTGGTGGGGGTGGTGGATGAGCCTCACTTCAATCTGGACAGCACCGGCTGGAGCCAGGATGGCAAGGGCTATGTCACCACCATAGGAGAAGATGGCAAGGCACCGCTGGACTTCAAACTGGTGTCGGGAGAGACGACGGGCGATGGCTCCGAAACCCTCAACCTGGTGCTGGAAGGCTTGCCGGAAGGAGCCAAGGTGTTTGATGGCAACGGCAAGGAGCTGACCCTGACCTACGCAGGTAAGGATGCCCACGGCAAACCCGTCTATCAGGTCGACGTCTCGAGTCTGGGCAACCTGCAGATCCAGCCGCCCCCCAACAGCACCGCCGACATCCACCTCATCGGCCACGTGGTGGTGACCGAAAACGACGGGGATCACAAGAGCTTCGATGTGCCGCTCACCATCAAGGTGGAGCCGGTGATCGACGCCGGTGACTATGCCAAGACCAGCCAGGGTCTGGAGGATCAGTTCACCGTCCTCGACTGGCAGCCTGACCTGACCGACGGCACCGAAAAAGTGACTCACCTCAGTCTCTCCGGCATAGAGCCAGGTTATGAGATCTGGATCCGCGTAGGTGGGGTTGAGACCCAGCTCACCGTGAACGGCGGCAAGGTGGAGTTGAGTGATGCGGATCTGAAGAGCCTGCTCGGCGGCGGTCAGCTGCTGGTGAAGGGACCGGAGGACAGCGACAGGGACACCACTATCCAGAGCCATGTGACCGTGACCCAGGTCGATGTGGATTCCAGCGTCACGGCCCAGAAGGTGATCGACGGCACCCTGCACGTGGATATCCAGGCAGTTGTGGAGCCTGATGGTCAGTTACAGGTAGACAACCCTGTCTTGTTGGGTTTCCTCGATCAGCCGGTAGATCTGGTAGGGGCTTTCAGTTTTGAAGATCTCGACCCCAGCAGCAGTGAGCGGATCGACTATCTGGTGATCAGCGGCCTGCCTGAGGGATTCGTTGTCAGTGGTGGTATCAGTGATGGTAAGGGCAACTGGACTGTTCCGGCTGGCAATCTGGGCAATTACAGTTTGCAGGCGCCAGATGGCTTTACTGGCCGGGTTAATTTCACGGTCAGTGCTCGGATTCTGGACTACAGCGATGACGGAGATATCAGTGCCCCCGTGGTTCGCGAAATGCCCGTATCGGCAATCTTCATCTTTGCCAATGCGACCGATGAAAAAGCCGCTCAAATCATATTCCAACCTGCTGCCGTAGTCGGGGTTGAGGATCATGCTGTCGATCTCGGGGCTCAGCTCAAATCGCAGATTGTGATTGCGAGCCAGGACAGTAGCCACGATGAAGTGAGTATTGTCATCACAGGGCTCCCGCCGGGAGTCACTTTGCAGGGGCTCAATTTCGACTTCGTCAATGGCGAATACCTGATCAAACTGCCGACCAGTCTGAGTGGTCTGGAGAATTTGATGCTGGGGTTACCCACGGATTACGCCGGCACACTCAATCTGAACGTGCGAGTCGTTAATACCGATACTACCAGCGGCGATACCAAGCTGGTCGAGAAGCTAGTCACTCTCTCCATTACTCCGGAAGTGGATATCAACGGTGGCCAGGATGGTCAGCCCGAACTGACGCTGCAGGTCAAGGATGTGAACGGTCAGCCCAGCAACCTGGAAGACACCAAGATCCACCTCGATCTCTCGGTCAGGCTCGCGGACATCAGCCCCTCGGTGGCCAATGGCGGCCTGGAGACGGTGGAGAAGGTGACCCTGACCGTCGATGCCAAGTATGGCCATTTCCTCGATGCCAACAAAAATCCCGTCCAGTCCCTGGTGGTGGATGCCAACGGCCTCAAGGATCTGGTGTTCGTGCCCAAGCAGCACTTCAGCGGTCAGGTCCCCCTGGGGATCAAGGTGGACATTCTGGACACCGCCACCACGGGGATGGATCGCGGCAGCTGGAGCGGCAATGCCAGCTTCGAGGTGCTGCCGGTCAACGATCCGGCCCAGCTCACGGTGAAGGATGTGAACGGCAACGAGGATGGCAGCGTCAACCTCGGCGGGCTGGGCGCGACCCTGATCGACAATGATGGCTCCGAGCAGATAGTGGCGCTGCAGATCAAGGGCGTGCCGGACGGCTTCACCCTGTCTGCCCCTGCGGTCAACAACGGCGGCGGCGTCTGGCAGGTGCCGGTGGGCACAGATTTCTCCAAGCTGACCCTGATCCCGCCGGCAGACTTCAGCGGCAGCGTGGAGCTCACCCTGAGCGCCTTCACCCTGGACAAGGGGCTGACCCTGCCTCTCGAGACCAAGGGCAGCTTCACCGTCACCGTCAACCCGGTGGGGGATCCCATCATCGCCGACATTCAAGACAAGGCGAGCGGCACGGAGGGGGATGTGATCACCCTGAACCTGGGGCTGGAGTCCAAGGACACCCAGGCCACCGGCGGCAGCGCCACCAATGTTAACGAGAACGGCCCGGAGCAGGTGCGAGTCACCATCGAGGGGGTACCCGATGGCGCCGAAATTCGCCTGCCAAACGGGGTCAATGGCACTGTGGTGGATCTGGGCGGCGGTGTCTGGCAGGTCACCACGGAGGGCACCAAGCTGGGTGCCGTGGAGCTGGTGACCAAGGATGCCAATGGCACCCTGGATCTCAAGGTGACGGCCCAGAGCCTGGACAACGGCGCCCTCGGCCCAGAGGTCAACGGCACCATCCAGGTGGAGGTGAGCCCGGTCAACGACGCCCCCATCAACGTGCTGCCAGCGGATCCCCAGGTGGCCCAGGAGGACAAGCCCTTCGTCATCCAGGGTCTGCAGGTGAAGGATGTGGACGCGGGTAGCGGCACCATGGAGGTGCGTCTGTCGGTGGAACACGGCACCCTCAACCTGCCGGCAGGGAGCGGCGTGACCGTGACCGGCAACGGCACCGGATCTCTGGTGCTGACCGGCTCCCTGGCGGATCTCAATGCTCTGCTCTCCGGTGGTGTGACCTATCAGGGCAATCCGGACTATCACGGCAACGACAACCTGACCATGGTCACCAATGACAATGGCAACACCGGCAGCGGCGGTGCCCTGAGTGACACCGACGTGCTCCCCATCGAGGTGCAGCCGGTCAACGACGCCCCCGTCAACGTGCTGCCGGACACCCCTCAGGTGGCGCAGGAGGATACTCCCTTCGTCATCAAGGGTCTGCAGGTACAAGACGTGGATGCGGGCAGCAGCCCCATGGAGGTGCGTCTGTCGGTCCTGCACGGCACCCTGGTGCTGGCGGACGGCAGCGGGGTGACAGTGGTCGGCAGCGGCAGCAATACCCTGGTGCTGAGCGGATCGCAAGATGCCATCAATGCCCTGCTGGCGGGGGGCGTGACCTATCAGGGCGAGCAGGACTTCAATGGTCAGGATGCCCTGACCATGGTGACCAATGATCAGGGCAACACCGGCAGCGGTGGCGCCCTGGCCGACACCGACGTGCTGCCCATCGAGGTGGAGGCGGTCAACGATGCCCCTGTGACCCAGGTGCCGGGGGCCATGCAGGTGAAGGAGGATGGTTCACTGTCCCTCTCCGGGATCAGCGTGAAGGACGTGGATGCGGGCACGGCCCCCATGTCCATGGTGCTGCGGGTCGAGCACGGCGTGCTGACCCTGCTCGGGGCGGCGGGCGCCGTCTCGGTGCAGGGGGCGGGTACCAGCGAGATCACCCTGGTGGGCTCCCTTGATGATCTTAACAACCTCATCAATGGCAACCTGCATTACGAGCCGGCCAAGGACTTCTGGGGACAGGACAACCTGACCATCACCACCTCGGATCAGGGCAATACCGGGTCGGGCGGTGTCCTGACCGACAGCGCCCAGATTGGCATCCAGGTGACCGCGGAGGCAGACGATCCCCAGCTCAGCCTGGGTACCCACGACATCCATACCCTGCAAGGAGCCTGGGTGCCGCTCAACCTGAGCGCCAGCGTGGTCAACCCGGCGCCGGGAGAACTCTCCATCCGCATCCAGAATCTGGGGGGGGCCCAGGTGGTGGACGAGCACGGCCAGAGTGTGGGCCATGCGGACAGCAACGGCGACTGGCTGCTGCCGGGGGATCAGTCCGTGCCCCTCTACCTCAGCGGTCTGACGGCGGGGGATCATGCCCTGACCCTGAGTGCGGAATCCAGCACGGGTGGCAGCACCCTGAGATCGGCCGAGGAGACTCTCAATATCCACAGCCAGAGCGGCCATGATCTGCTGGGCTCGGATCAGAGCGACTGGCTGTTCGGCTCTACCGGTGACGATCGTATACTGGGTGGCCTGGGGGATGACATGCTCAGGGGCGGTCAGGGCAACGACATCCTGACCGGTGGCGCGGGCAGCGATCTCTTCGTGTGGGGCAGCGGCGATGAGGGGACGGCGGCCTTGCCGGCCATCGACACCGTCACCGACTTCCACCCGGAGGAGGGGGACAAGATAGATCTGGCGGATCTGCTCAAGGGGGTGACCGACAACAGCGTGGATGGCTTGCTGGGCCACCTCTCTGCGTCTGTGACCACGGGCAGCGCGGGCCTGAGCGATGTGAACCTCTCGGTCTCTCCGGCGGGGGATGGTCAGGTGACCCAGCAGATCACCCTGAAGGACGTGGATCTGAGCGGCTGGAACCTGAGCGGCTCCTCCTCTCACGACATACTGCAGTCCATGCTGGATCAGCACAGCCTGATCATCCAGCACCCCTGAGTCTGAGGGAGACAGCACCATAGAAAAGAGCCGGCAATTGCCGGCTCTTCTTTTGCCAGGTTTTTACCCGTCGGCCCCTTTGATGAACGGGCCGTCCGGCCGGATGTTGGAAGAAGATCAGGCCAGTGCCTGGGCCAGCAGATGGATCGGGTGCTTGCAGCGGCAGGTCGGAGTGCTCATCTCGACAAGTCTCTGCCTATGCCCCTGTCTGCTGCCCGCTATACCAACGCCTGGGCCAACAGGTGGCTGGGGTGTTCGCAGCGAGATAGGGACGTGCTCATCTCAAGCCAAGGCTTTGGCCAGCAGGTGGATCGGATGCTCGCAGCGAAACGCCGTGCTCATCTCTATCTGCCACTTGCAGGTCTCGCAGTCGGTGATCACCAGATCGGGCTCCAGCCGGTTTATCTGATCGAACAGCCCTTCGCCTATGGTCTGGCTGGTTTCGTAGTTCTCCGACTTGAAGCCATAGGTGCCGGCGATGCCGCAGCACTGGGACTCCAGTACCGTCACCTTGACCCCGGGAATGGCACGCAAGAGTTCCAGGGTGTAGATGACGCCCCCCATCTTCTCCATGTGGCAGGGAGTGTGGTAGGCGATGTGCAGATTGAGCGGCTTCATCGCCGGCTTGTTGCCCTGGTAGAACTCGTTCCAGATAAAGCGCGTCACCAGCGAGATGCGATCCCGCACCTTGTGGTTGTCCTGCTCCAGCAGGTGGGGGTATTCGTCGCGCAGGGTAAAGCCGCAGGTGGAGGAGGTGGCCAGCAGCGGCATCTCGTTGCCGAGCAGGGAGTTCTCCATCTGCTGGATGTTGAAGGCCGCCTGGCGCTTGGCCTTGTCCATGAAGCCGTTGGCGATGAGCGGCACGCCGCAGCACTTCTCCCGCGCAAGCAATTGGACGCCGATGTTCATGGCGTTGAGCACCTGCACCAGCTCCTTGCCAAGCTGCGGGTGGTTGTAGTTCACGTAGCAGCCGTGGAAGTAGGCTATCTGGCGCGCATAGCTGGCCTGGGTGGCCTTCTGCTTCTTGTACCAGCCGCGGAAGGTGCCCTGGGAGTACTTGGGCAGATCGCGGTGGGAGGAGACCCCCAGCGCCTTGTCCAGCACCAGCTTCATCGGCTTGAGGCCGGTGGTGAAGTTGACCACAGGGGCCATCAGGGTGGACATGCTGCCCATGAGATCCGTGTGGGAGAGCACGAACTCGCGTACTCCCGGTTTGAAGCCGCTGTACTGGTGCTTGGCTTTGGCGATGATGTCGCCGATGCGCACCCCGCTCGGGCAGGCCACCTCACAGCGCTTGCAGTTGGTGCAGTGCTTGAGGGCGCTGTCAAAGAGCTCCGGGCTCTTGATCCGCAGCCGCTCCCCATCCGGGCCCGCCTGTTTGGGGCCGGGATAGGCGGGGTTGGCCTTGGCCACCGGGCAGTAGGCGGTACAGACGGTGCATTTGATGCACTGATCGAAGGTTTGGTTGGCATGATCCAGTAGCATGATTTACTCCTCCCGGGCCGGATAAAAAGCGCAAGGGACGCGGCAATGGGATTGTCGAGCGGGCAGTTGGCTGCCCGCAGTCAGGAAGTGAAGGGGAGGCATCTCAGCCCTCCGCCAGAATATGGCCGGCGGCCTGCCAGCCGGTGGCGACGGCGACCCCGGAGCCCGAGCCCTCTTTGACGGGGTCGTAGTGGGCCAGCACGCTGCCGGCGCCATAGAGGTTGGCAAGGGGCTTGCCGCCGCGCAGCACCCGCAGCTGGTCGTCGGTCTTGACCCCAAAGCCCATGAAGGGGTGGTGGTCGAACAGGCGGCGACCGGCCCAGGCATCGCGCTCGGGCAGGCTCAGGACGTCGGCGTCGAAGATGGGCTCGCGAATGCCCCCGAGGCGGGACTCCAGCCCGCGGCTGAAGAAGCTGCCGGAGGCGAGCACGAAGTGGTCCGCCTCGAACAGCTGATCGTCGCCATTCTGGCTGTGTACGCCTACCACCCTGTCGCCCTCGTAGCGGGCCCCCAGCACCCGCTCGCTGGTGAGGAAGGTGCCGCCGAGGGCCAGGAAGCGGCGCTTGAGGGCCTCCTGCATTCGCATCCCGATGAGGGACGGCGGCATGGTGGCCACCTCCTTGATGGTGCAGCCGGTGCGCTGCTCCAGCTCTGCCAGACGGGGGCCGACCAGCCCCAGGGACAGGCAGGCGGGCAGCACTATATGGCGGCAGCCCGGCTCGCCGCACTCCTGCACCATGCGGCCTATCTCGCGGGCCAGATCCGTCAGCAGGTCCTGCTTGTCGTGCTGCTGTTTGTCAAACAGGCGGGCGATGTCCGCGGAGCGAAATTCGTGGGGATTGCGGCTGAACGCGGCGAGCTGGGGCAGGCGAATTTCACCGGTCAGGATGCGGCTGTGGGCGAAGCGCGAGTGGGTTGCCAGATTGGCTGCCGCCAGCGCCGGGTGGAAGTCGCGAAAGCCCTCGAGGGTGGCCAGCAGCAGGACGTCCGGTGCGGGTGCCTCCGTGACGCAGGCGCAGGTCTCGGGGGAGAGCCAGGTCGATTTCAGGGTGCCTATGGGGGTCAGGCGCTGGTGGTTGCGCTCCTGGCGAAACAGGGGCAAGCCCTGCAGGGCGCAGTGGCGCTGCAGATCCGCGAGGCTCGCCTCTATGCTGGCAAGGCCCACCTTGCTGTAGGGGTGATCCGGATGGGCGGCCATAAAGGCGGGCAGGGCGGCGCGGGGATCTCCCTCGCTTTCGAGCAGATCCACCGAGCCGGAGGAGAAGTGCAGGGCGCTCTGGCCCGAGGCCATCAGTAGCGCCTTCTGGCCCGCCTCGGCCAGGCGCAGGGCCGCCGACAGGCCTGCCATGCCGCCGCCTATCACGATAGTGTCAAATTTCATGGCTGCACTCCTTGGCTGGATGGGCTGGACGGGGTCCGGGCGAGGGGGAAGGGGGGCTCCGCCACCAGGTGGGGCGCCGTCCACTCCCCCAGACCAAAGAGCCCTTCGTAGATCCAGTAGGTAAACTCGGCTTCGCGCAAGGCATCGCCCCAGAGCACGGGGCGGGTCCCCTTGTAGCGCTCCTCGAGGAACTGGCGCAGCATGACACAGGTCTCACGGCCATCGGCCTTGCCGTACTCCTGCATCAGGCCGGCGGCGCGGTAGGCGCACAGCTCCCCCTGACAGGGACCCATGCCGAGGCGGGTGCGGCGGCGCAGATCCACCAGATTGTCCACGTCGAGATCCCGCAGGGCGTATTCGATTTCGCCAGCGGTGACCATCTCGCACTCGCAGATGAGGGCGTTGGCCTTGGGGTTGTCCCTGAAGAAGGCGATGACCCGCTCGCCATGGCGGTACTGGGCCGAGCCTTCCACCGGCACCGAGAGACCGGGGGCGGAGACCTTTTCCGGATCCCGCGAGCCGGGCAGATTGAGTTCGGCGGTGCGGCAGGGCCTGCTATTGCCGAGCTTGCTGGCGACGAGATCCGTGGCCCATTCGGCCATCAGGCGGTAGGTCATCAGCTTGCCGCCGGTGATGGTGTTGAAGCCCTTGAGGCCATCACGCTCGGCATGATCCAGCAGCACTATGCCGCGACTGATGTTGCGGCCGCTCTCGTCGCCGTCCACCGCCACCAGGGGGCGCACCCCGGCGTAGGCGCGCAGCAATCGGGTGCGGGCCATGATGGGGGCCAGTTTTATCCCCTCGCGCAGCAGCACCTCCACCTCGTCGGGCTCGACGGTGAGCTGGTCAATCTTGTGGTAATCGATGCGACTCGACGTGGTGCCGATGAGGGAGATGGTGTCGCCCGGCACCAGGATGTCCGCGTCCGCCGGTTTGCGGGCGCGGTTGAGCACCAGCTGGTTGATGCGGTAATCCATGATGAGCAGGGAGCCCTTGGCCGGGAACATGCGGATGCCGAGGTCGGCGTATTCGCAGATCTGCTGGCCCCAGATGCCGGCGGCGTTGATCACCTCCTGGCACTCCACCTCGAACGCCTCGCCGGTGCGGGTGTTGATGGCCTTGACCCCGTGCACCCTATCCTGAGTGCGGAGCAGCCCCAGCACCTTGCTGTGGGTGAAGATGCGGGCGCCGTGTTCCTTGGCGTCCAAGACGTTTGCGGCGGCCAGGCGGAACGGGTCGACGGTGCCGTCCGGCACATGGATGGCGCCTATCATCGCCGGGTTGGCGTTGGGTTCGAGCCGCAGCGCCTCGCGGGGATCCAGCTGGCGGGTGTCGATACCGGCCTGGGCACAGGCCTCCATGAAGGTGTTTTGGAAATTGATGTCATCTTCCGGCAGGGTGACGAAGAGGCCGCCGGTCGCCTCCACGCAGTGGCTGGCGATCCGCTTGAGGATGCGGTTCTCCTGAATGCACTCGCGGGCGGACTCCGGATCCGTCACCGCGTAGCGGGCCCCCGAATGGAGCAGGCCGTGGTTGCGCCCCGTGGTGCCAGCGGCGATGTCGTCCCGCTCCAGCAGGATGCAGTCGATGCCGCGCAGCGCGCAGTCGCGCATGATGCCGGCCCCGGTGGCGCCACCCCCTATGATGACGACTTCTGTGGTGATTCTTTTCATTCTTGCCCGTCTCATCTCTTCCAGATGAGGCCAGTGTGGCGCCTGTCTGGCTGAAAATGTTTGATATGGGCCAAATTAATGTTCGTAAACGCTCATTGTGTGTGAGGTGATGAGCGAAATGTGATGAGGGTCACGTCACCGCTGAGGCGGGCAGGGGGCTGCGCGAGAAGAGGAGGGGAAGGCCAGCCCGCGGGCTGGCCGGATGGCGGCGTGTGGGGAGGGTCAGCCGCAGCACTTCTTGAACTTCTTGCCGCTGCCACAGGGGCAGGGATCGTTGCGACCCGCTTTGGGCTGCGCCGGATCCTGCTCGCCGTCGGTGTAGACCCAGCGCCCCTGGTGGCGCACGAAGCGGGAGCGCTCGTGCAGACAGTGGCGCTCATCCCCCTCCCAAAACCAGGCCTTGAACTCCACCATGCCGGTCTCATCCGCAGGGCCGCCCTGGGCGGACAGGATCTCCAGCCCCGCCCAGCGGGTGTCGGTCGATGAGAGGTCGGCCGCGGTCAGCCCGTTCAGATAGTCCGGGTGCCAGCTGTAGACCAGGTACTCTCCCAAGCCCAGCACGAAGGCGCTGTAGCGGGAGCGCATCAGCTGCTCGGTGGTGGCGGCGGCCTGGCCGGCGTGAAGCGCGCCGCAGCATTGGGCGAGGGAAAGAGAGGAACCGCAAGGACATTGGCTCATGGGTCAGTTCATCGGGTCGATAATAGAAGGTGGCGGGATTGTAGCGAAGGCACTCCCCCTTCGGCCAGCACTCCATGGCTGAGAGAGCAGGAACGAAGCACCCACAATAAATGGCTAAAGGAAGTACAAGATGACGCTAAAGCAGAAAATTCTGTTGCTGGGGGCCATCCCCGTGCTGCTGATGGCCCTGGTGGTCAACCTCAGCAACTACCTGGTGGCCAGGAGCGACCTGGAGTCCGAGCTGGTGGTGGCGAGAGACAAGGCGGTCAAGGAGCGCAAGGCCCTGCTCAGCAGCTACCTGATGCTCGCCAAGACGGCCATCGAGAAAGAGTATGCCGCGCCGGACAGCCCGGAGGCCCGTGCCCGGGTGAAGGAGCTGCTGCGCCCCTTGCGTTATGGCAGTGACGGTTACTTCTTCGTCTACGACTTCCAGGGCAATACCCTGCTGCTGCCCACTCGCCCCGAGGTGGAGGGCAAGAACCGCTGGCAGGACAAGGATACCAAGGGCACCTTCCTCATTCAGGAGATCGTCAAGGCGGCCCGTGAGGGGGATGGCTACTCGGAGTACTGGACCAACAAGCCCTCCATCGGGCGGGATGCGCCCAAGCTCTCCTTCAACCTGGTGCTCGACAAGTACCAGTGGGTGGTGGGGACCGGCTTCTACATAGATGACATCGACACCGAGCTGGCGGCCCTGCGCAGCGAGCGCGAGGAGA
The DNA here is from genome assembly GCF_023093515.1 of Aeromonas genomosp. paramedia. Lineage (NCBI taxonomy): Bacteria > Pseudomonadati > Pseudomonadota > Gammaproteobacteria > Aeromonadales > Aeromonadaceae > Aeromonas > Aeromonas genomosp. paramedia. The sequence goes on from NZ_JAAROG010000009.1 coordinate 15,075, forward strand.
ACATGCACGGCTCACTGCAGAGCAGCGTGCTGCTCATTCTGGTGATCCTGGGGGTGACCCTGGCGGTGACAGTGGTGCTCGGCAACCGGGTCACCCGGCCGCTGGCGGATGCGGTCGCAGCCCTCAATGACATCGCCGACGGGGAGGGGGATCTGACCCGGCGCCTCAAGGTGCAGAGTCATGACGAGGTGGGTCAGCTGGCCAGCGCCTTCAACCGCTTCGTGGAGCGGATCCAGTCGGTGGTGAGCCAGGTCGGGGAGACCAGCCATCAGCTGCTGGGGGCCGTGGATCGCCTGCACAGCTTAAGCGAGCACGCCGACCGGCAGATGCAAGGCCACGGCAAGGAGACGGATCAGGTGGTCACCGCGGTGACCGAGATGAGCTCCACCGCCCAGGAAGTGGCGGCCAGCGCCTCCAACGCGGCCACGGCCACCAGCGACGCGGCGCGGGAATCCGATGCAGCCCGCGAGGTGGTGGGCAGCGCCATCGGCAGCATCAACCGTCTGGTGGAGGAGGTGCACACCGCCTCCGGTGTCATCGAGCAGCTGGCCCAGGAGACCGGCAAGATAGGATCCGTGGTGGAGGTGATTCGCGGCATCGCCGATCAGACCAACCTGCTGGCGCTCAATGCCGCCATCGAGGCGGCCCGGGCCGGTGAGCAGGGGCGCGGCTTTGCGGTGGTGGCGGACGAGGTCCGTTCGCTCGCCGGTCGCACCCAGCAGAGCACCAAGGAGATCAACGAGATGCTGCAGCGGCTGCAGGGCGGCGTGCGTCAGGCGGTGGAGGTGATGCAGGCGAGCGAATCGCGCAGCCAGGAGACGGTGCAGGAGGCGAGCCACATCGCCAGCTCCCTCGACAGCATGGTGACGGCGGTCAGCACCATCAACGACATGAACATCCAGATAGCGACCGCCGCCGAGGAGCAGCACGCGGTCTCCGAGGAGATCAACAAGAACCTGGTGGCCATACAGCAGATCGTCAGCGAGCTGACCGAGGCCGCCGGGGAGTCCAACACCACCACCCGGGCCCTGGCCGGTACGGGTGACAAATTGCGTCAACTCGTCTCCCGCTTCCGTTACTAGTCACATTTTTGCCGTCTGGACGTCATTTCCAGACGGCAAATTTGGGGATCGGCGCAGAATGTGGGAAAATCGCGCCATTCGTTCCTTTCGTTAGCCCCTACCCTATGAATGAGATCGTGAAAGGCAGTATCGATTTGATCCGTCAGCTCAACTACGGTCTGGTCTACGCCAGCCTGGAAGAGCACAAGGAACTGTCCCGTACCGATCTGTCCCGTTTGACCGGCCTCTCACCGGCCAGCATCACCAAGATCACCCGCGAACTGCTCGATGGCGGTCTGGTGGTCACCTGTGGCGAGAGCTCGGTGGGCCGTGGCCGTCGTCAGACCTTGCTGCGCATCAACGAGCGCCGCTTCCAGTTTCTCTCCATGCGTCTTGGCCGCGGTTACGTGGACATGGCCCTGTTCGATCTCGCCGGCCACTCCCTGGCGCGTCATCGCCACCTGTTCAGCGAGTCGGAACGCGACGATCTGCTGGCCAGCCTGGTGCGGGCCATCGAGGTTTTCCTGCCGAAGAAGGCCCTGCGGCTGGCCTGTATCGCCCTCTGCCTGCCCGGGCAGGTGGAGCGCCACTCCGGCATGGTCAAGCACTTCCCCTTCTATGATCTGCGCAACTGGCCGCTCGGGCCCAGCCTGCAAGAGGCCTTCGAGGTGCCCGTGCTGGTGAGCGGCGACGTGCGCACCTGGATCCAGGCCGAGCGGGAGTGGGGCGCCGCCAGGAACTGCGCCGATGCGGTGCTGGTGTTCGTCCATAACGACATAGGGGTGGGCATGGTGGTCAACGGCCAGCTCATCGAGAGCGAGTCGGCCCTGCTCGGAGATCTCAGCCACCTGCAGCTGGAACCCTATGGCCAGCGCTGCTACTGCGGCGGCTTCGGCTGCGCCTGTACGCTGGTGACCAACCAGGCCCTGGAGGCCCAGTACCGGGACCTGCGCGAGCGGATGCAGGAGCACGATCTGCCGGCGAGCGTCAATATCCGTGAGCTGTGCGAGCTGGCGCTGGCGGGCAACAGCCTGTGCCAGGACATACTGCATCAGGCGGCGGGCCGGCTCTCCCGGGTGCTGGCCAACCTCATCTGCCTGCTCAACCCGGGCAAGCTGCTGCTGGGGGGGGAGATCACCCGGGCCGATCGGCTGCTGTTCCCCATGCTGCACCAGTCCCTGGCGAGCCAATTGCCGGCGGAATACCTGGTGCGGCTGCAGATAGAGTCCACCCATTTTTACGAAGATCCCACCAAGCCCACCTCGGTGCAGGTGCACAAGGCCCTGCGCGATGGCAGCCTGCTGCTCGATCTGTTGCGAGGTGACAGGGAGGCATGAAGCTGGGGTTGCAAGGACGCATCCTGCTCATGCTCTGCCTGGTCAGCCTGCTGCAACTGGTGCTGCTGAGCGGGGCCAGCTACTACTATGTCGCCGAGCAGCGCTACTGGGAGGTGGGGGATCAGGCCCTGGACGTGGCGCGGCTGGTGGCCCGTGAGCCCGGCGTCATCGCCGGGGTGAAGCGGGTCGATCGGGCGCGGCTCAACGTGCTGGTGGAGCGGATGCGGGCCGAGGTCGGTGCCAGCTACATCGTCATCGGCGATGAGGAGGCGCGCCGCCTGGTGCACCCCAATGCGGACAGGATAGGCAAACCCATGATGGGGGACGATCCTGCCCGTGCCTTGCAGGGGGAGTTCTACATCTCCCGCGCCCAGGGCTCCCTCGGGGTCTCGGTGCGCGGCAAGGGGCCCATCCGGGATGAGATGGGCAGGGTCATCGGCGTGGTCTCGGTCGGTTATCTGGTGCGGGACATAGAGGCGGACCTGCAGGGTTTCCTGCGTTTCGGCCTCGCCATGACCCTCCTCATCGTGCTGCTCAACAGCGCCGCCGCGGCCTGGCTGGCCAAGCGCTACAAGCGGGCCCTGCTGGGGTTTGAGCCCGAGCAGATAGGGCGCCTCTATGCGGAGCTCGACTGCACCCTGCGCACGGTGCGCGAGGGGATACTCACCATAGACGAGCAAGGCAGGCTCACCTCCCTCAATCCCAACGGCATCCGGCTGCTGCGCCTCGATGAGCGGGCCGCGCAGGCCGCCATAGGCCAGCCCGTCACCCGCTTGCTGCCCGGCAGCCGCATGCTCTCCCTCATCCAGGATCCCCGGCCCCAGTATGACGAGGAGATAGTGCTCAACGGCCAGTCCCTCATCGTCAACCGGTTGCCCCTGGTGCAGGAGGGCAGACTGATTGGCGCCGTCTCGAGTTTTCGGCGCAAGGACGAGCTGGCCGAGCTCAGTGCCCAGCTCTCCCAGGTGCAGGCCTACAGCGATCTGCTGCGGGTGCAGACCCACGAACACAACAACCAGCTCGGCACCATAGCCGGTCTCATCGAGCTGGGGGCCACCCGGGAGGCGCTCGCCTTCATCGGCCGGGAGGCGGCCACCGAGCAGACCCTGCTGAGCTTTTTGATGGGGGCCATCGCCAAGCCCAAGGTGGCGGGTCTGCTGCTTGGCAAGTACCACAGGGCCCACGAGCTGGGACTGGTGCTGGAGGTGGACCCGGATTCCCGCCTGCACGACATCCCCGCCCGGGTCAGCGGCTCCCAGCTGGTGACCCTGCTTGGCAACCTCATCGACAACGCCTTCGAGGCGACCCGCCGCCATGGCGCCCCCTATCAGCCGATCCGGGTCTCTTTGAGCGATCTCGGCCAGGATCTCATCCTGGAGGTGGAGGACGGGGCCGGTGGGGTGGATCCCGCCCTGGCGGACACCTTGTTCGAGCGCGGGGTGAGCAGCAAGGCGGAGCCCGGCCACGGCATCGGCCTCGCCCTGGTGCGCAGGACCCTGGATGCCCTGCAGGGGACCATCACCATCGAAGCCACGGCGCAGGGAAGTTGCGTCGTCTGTTACATTCCCAAGGAGGTGTGAGTGATCAAGATCCTGATCGTCGAGGATGATCCGGCCATTGCCGAGATCCACCGTCGCTTCGTGCAGCGGCTGGCGGGGTTCGAGGTGCTGGGGGTGGCGCTCACCCTGTTCGATGCGAGAGAGCAGATAGCCATCCTCAAGCCTGATCTGGTGTTGCTGGACGTGTGGCTGCCGGACGGGGAGGGCTTCTCCCTGCTGCGGGAGCTGCGCCAGTGCGGGGCCCACCTCGACGTGATCCTGCTCACCGCCGCCCGTGAGGCCGCAGCCCTGCAGGAGGCGATGCGCCTCGGGGTGGTGGATTTCATCTTGAAACCCGTGGTGTTCGAGCGACTGCGCGACACCCTCGATAAATATTGCCAGAGCCGCGCCGCCCTGGCCGCCCTGGCGGACATCGATCAGCAGGCGGTGGATGCGCTCTTTGGCACCCCGCTGCAACAGGTGGCGGCGGGCGGCCTGCCCAAGGGAATAGACGCCCTCACCCTGCAAAGGGTGCTGGCGGCCCTCGATCAGCAGGGGGCCAGCGCCGAGGAGATAGGCAACCGGGTCGGGGTGAGCCGCACCACGGCGCGCCGCTACCTGGAGTTTCTGGTGGGCCAGCAGCTTGTGAGCCCCGAGCTCGAATACGGCACCGTCGGGCGGCCGGAGCGGCGCTATCGCCAGCGGTGAGTGGCCGGTTCCAACCCAAAAAAAAAGAGCGCCTGTTGGCGCTCTTTTTGTGATGACTGGGATCAGGTCGGGTCGGATTGCAGGGTCGCCACCGGCGTGCGACGGGCCTGCCACCACTGCCAGAGCGGCAGCAACAGCATCACCAGGGTGACCAGGGTGAAGCCCAGGGTGATGGGGCGCTCCCACAGGAAGCTCAGGGAGCCGTCGTTGATCACCAGGGCCCGGCGCAGGTTGTCCTCCAGCATGCCCCCCAGGATGAAGCCGAGCAGCATGGGGGCCATGGGGAAGTCCAGCAGGCGCAGCCCTATAGCCACCAGGGCCACCAGCACCATCACATAGATGTCCATGGTGTTGAAGGAGACCAGGTAGACCCCGATGAGCGAGAACAGCAGCACCATGGGGATGAGCACGGGGCGCGGCACCTGCAGTACCTTGGCCAGGTAGGGAATGAGCGGCAGGTTGAGGATCAAGAGCACCACGTTGCCCAGATACATGGAGATGATCACCGACCAGAACACGTCCGGGTGCTCCATGAAGAGGCGCGGGCCAGGCTGGATACCGTAGGCGATGAGGGCCCCCAGCATCAGGGCCGTGGTGCCGGAGCCCGGGATCCCCAGGGTCAGCAGCGGCACGAATGCCCCGCTGGAGGCGGCGTTGTTGGCCGCTTCCGGCGCGGCTATGCCGGTCAGGCTGCCCTTGCCAAACTCGTCCCGCTTGCCCTTGCGGGCGAAGTTGCGCTCGGCGCCATAGGCCATGAAGGAGGCGATGGTGGCGCCGGCCCCCGGCAGCACGCCGATGAGGAACCCCAGCACAGAGGAGCGGGCGATGGGGGGGGCTATCTCCTTGACCTCGTCCCGGCTCAGCTTGAGGGAGCCGAGCTGCTGCAGCTTGCTCGCCTCCTCCTTGCTGGTGTCCTTGCCCGGGCGCAGCACCGTCATCAGGATCTCCGCCAGGGCGAAAGTGGCCATGGCCAGCAGCAGGAAGGAGAAGCCATCCCGCAGGTCCGGCAGGCCGAAGGTGAATCTGTCCACCCCGACGCTGCGGTCGATGCCGACGGTGGAGATCATGATGCCAAACAGCGCCATGATCAGCGCCTTGAGCACCTGGCCCTTGCCGGCAAAGGCGGCCACCGCGGAGAGCCCGAGCACCATGAGGGCGAAGTAGTCCGCCGACTGGAAGGCGAGGGAGACCTTGGCGAGCAGGGGGGCCGCCACCATCAGGAAGATGGCCGACAGGGTGCCGCCGACGAAGGAGGCGTAGGCGGCGATGGCCAGCGCCTTGCCTGCGAACCCCTTGCAGGCCAGCGGATAGCCGTCGATGGCGGTGATCATGCTGGCGGAGCAGCCCGGGGTGTTGATCAGGATGGAGGCGGTGGAGCCGCCAAACATGGAGCCGTAATAGACCCCGGCCATCAGTATGATGCCGGAGGCCGGGTCCAGCCCGTAGGTGATGGGGATCATCAGGGCGATGGCGGTGACGGGCCCGAGGCCCGGCAGCATGCCGATGAAGGTGCCGACGAAGCAGCCGACCACCACCATGAAGAGGTTGATGGGCATCATGGCGGTGCCGAGCCCTTGCAGGATTCCGTCTAACATGGGTTCTCCTTATCCCAGCAACTGGGTGAACAGCCGACCCGGCTCGAGATAGACATTGAGCCCCTTGGTCAGCAGGGCCCAGAAAATGAGGGTGAAGGGGATGCTCACCTTGCAGGCGAAGGCGAGGCTCTGCTCGCCCATCAGCAGGATGCCGCCGATGAGGAACAGGATGGTGGCGATGAGGAAGCCGAGCCAGCCGAGGGCTAGGCCATAGACCAGCATCAGCCCCAGCAGGGCGAACACCAACCGCCAGTTGCCGGACTCCTTGCCCAGTCGCTCCCCTCCCGGGGAACAGATCAGGATCAGGGAGAGCAGGACCCCGACACCCGCCAGGGCATAGGGCAGGGTGCTGGCGGTAAAGGGTTCATATTCGTCCCCCGGGTAACCGGGGATCTGGGTGGCGTGATAGCCATAGGCGAGGGAGAGCAGCAAAAACAGCAGCCCCCCGAACCTTTCCTTGGTCAGTCGCATGATGACTCCGATGGGCGGGCCTGGCCCGCCACGGGCTGAAGGTTACTTGATGAAGCCGAGCTCGCGCATCAGGCCGCCAATTTGCTGCTCCTGACTGTTGAGGAAGGCAGTGAACTCGGGGCCGGCCTGATACTGGTTGATCCAGCTGTTGCGCGCGCGCACCACTTCCCACTCCGGCTTGTCGTACATCTGCTTGAGCAGGGCGGCGAACTCGGCGGACTGCTCGGGGCTGACGTCGGGGGAGGCGAAGTAGCCGCGCCAGTTGGCAAAGACGGTGGGGTTGCCCTGTTCGCTGAAGGTGGGCACCTGGCTCGCATCCGGCATCCGCTCGGGGGCGGTGACGCCGAGGATCCGCATCTGGCCGGACTTGACCGCCTCCATCGCCTCGCCAAAGCCGGTGGAGAGCACCTGGGTTTCCCCCGCCAGTACCGCCGCCATGGCGCTGCCACCGGCGTCATAGGCCACGTAGCGCAGCTTGCCGGCATCGGCCCCTGCATTCTTGAAGGTCATGGCGGCCACCAGGTGATCCAGGCTGCCGCGGGCGGAGCCGCCGGCGATCTTCACCTTGGCGGGATTGGCTTCATAGGCGGCCAGCAACTGGGCCCAGTTCTGATAGGGGGAGTCCAGCGGCACCGCCAGCGCCTGATAGTCGGCGATGATGGCGGCAACCGGGGTGAGATCCCGGAAGGATTGCGGCAGCTCCTTGGAGAGGGACTTGACGATGATGGGGGTGGAGTTGACCAGCAGCGTCTTGTCGGACTGGGCCGAGGTCTCGATCAGGTGGGCGATGGCCTTGGCGCCGCCACCGGCCGAGATGTTCTGGTAGGAGGCGGTGGTGATGAGGCCGGACTTGGTCAGGGCCTCGCCGGTGCCACGGGCCGTGTTGTCCCAGCCGCCGCCGGCGCCGCCCGGGATCAGGAAGTGGACTTCGTCTATCTTGGCCTGGACGCCGAGGCTGGCCCCCAGCAGGCAGCAGAGCAGGGTGCGCTTGAAGGTTCCTTGCAACATGGTGTTCTCCTTGTGATTGTTGCAAGGAGGTTAATTAATCGTGTCTGATTGGAAAACAATCTGGCCGTAATGGCTATTAAGGCTGTTCTACCCATTCTGTTCATTCTGGTCATGGGAAGAAGGGCGCTTTTTGCCTAAGAAGAGGCGGGGCTCGCCTCTGCTGAAGAGGGAGCCCCGCCTGCAACTGGCATTGGTCCTGGCTGCCTATGATTTCTCTGCCGCCGAGACTTTCTCGCCCATCTTCTCCTGCTGCTTGAGGGTCTCGGTGGCCTGCTCCTTGAGCTGCAACTGCTCCATCACCAGCTTGTAGGCGATGTAGTACTTGTAGATGTTGCCCACATAGGTCACGGTCTCCGGGCCTATCTTCTCGGCCGCCACGTACTCGACGTTGTGGAACCAGACATTGGGATCCAGCCCCCGCTTCTTGGCCTCGGCCCGCAGCCGCGCTACCCGGGCGGGACCGGCGTTGTAGGAGGCAAACGAGAACAGGGCCTTGTCGAGGGCCGTCATGGGCTCGTCGGCGTAGTAGTGATCTATCATCCAGCGCATGTATTTGACGCCGCCGTGGATGTTGGGCTCGAGCTGGCGTATGTCCCCCACCTTGAGCCCTTTCCCGGTGGCGGGCATGATCTGCATGATGCCGATGGCGCCGACATGACTACGCGCCTTGTGGTTGAGGGCCGACTCCTGATAGCCCTGGGCCGCGATCAGCAGCCAGTCCACGTCGTATTTGTTGCCGTATTCACGAAACAGCTCCACCACCTGCAGGAACTTCTTGCGCTCGGCCTCGGCGGCGCTCTTGATGAACTTGTTCTGCTTGAGGTAGCGGGCCAGGATGGCCTCGCCGGTGGCCTTGCCCCGCAGCGCCTTGATCTGCTCGTTGAGCATGGCGAGCAGCTGGGTGCTCTCCTTGCGTACCGCCCAGGCGATGATGCCGCCGTCGCGGAACACGGGCTCTTCGTGGATCCGGATAGCCGGGAAGATCTTCTGCCAGAAGCGGGCCTTGTGCTCATCCATGACGATGAAGGGGAGCAGGCCGGCATTGACCATCTCCACCAGATCTTCGTCCTCCAGCACCTCGGAGGCGGGCTGGATGTCGATGAGGGGTTCCCCCGCCTCCTTGCGTGCCTGGTTGTAGGCCATCAGGCTCTCGAAGTAGCTGGAGGAGGGCCTGACATAGATGCTCTTGCCCCCGAGATCGGCGGCGCTCTCCACCTTGGGGGAGTCCGGCCCCGAGATGAGCAGCTCGCGCACGTTCTCGATGAGGGGGGCGCTGAACTCCACCCCCTGCTGCCTGCGCTTGTCCGTGATGGTGAGGTTGGCGGCGGCGATGTCCCCCTTGCCGTCGATGAGGGCCTTCAGCAGGTTTTCCCGGGCGACCGGAATGAAGACGAAGTTCAGCTTGAGGTGGCGCTTGATGGCCTTGTCCTTGCGCAGCTGCTCGTTGAGCCGCTTTTCAACCTGCATGAAGGCGTCGTAGGTGACCCCCCGTTGCACCCCCTTGTGGATGAAGTAGCCGGTCTTGTTGTAGGTGGTCAGCACCCTGATGGTGCGCCGTTCCATCATGGCGTCGAGGTCCCCCAACATGGGTTTGGCGAGATCCTCGCTGGCGAAGCTGAGGGCGCTGCGCGCCTCTTCTTCGGTTGCCGCCTTGTCCGCTTCGGCGCTCCAGGCCAGTGGCAGGGAACCCAGCACCCAAACAAGGAAAATCCATAAGCGTTTCATGACGATCACCTCACTCGTTTTACTGAGTGTAAGTGCCGCGCAGGGGGCGCTTTAGCTCTTTGAGTTTCATCGCCGCCAGCCAATAGCACGATTCCAGCTATCTGGCCTGCTGCCCCTCCCAGGTCGTTGAAAGCCCTCAGCCCCGACGACAAAAGAGGGAGCCCATGGGCTCCCTCTTTGCGGATAGTGTCGGGTCAAGGGGAGCTGGGCTAGAACCAGAAACCGATGATGAAGGAGCCCGCCAGGGTCAGCATCACGTTGGCCACCGCATAGGTGCCGGCGTAGCCGAGCGCCGGGATCGAGCTGTTGGCGGCTTCGTTGACCACGTCCATGGCCGGGGCGCAGGTACGGGCCCCCGTGATGGCTCCGAGCAGCAGGGCCGGGTTCATCTTCAGCACCCAGACCCCGAACAGATAGCCCACCAGCACCGGCAAGGTGGTCACCAGCATGCCGGAGAAGAGCACCACCACCCCCACCTCGCTGAGGTGATCCAGGATGCCGCCCCCCGCTTTCAACCCTGTGCTCACCATGAAGACGGCGAGGCCGAGATCCTTGGCAAGGCGCAGGGCACCGGGCGGCACATAACCTACCGTCGGGTGGTTGGCCCTCAGGTAACCCATCAGAATGCCCGCCAGCAGCAGGCCGACGGCGTTGCCGAGGCCAAATTCGATCTGGCCGAACACCAGGGAGACGGAGCCGATGAGCAGGCCGAGCACGAAGAAGGTGGTGAAGGCCACCAGATCCGTGGTCTGGCTGTGGATGCTGATGAAGCCGATCTTGTTGGCCAGCAGCTTGACCCGCTGCTTCTCGCCGCTGATCTGCAGCACGTCGCCTTTTTGCAGCATGATGTTGCGATCGAACGGCATCTCGATCTGGGAGCGCACCACCCGGTTGAGGAAGCAGCCCTTCTCGGTGAGGTTGAGTTCCACCAGATGGCGGCCCACCACGGCGTCGTTCTTCACCACTATCTCTTCGGTGACGATCTGCAGGTCGAGCAGGTTGCGGTCAAACACCTCCTTGCCGTTGCGGTAGTTGACGTCCAGCTTCTCGTGGCTCTCGGGATAACCCACCAGGGCGATCTCGTCCCCCTCCTGGATCACCGCGTCTCCATCCGGGCTTGCCAGTATGCCGTTGCGGCGGATCCGCTCCACATAGCAGCCGGTGTGGGGGTAGATGCCGGTTTCGCGCAGGGTGCGGCCACCTATCCAGGCGGCGAGCTCAGGGCCGACTCTGTAGGCGCGGATGATGGGCAGGTAGGTCTTGCGGCTCTCGCTGTCGGAGAGCCCCCGCTCGCGGGCGATCTTCTGGGCCTCGGTATTGAGGTCGAGCCGTGCCAGGGAGGGGAGGTAGCGCACCACCAGCATCAGCCCCACCAGACCCACCAGGTAGGTCAGGGCGTAGCCGATGCCCATGTTGTCGAGCACGGGCTGCATGTCGGTGCCGTGGGGCAGGTTGAGCAGGCCGCTGCGCAGGGCATCCTGGGCCCCCACCAGCGCCGGGGTCGAGGTGAGCGACCCCGCCAGTATCCCCGCCGCCATGCCGGGTCCCAGATTGAAGAACTTGGCCAGTCCCACCGTGAGCAGCAAGGCGGTCAGCAGGATCACCAGGGTCAGGGTGATGTAGTGGATGCCGTCGCGTAGGAAGACGCTGAAGAAGTGCGGGCCCGCCTCGATCCCCACACAGAAAATGAACAGCATGAAGCCGACGTTCTCGGTGGAGGTGGAGAACTGGAACCCCATCTGGCCAAACAGCAGGGCGGTGAACAGCACCCCTATGGTGTTGCCAATCTGGAAGTTGCCGATGCGCACCTTGCCCAGCAGCAGGCCGAAGGCCAGCACCACGAACAGCAGCAGGGAGTCGCTTTGATGTAGCAGTGTCACGAAATCTATGGTCATGCCCGGAAAAACCGAGGAAAAAAGTGGGGCCGATATTGTGCCGGATCCCTTATCAAGAAAGAAGCGCGAAAGCGGATTAACGGCCAGTTAAGTGCTGGTCTCCCCGGGGAGGGGAGGGGTGCGCAGGCAACTTGGGGAAAATACCTCTATTTTCCGCTGCCGTTCTCGCTGTCAATGAGTGATTTCTGCTGTCGACCAGGGAAGGAGTGACAGCCCTGTGGACAATTTATTACCTGCTGCGCAGGGGGCGATTGAGCATTGTTTTCAGCATTTTTGACTGGCGGGGAGCGAGGGATGCAAAGGAACCCTTCTTGCCGTTCGGTGGAGGCTGACCCATGGCACGGGGCATGGCGAAAAAAAAGTGGCAGGAAGAGGAGGTCTCGCCCCCGCCCGACCCATTTAGGGGGGAGGGCAAAAACAGGAGAAAATGGGGGGCGAGATGTTTCGTCTCGCCAAAGCGGAGACAATCGCTGCCAACCTAGGCCTGCATTGGGTTTGGCATACTTACCCACAGAAACTGTGGATAACCCTGTTCATGAAACTTGGCGATCAGCCTGCAAGCCGCGCCAATACTGGGGTGCAAGGACTGTTCAAAAAATACCGGTAAAAAAATGTTTCTATAAAAATCAAATAGTTATACGCAGCAGAACAAAACGCTGCTGGCCAGGAACCGGGGATCAAATGGGGAGTGTGCCGCGAGGGACGGCTTGTGCATTAAAATTGGCAGAGGAAAGCACTAAAGTGGATAACTTGCACCGAGATGGTGAGGAATTGGCTCCCCCGACTGGACTTGAACCAGTGACATACGGATTAACAGTCCGCCGTTCTACCGACTGAACTACGGGGGAACATCAGGCAAGGAGGAGCATCATACAGAGGTCGCATTTCGGGGTCAATAGCCGTCAGGGGGCGAGAGCGGATACCCAGGCCAGTCAACTCGGGGTACACTGCTCTCTTGCCGTTTTTTGTCGGGAGTCGTCATGAATAAGCCTTTCAAGCTGGCCAGCCAGTTTAAACCCGCGGGGGATCAGCCTGCGGCCATCGCCCGCCTGCTCGATGGCATCGAGTCCGGCCTCGCCCACCAGACCCTGCTCGGGGTGACCGGGTCGGGCAAGACCTTCACCATGGCCAACGTCATCGCCACCCTGAACCGCCCGACCATGATACTGGCTCCCAACAAGACCCTGGCTGCCCAGCTCTATGGGGAGATGAAGGAGTTCTTCCCCGAGAACTCGGTGGAGTACTTCGTCTCCTATTACGACTACTACCAGCCGGAAGCCTATGTGCCGACCACGGACACCTTTATAGAGAAGGATGCCTCCATCAACGATCACATCGAGCAGATGCGGCTGTCGGCCACCAAGGCGCTGCTGGAGCGGCGGGACGTGGTGATCGTCGCCTCGGTATCGGCCATCTATGGTCTGGGGGACCCCCAGGCCTACCTCAGCATGATGCTGCACCTGAAGGTGGGGGATGTGATCAACCAGCGGGACATTCTGCGCCGCCTCGCCGAGCTGCAATACACCCGCAACGACATGGCCTTCCAGCGCGGCACCTTCCGGGTGCGGGGGGAGGTGATCGACATCTACCCTGCCGAATCGGACAAGTTGGCCTTGCGGGTGGAGCTGTTTGACGAGGAGGTGGAGCGCCTCTCCCAGTTCGATCCCCTGACCGGCGCCATCGAGCAGACTGTGGTGCGCTACACCATCTACCCCAAGACCCACTACGCCACGCCGAGGGAGACCATCCTCGGGGCCATCGATCACATCAAGGAAGAGCTCAAGGGGCGCCGCGAGCAGTTGCTCTCCCTCAACAAGCTGGTGGAGGAGCAGCGCATCAGCCAGCGCACCCAGTTCGACATCGAGATGATGCAGGAGCTGGGGTACTGCTCCGGCATCGAGAACTACAGCCGCTATCTGTCGGGGCGTGCCCCCGGCGAGCCGCCGCCCACCCTGTTTGACTACCTGCCGGGGGATGGCCTGCTCATCATCGACGAGTCCCACGTCACTGTGCCGCAGATAGGCGCCATGTTCAAAGGGGACAGATCCCGCAAGGAGACCCTGGTGGAGTACGGCTTCCGGCTCCCCTCGGCGCTGGACAACAGGCCGCTGAAGTTTGACGAGTTCGAGGCCCTGATGCCCCAGACGGTGTTCGTCTCGGCCACCCCCGGCCCCTACGAGCTGGAGAAGTCCGGCGGCGACGTGGTGCAGCAGGTGGTGCGTCCCACCGGCCTGCTCGATCCTGTCATCGAGGTGCGCCCCGTCACCACCCAGGTGGACGATCTGCTCTCCGAGATCCGGCTGCGGGTGGCGGTGGAGGAGCGGGTGCTGGTCACCACCCTCACCAAGCGGATGGCGGAAGACTTGACCGAGTACCTGGCGGATCACGACGTGCGGGTGCGTTACCTGCATTCGGACATAGACACAGTGGAGCGGGTGGAGATCATCCGTGATCTGCGTCTCGGCAAATTCGACGTGCTGGTGGGCATCAACCTGCTGCGGGAAGGGCTCGACATGCCGGAGGTCTCCCTGGTGGCCATTCTGGATGCGGATAAAGAGGGCTTCCTGCGCTCCACCCGCTCCCTCATCCAGACCATTGGCCGGGCGGCGCGCAACCTCAACGGCAAGGTCATCCTCTACGGCGACACCATCACCAACTCCATGAAGGTGGCCATCGAGGAGACCGAGCGGCGCCGTGCCCTGCAGCACGCCCATAACCTGGAGCACGGCATCACGCCCAAGGGCCTCAACAAGTCGGTGGGGGACGTGATGGACATGGGGGGCAGCCGCACCGCCGGCAAACCCGGCAGAGGCAGTCGCAAGGCGGCCGAGCCGCAAGGGGAGTACCATGCCCGCTCCGCCAGCGAGATCGCCAAGGAGATCAAGCGGATGGAGGAGCAGATGTTCCAGCATGCCCGGGATCTGGAGTTCGAACAGGCCGCCGCCATGCGGGATCAGATCCAGCGGCTGCGCGGCGAGTTGATTGAATCATGAGCGGCAAGCGTTGGCTGATCTGGCGGCGCCTGCGTCGCCTCTACGCCGGTTTTCGCCACCCGGACACCCCCTGGTGGGCCAAGGGGCTGGTGATCCTCATCCTCGTCTATGGCATCAGTCCGGTGGATCTCATCCCGGATCTGGTGCCCTTCGTTGGCTGGCTCGACGACGTCAGCCTGCTGCTGTTGCTGCTCTGGGGGTGGGAGTCCTGCCTGCCCGCAACGGTCAGGAAGGGGCTGGATACCCTGGAATGAGGGGAGAGACGATGCCGCAGATTGTCGGGCGCAAGGCATTGGCGTAGACTCCACGCCGTTCACTTCATGGGTATGAGAAAATGGATCTGATCCTGTTTGCAATCGACTTTATTCTGCACGTTGACGTGCACCTGAAAGAGCTGTTCGAGCACTATGGCATCTGGGTTTACGCCATCCTGTTCCTCATCATCTTCTGTGAGACCGGCCTGGTGGTGACCCCCTTCCTGCCCGGCGACTCCCTGCTGTTTGCCGCAGGCGCCCTCACCGTGGGCAGCGTGCTGGACGTGCACACCCTGGCGGGGGTGCTGATCATCGCCGCCGTGCTCGGCAACGTGGTGAACTACACCATAGGCCACTTCTTCGGGGATCAGCTGTTTCGCAATCCCGATTCGAAGATCTTCCGGCGCGACTATCTGGTCAAGACCCACGCCTTCTATGCCAAGCATGGCGGCAAGACCATCATCATCACCCGCTTCCTGCCCATAGTGCGCACCTTTGCCCCCTTCGTGGCGGGCATGGGAGCCATGACCTACCCGCGCTTCCTGGCGTTCAACCTGATTGGCGGCTTGCTGTGGGTGTTGTCGTTCGTCTATGCGGGCCACTTCTTCGGCAACCTGCCGGTGGTGCGCCACAACTTCACCCTGCTCATCTTCGGCATCATCGGCATCTCGCTGCTGCCCATGATTGTCGGCATGGTGAAGGCTCGGATGCACACCGCCAAGGCGAGTTGAGTGCGTGCCTGTGCAACCGAGTACAGAGACTGCGGAGAATGAAAAGGGAGCCGATGGCTCCCTTTTTGTATGTGTTGATGCGTCTTATATGGCTGCGTCAGCGTCAGTTGCAGCAGCGGCCCTTGACCAGGTTGCCGACTGCCACAACCACGAACACCAGCAGGTAGGCGGCGAAGCTGGCCATCAGCCAGATGACAGGGGCATGGAGAAACGAGAGCGGCTTGGGTGGCTGGCACCGCTGATGGAAAAGGGAGCCAATGGCTCCCTTTTTGTGTGCGTTGATGCGTCTTATACGGCGGCGTCAGCGTCAGTTGCAGCAGCGGCCCTTGACCAGGTTGCCGACTGCCACAACCACGAACACCAGCAGGTAGGCGGCGAAGCTGGCCATCAGCCAGATGACAGGGGCATGGAGAAACGGGAGCGGCTTGGGTGACTGGCACCGCTGATGGAAAAGGGAGCCGATGGCTCCCTTTTGTATGGGTTGTATATGGCGGCGTCAGCGTCAATTGCAGCAGCGGCCCTTGACCAGGTTGCCGATGGCGACCACAGCAAACACCAGCAGGTAGGCGGCGAAGATGACGATCAACCACTGCGGCATGGAGAAACTCAGGAACTGCCAGCTGATCTCGCTGCAATCGCCGTCCGGGAAGAAGAGCCAGGGGATCCACTGATCCAGCGGCGCCCAGCTTGGGAAGTCGACGAAACCTTCGCACACATTGAAGGGGGAGGGGTTCACCTGGTAATCCACATGCTTGAGTGCCAGCTTCAGGCCCCAGAAGGCGCTGTAGCCCCACAGCAGCATGGCACTCCAGCGGAGATACCACTTCTCTGGTGCCACCATGCCGAGCAGGCCGGCAGCGAACACCCCGAGGATGGCGATCCGCTCATAGATGCACATCACGCAAGGGTGCAGACCCAGCACATGCTGGAAGAAGAGGGCGCACAGCTCGAAGCAGAGAGCAGACGCAGCCAGCAGGCCCCAGGCCAGACGATGGCTGGCAATACGGCGAAGAAACTCGATCATCTGATTGATCTCACAGAGAAAAATAATGGCTGAATTAGAGCAGAGCCCCATTTAAAAAGAAAGGGGCCTCATGGCCCCTAGCGTCATCAGTGTGCCGCCGGTGCCAGGGTTGGCACAGCGCCCCCCTGCGTCAGCCAGCCGGCCTGGTAGAACCATTCGGTGGCAGGGGCGAGCAGTTGTTCCACCGCAAAGAACCCCACCAGCCCCAGCACCAGGGTGTAGGGCAGAGCCATCCACACCATGCGGCCATAGGAGAGGCGCAGCAGCGGCGCCAGCGCCGAGGTGAGCATGAACAGGAAGGCCGCCTGGCCATTGGGGGTGGCCACAGACGGCAGATTGGTCCCCGTGTTGATGGCCACCGCCAGCAGATCGAAATGCTCGCGGCTGATGGCGCCATTGAGCAGGGCGGTCTTTACCTCGTTGATGTAGACGGTGCCGACGAAGACGTTGTCGCTCACCATGGAGAGCAAGCCGTTGGCCAGATAGAAGAGGGCGAGCTGATCCTCGGGTTTGGCAGCCAGTACCCACTGGATCACCGGTTTGAACAGCTGTTGATCGATGATCACCGCCACCACGCTGAAGAAGACGGTGAGCAGGGCGGTGAAAGGCAGCGCCTCATGGAAGGCCTTGCCGAGGGCATGTTCCTCGGTGACGCCGGTGAAGGAGGTTGCGAGCACTATGACGGTCAGGCCGATCAGGCCCACCGCCGCCAGATGCAGGGCCAGACCTGTGATGAGCCAGATGGCGATCGCCGCCTGAACCAGCAGCTTGGCCTTGTCTTGCGGGCTGCGCCCGGCATCTTCGTCGCGCTCATAGGCTTCCATGATATGGCGCACAGGCTCTGGCAACTTGGTGCCATAACCGAACCAGCGGAATTTCTCCACCAGGATGCAGGTGAGCAGACCGCAGAGGAAGACGGGGATGGTGACCGGGGCCATGCGAATGGCAAATTCACCGAAATGCCAGCCCGCCTGCTCACCAATGATGAGGTTCTGGGGCTCGCCGACCAGGGTGCACACGCCCCCCAGGGCAGTACCGATGGCGGCATGCATCATCAGGCTGCGCAAAAAGGCGCGGAACTCGTTCAGGTGCTGGCGAGACAACTCGTCGATGTCCTCGTCATCCTGATGCTGACCCTCAAACTCGTCGCGGGAGGCCACCTTGTGATAGATGGCGTAGAAACCGGTGGCGACGCTGATGACCACGGCGATCACCGTCAGGGCGTCGAGGAAGGCGGACAAGAAGGCCGACACCAGGCAGAAGGCGAGGGAGAGCAGGGTCTTGGAATGGATGCGGACCAGCATCTTGGTGAAGACGTAGAGCAGCAACTGCTTCATGAAATAGATGCCGGCCACCATGAAGACCAGCAGCAGCAGGACTTCGATGTTGGCCACCAGTTCATGCTTGATCTGGTTCGCTGAAGTCATGCCGATGAGCACGGCTTCGATGGCCAGCAGGCCGCCCGGTTGCAGCGGGTAGCACTTGAGCGCCATGGCCAGGGTGAAGATGAACTCGACAACCAGCAACCAGCCAGCCAGGAAGGGATCAATGTGGAAGACGATCGGATTGATCAGCAGGAATAGAACGATGGCAATTTTGTACCACCGAGGGGCATTACCCAAAAAATTCTTTGCAAAAGCGCGCCCTAGGCTGATTGGCATAATGATGGTTCTCTGTTCTGTTGTTGGTATCTGCGTCTATGCAGTCGAGCCCGACTCGACCCGAACATCCGGATATTCACCTTTATCAAATTGATTGCACATGATTTTAATCAAGGGAGCGCTAACTATAAATAACGCCGCCGTACTTGCCCAGCGGCGAGGCGTCGATATCACCATCATTTGGTGTTGCTTGGCTCCGGCCATATGGCTGTATACATATTTTTAACAAAAAGATCGGGTTAATGTGAGCAGAGGACTGACCTTCTGCTTGCCAGCATGACCGGCTTTGCTATTATTCGTGAGCCTTTTTACGCACTACAACAGAGTCACCACATGGTCATAAAAGCGCAAAGCCCTGCCGGGTTTGCCGAGGAATACATCATCGAGTCCATCTGGAACAATCGCTTTCCTCCAGGATCCATTCTGCCGGCGGAGCGCGAACTGTCCGAGCTGATTGGCGTGACTCGCACTACCTTGCGCGAAGTGCTGCAGCGCCTTGCCCGCGATGGCTGGCTCACCATCCAGCATGGCAAACCGACCAAGGTCAACAATTTCTGGGAAACCTCGGGTCTCAACATCCTGGAGACCCTGGCACGGCTCGATCAGGACAAGGTGCCGGATCTGGTGGCCCAACTGCTGTCGGCGCGCACCAACATCTGCACCATCTTCATCCGTGGCGCCATTCGCAACAACCCGGAGCAAGCCGCCGAGATCCTGCGCGGGGCCGATGAGGTCGAGAACACGGCTGAGGCCTATGCCGAGTTCGATTACCGCCTGCACCACCAGCTCTCCTTTGCTTCCGGCAATCCGATCTACGCCTTGATCCTCAATGGGTTCAAAGGGCTGTACAGCCGGGTCGGCCGCTATTACTTCTCCGACAAGCAGGCGCGCGAGACGGCGGATGCCTACTACAAGACGCTGCTGGGCTTGGCCGAGACCAAGAATCACGAGGCCGTGTTCATGACGGTGCGCCAGTACGGTATAGAGTCAGGTAAATTGTGGACCCGTCTGCGCCAGGACATGCCGAGCAACCTGTGCGATAACTGATGTGTGTCACAACGAAAAAACGCGCCTGATGGCGCGTTTTTTTATGCTCCTTGCCTGCCCATCAGGTCAGGCTCTTGCGATCCGGGCAGCGCCCTATGATGTCCGCGGTGAGCTCGCCGTTATCCTGCTCCAGCACCACATCGAATCCCCACAGCTGGTGCAGATGCTTGAGCACCTCGTGCCGCGACTCGCCGAGGGGGATCCTGTTGTGGGGGACATAACGCAGGGTGAGGGAGCGATCTCCCTTCACCGCCACGTTGTAGACCTGAATGTTGGGCTCCAGATTGCTCAGGTTGTATTGGGCTGACAGGGTGTTGCGCACCAGCCGGTAACCCTCCTCGTTGTGGATGGCGGAGACCTTGAGGTAGTTCTTCAGATCGTCGTCATCGATGGCAAACAGCTTCATGTCGCGCATCACTTTAGGACTTAAAAACTGGCTGATAAAGCTCTCGTCCTTGAAGTTCTGCATGGCGAAGTGCAGGGTGTCGACCCAGTTGGTACCGGCGTAATCGGGGAACCAGTATCTGTCCTCCTCTGTGGGGTGCTCGCAGATGCGGCGCAGGTCGGTGAACATGGCAAAACCGAGGGCATAGGGGTTGATGCCCGAGTAGTAGCGGCTGTTGTAGGGGGGCTGGTACACCACGTTGGTGTGGCTGTGCAGCACCTCTATCATGAAGCGATCGCTGATCTTCCCCTCGTCATACAGGTGATTGAGGATGGTGTAGTGCCAGAAGGTGGCCCAGCCCTCGTTCATCACCTGGGTCTGCTTCTGCGGGTAGAAGTACTGGCTGATCTTGCGCACTATGCGCACCACTTCCCGCTGCCAGGGCTCCAGCAATGGGGCGTTCTTCTCGATGAAGTAGAGGATGTTCTCCTGAGGCTCGGGCGGATAGCGCCTGTCCTCGATACCGGCGGCCTTGTGCTGCTTGGGCAGGGTGCGCCACAGCTCGTTGACCTGGGTCTGCAGGTAATCTTCCCGCGCCTTCTGGCGCCGTTTCTCCTCTGCCAGGGAGATCTTCTGGGGCCGCTTGTAGCGATCCACCCCGAAGTTCATCAGGGCGTGGCAGGAGTCGAGCAGCCGTTCTACGGCATCTATGCCGTGTTTTTCCTCGCATTCGGTGATGTAGTTCTTGGCAAACAGCAGGTAGTCGATGATGGAGGAGGCATCGGTCCAGGCCTTGAACAGGTAGTTGTTCTTGAAAAAAGAGTTGTGGCCATAGCAGGCGTGCGCCATCACCAGTGCCTGCATCGGCATGGTGTTCTCTTCCATCAGGTAGGCGATGCAGGGGTCCGAGTTGATGACGATCTCATAGGCCAAGCCCATCTGGCCGCGCTTGTAGTTGCGCTCGGTGTGGATGAAGCGCTTGCCGAACGACCAGTGCTGGTAGCCGATGGGCATGCCGACGCTGGAGTAGGCATCCATCATCTGCTCGGCGGTGATCACCTCGATCTGGTTGGGATAGGTATCCAGCCGATAAAACTTGGCAACCCGGGCAATCTCCTGGTGATAGGTCTCCAGCAGATCGAAGTTCCAGTCAGGCCCATCGTCCAGCGGCGCTATTTTTCTCGCGGTTTCTACCATATGTGATCCCTCAAGCCGCTTGCTTCTTGAACAACTCCCGGAACACCGGATAGATGTCCTCTACCTTGCGAATGTGCTCCATCGCGAAGTGGGGGTACTGCTCGGCCACCGACTCGTACTCGTGCCACAGGGTCTGATGAGCGCGGGTGGTGATCTCGATGTAGGAGTAGTAGCGCACCCGCGGCATGATGTCGCGCATCAGTATCTCCCGGCACTGGGGCGAATCATCCGCCCAGTTGTCGCCATCGGACGCCTGCGCCGCATAGATGTTCCACTGGTTGGCAGGGTAACGCTCGTTGATGATGTCGTTCATCATCTTGAGGGCGCTGGAGACTATGGTGCCGCCGGTCTCCTGGGAGTAGAAGAACTCGTGTTCGTCCACTTCCTTGGCCTGGGTGTGGTGGCGAATGTAGACCACCTCCACGTTCTTGTAGGTCCGGCTCAGGAACAGATAGAGCAGGATGTAGAAACGCTTGGCCATCTCCTTGGTGGCTTGATCCATGGAGCCGGAGACATCCATCAGGCAGAACATCACCGCCTGGCTGGAGGGCACGGGCCGCTTGACGAAGTTGTTGAACTTGAGATCGAAGGTGTCGATGAAGGGCACCGCCTCGATCCGCCGTTTCAGCTCCCTGATCTCCTTTTCGAGCTGTGCCATCTCGGCAAAATGTTCGTTGGGATCGACGGCCAGCAGGGCCAGCCGCTCCTCCAGTTCACGCAGCTGGCGCTTCTTGCCCGCCTGCAGCGCCATGCGACGCGCCAGCGAATTTTGCAGCGAGCGCACCACGTTGATGTTGGCGGGCACCCCGTTGGAGGTGTAGCCCGCGCGGTAGGTTTTCATCTCCATCAGCTGGTTGAGCTGGGTCTTCTGCAGCCGTGGCAGCTCCAGATCCTCAAACAGCAGGTCCAGGTACTCGTCTTTCGAGATCTGGAACACGAAGTCGTCAGCTCCCTCGCCCTGATCCGAGGCCTGGCCTTCGCCCCCGCCCTGACCGCTGCCCCCTCCCTTGGGGCGGTCAATCTTGTCACCGGAGACGAACTGATCGTTGCCCGGGTGCACCATCTCCCGTTTACCGCCTTGGCCTTGATGGAAATGGGGCTCACCGATGTCCTTGGTCGGGATGCTGATGCTCTCGCCCTTGTCCACGTCCTGAATGCTGCGCTTGGAGACAGCATCCGAGACCGCTTGTTTGATCTGCTTCTTGTAGCGGCGGATGAAGCGCTGCCGATTGACAGCGCTTTTGTTTTTGCCGTTGAGCCTGCGGTCGATAAAATGCGCCATAACTCCCCCTTGAACACGGCAGGGTCAGGATGACTTGCGTACCCTGAGATACCATTCGGAGAGCAGGCGTACCTGTTTGCGGGTATAGCCCTTCTCCATCATCCGTTCGACAAAGTTATCGTGCTTCTTCTGCTCCTCGGCCGAGGTTTTGCTGTTGAAGGAGATAACCGGCAGCAGCTCTTCCGTGTTGGAGAACATCTTCTTCTCGATCACGGTGCGCAGCTTCTCGTAACTGGTCCAGTTGGGGTTACGGCCTGCATTGTTGGCCCGTGCACGCAGCACGAAGTTGACGATCTCGTTGCGAAAATCTTTCGGGTTGCTGATCCCTGCCGGTTTTTCGATCTTCTCCAGCTCGCTGTTCAGCGATGCCCGATCAAACAGCTGGCCGGTCTCGGGGTCACGGTACTCCTGATCCTGGATCCAGAAGTCGGCATAGGTGACATAGCGATCGAAGATGTTCTGCCCGTACTCTGAATACGACTCGAGATAGGCGGTCTGGATCTCCTTGCCGATAAATTCCACGTAGCGCGGGGTCAGATAGCCCTTGATGAACTCGAGGTAGCGATCGTGCAGCTCCTGCGGGAACTGCTCGCGTTCTATCTGCTGCTCCAGCACATAGAAGAGGTGGACAGGGTTGGCCGCCACTTCCGCATGGTCGAAGTTGAAGACACGGGAGAGGATCTTGAACGCAAAGCGGGTGGAGAGGCCGTTCATGCCCTCGTCGACGCCGGCGTAGTCGCGATACTCCTGATAGCTCTTCGCCTTGGGATCCGTATCCTTGAGGCTCTCGCCGTCATAGACCCGCATCTTGGAGTAGAGGCTGGAGTTTTCCGGCTCCTTGAGCCGTGACAATACGGAGAACTGGCCCAGCAGCTCCAGGGTGCCCGGGGCGCATTTGGCCTCGGTCAGCTCGCTGTTGAACAGCAGTTTCTCGTAGATCTTCACCTCTTCCGAGACGCGCAGGCAGTAGGGCACCTTGACGATGTAGACCCGGTCGAGGAAGGCCTCGTTGTTCTTGTTGTTGCGGAACTGCTGCCATTCGGATTCGTTGGAGTGGGCCAGCAGGATGCCGTCGAAGGGGAGGGCGGAGAGTCCCTCGGTGCCGTTGTAGTTGCCTTCCTGGGTCGCGGTCAGCAAGGGGTGCAATACCTTGATGGGAGCCTTGAACATCTCCACGAATTCCATCATCCCCTGGTTCGCCTTGCACAGCGCCCCTGAGTAGGAGTAGGCATCGGCATCATCCTGGGCGTAGTGTTCCAGCATGCGGATGTCGACCTTGCCCACCAGGGAGGAGATGTCCTGGTTGTTGTCGTCCCCCGGCTCGGTTTTCGCGATGGCGATCTGATCCAGGATGGAGGGGTTGACCTTCTCCACCTTGAACTTGGTGATGTCGCCGCCAAACTCATGCAGCCGCTTGGCGACCCAGGGGGACATGATGGGCCTCAGGTAGCGTCGCGGTATGCCGTACTCTTTTTCCAGGATCTCGCCGTCCTCTTCGATGTCGAACAGGCAGAAGGGGTGGTCATTGACCGGCGACCCCTTGATGCGATAGATGGGCACTTTTTGCATCAGGGACTTGAGTTTCTCGGCCAGCGAGGATTTACCGCCGCCGACGGGGCCGAGCAGGTAGAGGATCTGCTTCTTCTCTTCCAGTCCCTGGGCGGAGTGCTTGAGGTAGGAGACGATCTGCTCGATGGCCTCTTCCATGCCATAGAAGTCTTTGAAAGCGGGATAGCGTGCGACGACGCGGTTGGAAAAGAGGCGGCTGAGGCGCGGATTGACGGAAGTGTCGATCATTTCCGGTTCGCCGATGGCAACCAGCAGTCGTTCGGCGGCGGAGGCGTAGCAGGATTTGTCCTGTTTGCACATATCCAGAAACTCCTGGATGCTGTACTCCTCCTCTCTGGCCTTCTCATACCGCTGTTGATAGTGCTCGAAGATGCCCATAACTTAGCCCTCGTTATAGTCGCTTACCCTGAAAAAGAGTGGATCACTACTTTTGTTCTGTTTACCTCTTAAGCCTAGTCAACAGCCCCCAGTAATCCATCGCCATCATTGGTTTAAGTTTGTACGGGAGCTTCCCGATCCTCATGCGGGAAGAGGCAGCCAATGACATCTCTATGTTACTGACTGTTAAATTATTTTTGCCACGACAGTGATGCAAATGTCAAAGACATAAAAAATAAATGTTTGTGTGGCAGGCGCAGAAAATGATGGCTCCCGGGTTTGTCGAATCGAAGTGCAGGCGGGGCAAGGGTGGCAGGGGAGAAGGGATGAAATGTCATGACGCTTACGTTAACGTAATGTGTGTCGTTTGGTGTTTAAGCTCTAATTTTTACATTGACGCTACATTCCGGCTGCTCTAGATTGGCCCTGTGTCGAGCAGTCATCGCTTTAGCAAGAGAGTGGGTGATTGCGCAGATACTAAGCTCTGTTTAAGCACGTTTCCGTTGGCTTGACCCTCGCATCCGCGAGGGTCTTATTTTTTCAGCGTCCGGCAAGCGGGTGATCAAGCGTCGGCAGGATAGATCGCCGACACCGCCGCCAGCACCTCGGCGAAGGGATGGCTCGCCAGCTGGCCAAAACCGGCCAGGTTTCTCGCCTTGATCCGGGTGGTCAGGGGGGTGGCGATACCGCACAGGAAGCGGGTCAGGATCCTGGGATGGCGCTGGTGACACAGGGCAATCAGAGGATCGCACCAGGCGCGCAAGCCGTGCTCGTTGGGCAAGCCCGGAGATGGCAGCGGCGGCAGCACGGCTATCTCCCCCCGGCAGACGGAGCAGTGCCCGCACTGCTCGGGCGCCTCTTCATCGGCAAAATAGCGGGCCAGCTCATGGCTCAGGCAGTGGGTCGAGGTAAAGAACCCCAGCAGGGCCTGGAGGCGGGCAAGCTCGCTCTGCTCTTTCTTTTCAAACAGTCCATGCAGCTCTTCGGCCAGTGCCGTCGGGTCGATATGCTGGCGCACGATCCGATACACCTCCGTCATCTGCTTGCTTTCAAGCTCGATCCAGCCCTGCTGCTGCAGATAATCCAGCGCCGCCGCAGCGCGCTGGCGTTCCCCCTGATAACCCTGCCACAGCGCATCGAAGTCCATGGTGCACCAGCTGCGCGCCTGGGGCGCACAGGCAAACAGCTGCTCCAGGAACTGGCGGCGATCGGGATTGAAGCGAGCCAGGATCTCCCGTTTTTCCAGCACGAACTTGAAACGGTACTCGGCAAAGTAGCTGTAGGCCGGGGCAATGATCCCCGCCATCTCCAGATAGACCAGCAGGGTCTTGAGGGGCAGTTGGCGAATGTTGGTCTCGTTGGAGAGGCGCAGCAGGCCAAATTCCCACTCGGCACCGCTCTGTTGCAGGATCTGGAGCAAGCTCAGGATGGCCTCCCTGTCCGGGGTGTCCCCATAGACGAAGTTTTCCAGCACAGGCAACTGGGCGCGGCTCGCCAGCACCATGCAGCGGGAGGGGAGCCCGTCACGTCCGGCGCGGCCTATCTCCTGGCTGTAGTTCTCGATGGATTTGGGCAGATCGTAGTGAATGACCCGGCGGATATCGGCCTTGTCGATCCCCATGCCAAAGGCGATGGTGGCGACGATGCAGTCGAGTCGGCCGGCCATGAAGTCGTGCTGGATCTGGCTGCGCAGGGCGGGATCCAGCCCCGCATGATAGGCACAGGCGCGAATGCCGATGGCCTGCAGCTGATCGGCGCACAGCTGCGCGCTCTGCTGCAGGGTGACGTAGACGATGGTGGGGGCTGCGGGATCGCGGCGCAACTCGTCACGCAGCCAGCCATCGCGGGCACTGCCGGCCAGCGGGATCACGGCGAGATCCAGATTGGGGCGATAGAAACCTGTCACCACCAGATCCTCGGCCTCGATGGCGAATTTGGCCTGCATGTCTGCCATGACCGCCGGGGTGGCGGTGGCGGTGAGCAGCAGTACCTGGGGAATGGTGAGATCGCGGCGATGGTCCGGCAGCTTCAGATAGTCGGGCCGAAAGTTGTGGCCCCATTCGGAGATGCAGTGCGCCTCGTCCACCACCAGCAGGGAGAGTGGCACCTGGGCGATGAAGCGGCGAAAGCGCTCGTTCTTGAGGCGCTCCACCGAGATCATCAGGATCTTGAGCTGGCCGTCGCTGGCCTGCTGCATCACCCGGCGGCTCTCCTCGGGGGTCTGGCTGGAGTCCAGGGTCGCGGCGGCAATCCCCTTGCTCTGCAAGAAAGCGAGCTGATCGTGCATCAGCGCCAGCAGGGGGGAGATGACCAGGGTCAGATGGGGCAGTGCCAGCGCGGGCAACTGGTAGCAGAGGGACTTGCCTGCGCCGGTCGGGAAGATGGCAGCCGCACTCTTGCCGGCCAGCAGGCGGCTGATCACCGCTTCCTGGCCGGGGCGCAGCCGGTCGAAGCCGAAGTGTCGGGTCAATAAAGAGGTGATCATGGCAACAGGCTCCAGTGCAAAGTGAGCGGCATGATACCACTCTCGCCCCCACATCGGCCGATGATAGGACTGGTTTGGTGACAATTTGACCGTAGTTGATATTGTGTTATCACATTGTTGTAGATTTTTTGTGAGGTAACCCTGATATTTTTCAGTGATTATGTGGAAAAAAACGATGGCAGATGGGATATTCCTTGTCCGCAACCCCACGCGTACTGGACAGATCCAGAAGAAGGTTTGCCAACGGCACCACCGTCCACAGGCCGGTGTCAATGCGCGCGGCAGGTTGCCAACAGGACTAATGATTCACGCACCATGAGTGCACAGGGACTATTTGATGACACAACAACACCCCCTCATAAAACTGGTCAACAGCACCAGTCTGGTTAGCCAGATCCTGGTCGGTCTGGTATTCGGCATCCTCCTTGCCATGTTCATGCCCGAATGGGCCAAGGCGGCGGGTCTGCTTGGCAGCCTGTTCGTCGGTGCCCTGAAGGCGGTCGCCCCGCTGCTGGTCTTCGTGCTGGTGATGTCGGCGATCATCGGTCACAAGCAGGGTCAGAAGACCAACATGAAGCCGATCTTGCTGCTCTATGTGCTGGGGACCTTCCTGGCCGCCGTGGTGGCCGTGATGGCGAGCTTCCTGTTCCCCTCCAACCTGCACCTGGTGGCCAGCACTGCCGAGATCACCCCGCCGGGCGGCATCACCGAGGTACTGCAGACCCTGCTGTTCAACGTGGTGACCAACCCGGTGAAGGCGCTGCTGGATGCCAACTACATCGGTATCCTGGCCTGGGCCATCGGCCTTGGTATCGCCATGCGTCACGCGGGTGACAGCACCAAGGCGCTGATTTCCGATGTGTCCCACGGGGTTTCCAGCATCGTCAGAGCGGTGATCCGCTGTGCCCCGCTCGGCATCCTGGGTCTGGTGGCGTCCACCCTGGCCGAGACAGGTTTCGATGCCCTGTTTGGCTATGCCCAGCTGCTGGTGGTGCTGATCGGCTGCATGCTGTTCATCGCCTTCGTGGTCAACCCGCTCATCGTGTTCTGGAAGATCAAGCGCAACCCCTATCCGCTGGTGCTGACCTGCCTGAAAGAGAGTGGCGTGACCGCCTTCTTCACCCGCAGCTCCGCCGCCAACATCCCGGTCAACATGGCGTTGGCCGAGAAGCTGCGTCTGCCGGAAGACACCTACGCTGTCTCCATCCCGCTGGGCGCCACCATCAACATGGCAGGGGCCGCCATCACCATCACTGTGCTCTCCATGGCGGCGGTGCACACCCTGGGGATGGAAGTGGATCTGGCTACCGCCATTCTGCTCTCCGTGGTCGCCACCATCAGCGCCTGTGGCGCCTCCGGCGTGGCCGGTGGCTCCCTGCTGCTGATCCCGCTGGCGTGCAGCCTGTTTGGCATCAGCAACGACATCGCCATGCAGGTCGTCGCCGTCGGCTTCATCATCGGGGTGCTGCAGGACTCCGCCGAGACGGCCCTCAACAGCTCCACCGACGTGCTGTTCACCGCGGCCGCCTGCATGGCCGAGGATGAGAGCCTGATGGAGGCGGCCCCGCTGCCCAGCCGCGAAGCCTGATCCCCTTAGCTTTTCCCTGAATGCTGGCGCCCTCTTCGGAGGGCGCTTTTTATTGCCTGCAATCTTGTGTCATCAACGCTTGCGCCTTCCTTAATCCAATCTGCCGGTTGCCGCTGTGAGCCTCTTGTCCATGGGTGGACGCGCCTGCCTGCGAGGGCGGTCGTGGCTATCCCTCTGGAAAGGAAGAGCCGCAGGGGCGGCGGGGTCCATAGGCTCAGGCGTTGATGGGCAGCCAGCCGCCGTGCCGCCATCGCGGCAAGGGCTCAAGGCTCGTCGCGGGCAGAGGGGCGCCGACCTGGAGCATCAGAGATTCTGCTCGGCACCGTTGCATCTGAGAGCGGGGCTTGCGATCGACGGCATCCCGCGTATCGGATGCAAAACCAGACCCCTGCGGGGAGGCCCTAGGTGCCCGATGTAGGCGCGGTATAGCGCCCATCCTCCTGCACAGGCACTAGGCAAAGGGCAGAAGGGATCATGGGCGTGGGGGATCACTCGGCAGCATGGGGGTTGACGCCATTCCTGCTTCTAGTCCAAGCGTGGAGCGTGATAAGAGGAGCCGATTGCACGGGCGGCAACGCAGCGGGTGGGTGGGAAAGGTGGCTGATAGGCCGATGGCCTTATCCTGGCCCTTGCCGGTGCCCCGCAATGAAAACAGCCCGGCACGCTGAGCCTGCCGGGCTGTGGGTCTCTGGCAGGGTCAACCGGCGATCCGGTTGACCCTGGCTATCGGGGGCGGGGTTAGCCGACCAGCTGATAGAGGATGGCAGAGATGGCGATGAGGCCCATGGTTGCCACGAACAGGTTGCTGATCTGGCCCTGGTATTTCGCCATGGCCGGGACGCGCTTGATGGCGTACATCGGCATCAGGAACAGGATGGTGGCGATGATGGGGCCACCCAGGGATTCGATCATGCCGAGGATGGAGGGGTTGATCACGGCCACGGCCCACAGGGTCAGGATGAAGAAGGCGATGATGAACAGCTCGATCTTCTTGTGGTTCGGCTCCTTGCCGGAGGAACGCATCTGCTGCATCACCATGCCCTTCAGACCTTCACGGGCACCCAGGTAGTGGCCGAAGAAGGAGGAGACGATGGCGACGAAAGCAACCAGCGGACCGAAGTAGGAGATGATGGGGCTCGCATGCTGGTTGGCCAGGTAGGAGAGCACGGCAATGTTCTGGGACTTGGCTTCTGCCAGCTGGGCCGGAGTCAGGCTCATCACGCAGGAGAAGACGAAGAACATCACGAAGCCCAGCAGTATGATGGCGGTGCGCTTCAAGATGGCGTCGGACTTGGCGACGGCGTTGTCACCGTGATCACGGCGCTGGGCCAGGGCGAAGCTGGAGATGGCCGGGCTGTGGTTGAAGGAGAACACCAGCACCGGGATGGTCAGCCACAGGGTGGTGGCGAAATCCTTGGCGGAGGGCACCTGGGCCAGGGCGGCACCGGTCCAGTCCGGGATCAGGTAGAGGGAGATGCCCGCCAGGATGGCGATGAGGGGGTACACCAGGAACTCGGTGACCTTCAGCATCAGCTTCTCACCGGCCAGCATGACCGACATCATGGCCATGATCAGCACGATGGAGAGGATCCAGCGCGGGGGCGCCGTCATCTGCAGCTGGTTGACCAGGAAGCTCTCGACGGTATTGGTGATGCCCACGCCGTAGATCAGCACTATGGGGTAGATGGCAAAGAAGTAGAGCAGGGTGATTAATTTGCCGGCGCCCACGCCGAAATGCTCTTCCACCACTTCGGTGATGTCCGCATTGGGCTTCTTGGAGGAGAGCACGAAGCGCGCCAGGCCGCGGTGGGCCAGGTAGGTCATGGGGCCGACCAGCAGCGCCATCACCACCAGTGGCCAGAAGCCACCCATGCCGGCGTTGATGGGCAGGAACAGGATGCCGGCGCCGACGGCGGTGCCGAACAGGCTGATAACCCAGGTGGTGTCTTGTTTGCTCCAACCGCGTGATTGGACCGAGCGGATCCCTTGCTCCTGTGCGGCTGCAACGTCCTGTGCGCCAGTGACAGTATTGGACATGTGTCTCACCCCGAATGTGTGGTTTTAATTAGTCGGCGCAAGAATACTTTCTTTTTACCCAAAAATGTTGATCAGATTCACCTTTATGAGGCTGAAACCCGCACTTTCTTATGGAAATGTGATCAAAAGAATAAAAAATCAAAATTTATTTATCATATGCAGTGTTAGTTGAATGTTAACTGGATAATTTCTCACCTCGAAAGGTTATCAATATGTTGTTCTGACAGGTGCTGGGCCAGTTGGCGGATCATGCTGGCGGTGGCCCCCCAGATGAAGGAGTGTTGCCAGGGGATCCAGTAGATGGTGTGGCGCTTGCCCGCCCTTGGCAGGGTCAGGGCTATGTGGTGGGTCGGATCCAGCACATGGCTGAGGGGCACCTCGAAGGCCTGCTCCACTTCGTCGGGGCTGAGGGCAAGCCGGTAGTCGGGGTCTATCATGGCCAGCACAGGCAGGACGTCATACAGGGAGATGGTGTTGAGCGGGGTGAGGCTGCCGATGACCCGGATCTGGGAGGCGGGGATCCCGAGCTCTTCATGGGTCTCTCGCAGGGCCGTGTGGATCAGGCTCTCATCTTCCGGATCCTGGCGCCCGCCGGGGAAGCTTATCTGCCCCGGGTGGTGGCGCAGGGTGGTGCTGCGACGGGTCAGCAACAGGCGCAGCCCCTGGGGGCGATCCACCAGGGGGATCAGCACAGCCGCCGGCTTGAGCCCCGCCAGTGCCAGGCGGTGGGCGGGGGCGGGGCGCTGCAACAGGAAGCGGGTCAGCAGCTCGGCGCGGTTCATCTCGATATCCATCTCGGTCCTGGTCTCCTTGGGGCGGGCGAGGGCAGTCACAGGCTCATTGGCGCAAGGCAGCCAGCAGCGGCAGGATGCGGGCCACCTTGTCGTAGGTCTCCTGATATTCGGCGTCCGGGTCTGAGTCGGCGATGATGCCGCCCCCCGCCCAGCAATGGAGCCGGCCGGCTTCGGCTATCAGGGTGCGGATGCAGATGCTGGTGTCCATCCGGCCGTGCTGGCTCAGATAGCCGATGCTGCCGCAATAGGCGTTTCGGCGCACCGGCTCCAGCTCCTCGATGATCTCCATCGCCCGGATCTTGGGGGCCCCCGTGATGGAGCCGCCTGGGAAACAGGCCCGCAGCAGATCCACCCCCTGCCAGCGCGCATCCAGCTCCCCGTGAATGGTGGAGACCAGGTGATGCACGGCGGGGAAGGACTCCACCGCAAACAGGCTCGGCACGCTGACGGAGCCCGGGCGGCTGACCCGGCCTATGTCGTTGCGCAGCAGATCCACGATCATCAGGTTCTCCGATCTGTCCTTGTCGGCGCTGGCGAGCGACTCGGCCACCTGTTTGTCGATAGCGGGATCCGGATGACGGGGCCGGGTGCCCTTGATGGGCTTGGTCTCGATGTGGCGGCCATCGAGCAGCAGGAAGCGCTCGGGGGAGAGGCTCAACATGGCGCTCTGGGGCAGCCGGACAAAGGCCGAGAAGGGGGCCTTGTTGGCGGCGCTGAGGGCGAGATAGGCGGACCACTCGTCCCCTCCATAGGGGGCGCTGAAGCGCTGGGTCAGGTTGATTTGATAGCAATCCCCTGCCGCCAGATAGGCCTGGATGCGGGCGAACTTTTCGCCGTACTCGGCCCGGCTCATGTTGCTCTGCCACTCGCCCTGCAAGGCGAAGGGGGCACAGGGCCGAGGGGCTTGCGCCACCAGCCACTGCAATCGTCTGACGAGCCCGGCCTCCTCTCCCCAGTGCACCAGCTGCCAGCGACCGGTCGCAACTTCCCGCAGCAGTGCCCAGTCGTAGATCCCCACCGCCATGTCGGGTACCTGGATGTCTGCACTGGCCTGGACGGGCAGACGCTCGAATCGCCGGCCCAGATCGTAGCCAAAGAGCCCCAGGGCGCCCCCGATGAAGGGCAGGTCATGCTCATCCTGCACCAGCTCCCCCAACAGGGCTCGTTGGGTCTCGGCGAGCAGGGCGAGGGGATCGCCGTCATGATGGCTCTGGTGGCCAGCCTGGGTGAGGCAGGTGCTGGCACCCCGGGTCTCCAGGGTGGCAAGGGGATCGGCGCTGATGATGTCAAAGCGGTTGTCGGCGCCCGTTGGGCCTGCCGATTCCAGCAGGATGGCCCAGGCCTGGTGTTGCAAGCGGGCAAACAGGGCGTGAAGCGATGCTTGCGGATCGAAATGGTGGATATGCAGTCTTGGTTTCATTTTTTGTTACACAGGCAACAGTTTGCACCCAGCTCCCTAGCCGGTTCGGGTGCTCAAGCGTATCATGGCCGCCGGCATTTTTAAGAAAAACACCGTTATAAAAACACGCCGTAGTCGCCGGCTCTGTGCGCATTCGCCGCCTGCCGAAGGCCCGGCTCATATGGAAGCCCTTGCTCGCGCAAGCGACGACAAGGACCAGTGAGGATGATATGAGCATCATTAGAAAACAGGACTTTATCGATTCCATTGCTGACGCCCTGCAGTACATCTCTTTCTACCACCCCCTCGATTTTGTCCACGCCGCCAAGGCTGCCTATGACCGCGAGATCAACCCGGCCGCCAAGGATGCCCTGGCCCAGATCCTGATCAACTCCCGCATGTCTGCCGAAGGGCATCGCCCCCTGTGCCAGGACACCGGCATCGTCACCTGCTTCGTCAAGATCGGCATGCAGGTGCAGTGGGACAGCGACATGACGGTGCAGGAGATGGTGGACGAGGGCACTCGCCGCGCCTATACCAATCCGGACAACCCGCTGCGCGCCAGCGTGCTGGCGGATCCGGCCGGCAGTCGCAAGAACACCAAGGACAACGCCCCTGCCGTGGTGCACATCGACATGATCCCGGGGGACAAGGTGGAAGTGAGCATAGCGGCCAAGGGCGGCGGCTCCGAGAACAAGTCCAAGATGGTGATGCTCAACCCCTCCGACGACGTGGTCGAATGGGTGCTCAAAACCGTACCGACCATGGGCGCCGGCTGGTGCCCGCCTGGCATGCTGGGGATCGGCATCGGCGGTACCGCCGAGAAGGCGGCCGTGCTCGCCAAGGAAGCCCTGATGGAGCACATCGACATTCAGGAGCTGATCGCCCGAGGCCCAGAGACCACAGAAGAGAAGCTGCGGGTCGAGCTCTATGACAAGGTCAACCGGCTGGGGATTGGTGCCCAGGGGCTGGGTGGCCTCACCACAGTGCTGGACGTGAAGGTCAAATCCGCCCCGACCCATGCCGCCTCCAAACCGGTGGTGATGATCCCCAACTGCGCCGCCACCCGCCACGTTCACTTCGAGCTCGACGGCTCTGGCCCCGCCGAATTGACTCCGCCGAGGCTGAGTGACTGGCCGGAAATCACCCGTGAAGCGGGCGGCAACGTGCGCCGCGTCAACGTCGATGGAATCACCAAGGCCGAGCTCGCCAGCTGGAAGAGCGGCGATACCGTGCTGCTGTCCGGCAAGATCCTCACCGGCCGTGACGCCGCCCACAAGCGTATTGCCGACATGCTGAAAAATGGCGAAGGCTTGCCGGAAGGGGTCGACTTCACCAACCGCTTCATCTACTACGTCGGCCCGGTCGATGCGGTGCGTGACGAAGTGGTCGGCCCGGCCGGTCCCACCACCTCCACCCGGATGGACAAGTTCACCGACATGATGCTGGGTGAAACCGGCCTCATCGGCATGATAGGCAAGTCCGAGCGGGGTCCGAAAACCGTCGAGAGCATCAAGCAGCACCAGGCCGTCTATCTGATGGCAGTGGGTGGTGCCGCCTACCTGGTGGCCAAGGCCATCAAGAAGGCCCGTGTGGTAGCCTTCGCCGATCTGGGCATGGAAGCCATCTATGAGTTCGAGGTGGAAGACATGCCGGTGACAGTGGCGGTGGACTCCCAGGGCAACAACATCCATGAAACCGGTCCGGCCTACTGGTCTGCCAAAATTGCCGAGCTGGATACCAGGCTCGCCTGATCCGGTACAAGCCCCTGGCGGGGCGCCGGGCAGATGGCAGCCCAGGCCATATGACAGAAGGCGACCCCAGGGTCGCCTTTCTCGTCTTGGTTGCCGCCCTGCCAGACTGACGCTGGGGCGGGGAGCCCTGCCAGCCCGGGTCGGCACGATAAGGCTCAATGGTTCAGGTAGACGTCCTGCCCACCGTAGCAGAGAGAGCCCTGAGAAGGGGTGGGCTCGAAGAAACGGGTCAGGACACCGGCACGCTGCCCCAGGGTGCTGAGGCGGCTGCGATCCAGGGCAACCCGTTCGGGCAGCCAGGTCAAGACGGCGGCACAATGGCCGTTGGCCAGGCTCTGCTCCAGCAGACGTTGCCAGTTCTTGATCTTGGGGCCGTGAACCACCAGTACCCGGGCGGGATTGATTCCCTGTGCCTGCAGTTGCTTGGCCACGGGCAGCCCTGGCGGGGCTATGAGCAGGATCCAGCCGCTGTCGCTTTGGCTCAATCTTCCCAGCGCATCCAGCAACGGGGCTTCATGGAGATCCATGGCCAGTCGATGCTCATGCTCCGCCTTGTTCTGATGGCGGGTGGGCCAGGTGGTGATCACACCGGCAGAGGAGGAGAGTGGGCGGTGACTCAGGGGCTGGCTCATATGTGTGTCCTGTATGAATAACCATGCTGTATGTGTATACAGTAGTTCTATCTCATGCCAGTGACAAGGCGTTTGTGATTAAAAATGTGAGCCGACTAACAGGGGTTTTTATTAAACATTTGAATTTAAACACTATTTATATTGATGATGGGGCGGGTGTTTTTTAACCTGTAGACAAAGCGCGGGCCGGCGCTCATGGTTATACAGTATGTATGGCAAGAGGAGGGACCAAGATGGATGTGAGCACCTTGCAACGGCTGGACGCCAATATTCTGCTCGGGATCATCAACGAGAAGCTGCGGCTGGAGTGCGATGGTCTGGAAGAGTTGCTGGCTTACTACGACATGACGGAGGATCAGCTGGCCACCCGTCTGCAGCAGATTGGTTATCACTACGACCCCATGAGTAACCAGTTCAAGGCCCATGGTTAATTCAGCTCAGGAAGCTGCCCCAATTGGGGCAGCTTCCTTTTATTGCCGTGCTGATACACCAGGCATTGAAAGCGATTTCATCACCGGCCGAGTCGGCGCTTATTTTCACGTATTTTCAGCCGCTGGCAATCATTGAAAACCTATTCATGGATCCAACTTTTTTTATTTCATTCAATAGTTTGATTTTTAAGGTTATTTTTATTTTGTTCAGGGAGGATATAGGAAAGGGTTTTCATGGTGAAACTGTCATTTTTATACGTTAAAGTGTGACTCACGTTAACTTTTAAACCCCCGGCTTTAGCTAGTATGCCCACGCCGGAACATATTCTGAGATAACAACAGCGCCGGTCCCTCAAGGGGATAACATTTTTTATTTGTAACGAAGGAAAATGGTTTATGGCTACCAAGAAGAAGACAGACCAGGATCTCCAACTGGATAAAGATCAGCTCAAGGCGAGTATCGTGCGTCACCTGCGTTCTACCTTGGGTACAAGCGAACAGAAAGCCTCTCCCGAAGCATGGTGGAAAGCGACCGCTGCCGCCGTCAACGAACAGGTGTACGAGCGCCTGACCCGTACTCAGCAGACTCACTTCAAGAAAGATACTCGTGCGATTCACTATCTCTCTGCTGAATTCCTGATGGGGCGTCTGACCTCCAACAACCTGCACAACCTCTCCCTGTACAAGACTTGCGAAGAGGCCCTGGGTGAACTCGGTCTGGAACTGACCGACCTGTGCGAGCAAGAGCCGGACATGGCCCTTGGCAACGGCGGCCTGGGTCGTCTGGCCGCCTGCTTCATCGACTCCCTGGCCACCCTGAATTACCCGGCGGTGGGCTACGGCATCCATTACGAGCACGGCCTGTTCCGTCAGGAGATCCAGGATGGCCGCCAGATCGAGCGCCCGGACTCCTGGCGTGAATATGGCAACCCCTGGGAGATCTGCCGCCCCGAGTCGGTGCAGGAGATCCCGCTCTACGGCTACGTGGAAACCGTGTTCGGTGACAAGGGCGGCCTGAAGAAGGTGTGGCACGCCGGTCGCAAGATCAAAGGGGTGCCCTGGGACATTCCTGTGGTGGGCTTTGGCGGTCACACCGTCAACATCCTGCGCCTGTGGGAATCCCGCGCCTCCGAGTTCTTCGACTGGGACGTGTTCAACGCCGGTGGTTACATCGACTCCCAGGCCGAGAAGGCCCAGGCCGAGACCATCTCCAAGGTGCTCTACCCGAACGACGAGACAGATGCAGGCAAAGAGCTGCGCCTGATCCAGCAGTACTTCTTCTGTGCCTGCTCCATCAAGGACATCATGCGCCGCTACAAGCGGGTCCATGGTTCGGATTTCCGTAACTTTGCCGCCCAGATTGCCATCCAGCTCAACGATACCCACCCGACGGTGGCCATCCCCGAGTTGATGCGGGTGCTGGTGGACGAGGAAGACTTGAACTGGGATGCCGCCTGGGCCATCTGCTACCAGGTCTTCTCCTACACCAACCACACCCTGCTGCCGGAAGCGCTGGAGAAGTGGTCCGTCAGCCTGTTCGAGAAGGTGCTGCCCCGTCATCTCGAGATCATCTACGAGATCAACGCCCGCTTCCTGAACGAGCTGGTGGAGCCCAAGTGGCCGGGCAACGACGCCATCAAGGCCAAGCTCTCCATCATCGAAGAAGGGGACGTGCGCAAGGTACGCATGGGCAACCTGTGCGTCATCGGCTCCTCCAAGGTGAACGGCGTGGCCGAGATCCACTCCAAGCTGGTGAAAGAGGATCTCTTCCCCGAGTATGCCGAGCTGTGGCCCGAGAAGATGTGCAACGTCACCAACGGCGTGACCCCCCGTCGCTGGCTGCTGGCCTGCAACCCCGAGCTTGCCGCCCTCTACAACGAAGTGGTGGGCAAGGAGTGGCCGCTGCAGCTGGACAAGCTGCGCAGCGTGGTCAAGTTTGCCGACGACAAGGCATTCCAGCAGCAGTTCATGACCATCAAGCGTCACAACAAGGAGAAGCTGGTCAAGGTCATCAAGGCGGAAACCGGCATCGATGTCTCGGCCGAGGCGATCTTCGACGTCCAGATCAAGCGTCTGCACGAGTACAAGCGCCAGCAGCTGAACCTCATCCACATCATGGCGCTCTACCGCCGTCTGCTGGCGAACCCGGACTATGACATGCACCCGCGGGTGTTCATCTTCGGCTCCAAGGCGGCGCCCGGTTACAAGCTGGCCAAGGACATCATCTACGCCATCAACAAGCTGGCGGAGCGGGTCAACAACGACGCCCGCATCCAGGGCAAGCTGAAAGTGGTGTTCATGCCGAACTACCGGGTGAGCCTGGCCGAGAAGCTGATCCCGGCGGCGGATGTCTCCGAGCAGATCTCCACCGCAGGTTATGAAGCATCAGGTACCGGCAACATGAAGATGGCACTGAACGGCGCCATCACCATAGGCACTCTGGACGGCGCCAACATCGAGATCGCCGAAGAGGCGGGGGCAGAGAACTGTGCCATCTTCGGCCTGAACGTGGACGAGGTGAAGTCCCTGAAGGCGCGCGGTTACAACCCGTACGACTTCTACTACGCCAACTCCGAGCTCAAGGCTGTGCTGGACTGGTTCGACACCGACTACTTCACGCCGGGTCGCCCGGGGGAGCTCGCCTCCATCAAGCGCTCCTTGCTGGAAGGGGGAGATCCCTACCTGACCTTGGCCGATTTCGCCTCCTACTCGGAAGCGCACAAGCTCATCGATACCTGGTATCGGGATCCGGCGCTGTGGGCGAAGAAGGCCATCATCAACTCGGCCACCATGGGCAAGTTCAACTCCGACCGCTCCATCCAGGACTACGTGGATCGGATCTGGAAATTGAAGAGCTGCAACGTCGGCTGACCACTCCCAATATGAAAAAACCCCGCATCGCGGGGTTTTTTTATCTCATCTGGCTGAGGTGCCTCAGCGCTTGTCGACGATCTCGGTATCGGCCGGTACGCGCTTCCTGCCGGTGATCATGGCCCTGATGAGATCCCCCCGGGTCAGGCGATCGAGGACGATGACCGCCAGCACATGGATGAAGATGGCGATCTGCAGCGCCTTGGCAAAGAATTCGTGGAGCTCCTCCATGAGCTCCTCATCAAACAGCTGCTCGTACCCCGTCATGATCCCGGTGACGGCCGTCCCCACCAGACAGGTCAACAGCAGCAGTATCATCAAGGCGCCCAGCGGATTGTGGCCGGCATGATAGGGGTGTCTGCCCTGCCAGCTGGCCTGCAGGTAGCGGCCCAGGCGGGCCGGGGTCGGAAACCACTGGGCAAACCTGGCGTAGTCGGAGCCGACAAATCCCCACAGGATGCGCAGCACCAGCAATCCGGCCAGGGCGTACCCGACATAGCGGTGATTGCGTCTGCCCTCCTCCAGGATGAACAGGTTGAGCACGCACAGCAGGACGGTTGCCCAGTGAAACACCCTGATCAGGGGATCCCATACCCTGATGGCCCTGCCGCTTCCCATCGCTTTCTCCATGATTTTTTCCTCTCGTTGTGATGCACACCGACTTTCCATGCGCCTGTTGCCGGCGCGCCCTTGTCCGGATCATGGAGGCACTTTCTTAAGGCCGTGTTAATGGTCCGGGGTGCGTCACAGGGCAGGGCCAGTGGCAGAGAGAGGGAGAGAGGCTGGGGGGAGGCGCTGGGGGGAAGAATAAACAGAGCCCCGACGGTGCGGGGCTCTGGTGTTTCAACGGGCCTGGTGGGCGACGGCTCAGGGACTTGCTCCGTCAGCATCCTCAGGCCCATCTGCCTGGCCGGGGATCAATGGAGGATGTCACCCATGAAATAGGCCAGCAGGGTCAGGATGACGGTGAACACCAGGTTCAGCACCAGACCGGCCCGCATCATCTCCCGCTGCTGGATGTGACCGCTGGCGAAGACGATGGCGTTGGGCGGCGTGGCCACCGGCAGCATGAAGGCACAGGAGGCCCCGACGGCGATCAGCACGGACACGACGATGGGGGAGACCCCCAGCGCCTCGGCCACACCGGCGAACAGCGGCACCAGCAGGGCGGCGGTGGCGGTGTTGGAGACCAGCTCGGTCAGGAACACCACGAAGGCGGCAAGGCAGAGCAGTATGATGAAGATGGGCATGGTGGCGAGTGCACTGGAGAGGTGCTCCGCCAGGAAGGCGTTGGCGCCGGTCTGCTTGAGGATGGCGCTTAAGGTCAGGCCACCCCCGAACAGCAGCAGCACGCCCCAGTCGGTGTTCTGGTTGATGTCATCCCAGCTGGCGACCCGGCTGACGGCGATGGCCAGGATGGCGCCCATGGCGATCAGAGTATCGAACTGGGGAATGCCGCCGAGCGCCGCGGCGATGGGCTGGGATCCAATCCACAGCAGCACTGTGGTCAGGAAGATGAGCAAGGTGGTCTTGCGCTGGCCGGTCCACTCTATGGTGACCTGCTCGGTGCTGACCTGGTGCGACAGGTTGGGGCGCGTCACCCAGTAGAGCAGGCCTATGCCCACCGGCATGAAGATGAGCACCACCGGGATGCCGAACTTCAGCCAGTCGGTGAAGCCAAGCCCCATCTGGGCGGCGGCGATGGCATTGGGGGGGCTGCCCACCAGGGTGCCGATCCC
Source organism: Aeromonas genomosp. paramedia (assembly GCF_023093515.1). Classification (NCBI taxonomy): domain Bacteria; kingdom Pseudomonadati; phylum Pseudomonadota; class Gammaproteobacteria; order Aeromonadales; family Aeromonadaceae; genus Aeromonas; species Aeromonas genomosp. paramedia. The sequence goes on from NZ_JAAROG010000009.1 coordinate 54,664, forward strand.
GCCGATGCTGGCGCTGTAGGCGACGCCAAGCAGCACGAAGACCAGGGTGCGACGCTCCTTGTGAACGTCGAGTCCCTTGAGCATGCCGAGGGCGAGCGGCATCATCATGGCGGCGGTGGCGGTGTTGCTGATCCACATGGAGAGCGCCGCCGTGATGGTGAACAGCACTATGGCTGCCCAGCCCAGGTGACCCTTGGCCAGCTGCATCACCTTGGCGGCGATCTGGGTATCCAGTCCCTGCTTGGAGAGGGCCGCCGCCAGGGCAAAGCCGCCGAAGAAGAGGAAGAGGACAGGGTTGGCGAAGTCGGTCAGCGACTTGCTCATGTCAAACACCCCGAGCAGGGTGGCGAGCACCGGGATGGACAAGGCCGTGATGGTGATGTTCACCGCTTCGGTCAGCCAGAGGATGGCGATGAAGATCAGGATGCCGAGGCCTTTGTTGATCATGGGATCAAACGGAAGCCAGGCGAGCATGGCACAGAGCAGCAGGAGATCCAGAATGACGATCCCGGCCTTGATGTCCAGCCAGCGTGTAGGGGCGGAAGGGACTGCAGAGGTATGCATGTTGTTCTCTCGGTTAATTTATGGTTGTTGTTGTGTTGCCGAGGTTACATTTATCCCCCTGTTTGAAACAGGGGGATATGGTCAAAGCATGTGGCGACTCACAGAGTCAAGTGACAATGGATCTGGGATTAAACAGAAATTAAACATTTCGTTTTCATTTGGGCGCTGCCGTGACGGACAGCAGCCACTCCTTGAACAGGCTCTTGGGCAGGGAGCCGCTGCGCTGAGCCAGGATCTGCCCCCCTCTGAAGACCATCAGGGTCGGTATGCTGCGAATGGCATAGCGGCTGGCGATGGCGGCCTCCTGTTCGGTGTCGAGCTTCACGAAGCGGATGCGGGGTTCGAGCTCCTGGGCTATCTCTTGAAAGACGGGGGCGAACTGCAGGCAGGGGCCGCACCAGCTGGCCCAGAAGTCGACCACCACCGGTATGTCGGACTGGATCAGGGCATCAAAGTGCGCCATGCGACCCGACACCGGGGAGTGGGAAAACAGGGGCTGGTGGCAGCGACCGCACTTCGCACTGGCGTCCAGCTTGTCGCCGGGCAGGCGATTGCGGGTAAAGCAGTGGCTACAATAGGTAGTGACAAGTGACATAATTGGCTCCTTTATTCATGGCCCGGCAACATCTTTATTGCATTCACAGAGCAGACTAACGGTAACATAGTGTTCAGTTGTTTTTCACACTCGGCTGTCTGGCCCTGACCCAGGGTCACTGGATGGCCGACCATGACATGAGAATCGAGACGGGATGAAGAGTGTTGCACGGGACAATGGTGTTGTCTTTGGCCTTATCATCGTATCGCTGCTGGCGTTTTCTGCCTATTGCTGGCAGTTGCTGAGCCAGCAGCAACGTGCCTCCGATCTGAGCGTGGCCGCAGAGCTGGTCCTCAACCGGGTCAATACCGACACCGTCTATCTGCTGGGACGCGAGAAGGCCAGCGATGGCAGCGTACAGCAGCGCCTCAGCCTGCTGTCGAGCAGCCTGGATCGCTTCGTGAGCCAGGTGCGCGAAGATCCGGGGTCGGTGGATGATCCCAAGTCCCAGGCGCTGCAACGGGATATAGATGGTTATCTGCTGGATCTCGCCAGGCTCTACACCATGGAGATGACCATCGAATACCTGGCGCCCCGTTTCCAGGGCCAGCTCAAGGCGCTGCTGGCAACCCTGCCAGCCGGGGCCGAGCAGGCCCGCGATCTCACCGAGCTCGCCCGCCTGAGCCACTACCTCAGGCGCAGCTGGGACACGAGCGAGCTGCGTCAACTGCAGCAACTGCAACGGCGGCTGATGGAGACCTACTCCGGGCAGTCCAAGGTCATGGCCCTTACCCGGCTCAGCCAGGAGCTCAACCAGCAGGTGATGGAATACCATCGCCTGCGCAACCAGATCGTCGAGATGAAGGGCCTGGCCTCGCTGCCGGCTTGGAAGCAGAGCAAGCTGGACTTGGCCTCCTCCCTCAAGAGCCGCTTCTACCTGATAGTGCTGGGGGGCGCGCTGCTCTGTTTCTCGCTGGTGGCCGCGACCCTGTGGCGCCGCAACCAGAAGCTGAGCGAGCTGTCCAGCCACGCCGCCTTGCTAGCCCAGGCCAAGAGCGACTTCCTGGCCAACATGAGCCACGAGATCCGCACCCCCATGAACGCCATCATCGGCTTCAGTGCCCTGGTGCTGCAGACCAAGCTCGATCAGCAGCAGCGGGACTATCTCAACAAGATAAAGTCATCGTCCGATACCTTGCTGCTGCTCATCAACGACATCCTGGATCTCACCAAGGTGGAGTCCGGCAAGCTGACCCTGGAGGAGATCGACTTCGATCTCAGCGAGCAGCTCGACTCCCTGGCCGCCATGTTTGCGGATCTGGCGGAGCGCAAGCAGCTCGAGGTCATCATCAACAAGTCGCCTGCGGTGCCCGACTTCCTGCGCGGCGATCCGCTGCGCCTCGGCCAGGTGCTGGTCAACCTGGTCAACAACGCCATCAAGTTCACCGAGCGGGGGGAGGTGGAGGTGGCCATCACTCTAGTCAATCAATACCCGATGCGGGTCTGTTTCAGCGTGCGGGACACCGGCATCGGCATAGCGCCGGAGAAGCAGGCGCAGCTGTTCCAGCCCTTTACCCAGCTGGAGGCGGGCAACACCCGCAAATATGGCGGCTCGGGGCTCGGGCTCAACATCTCCCAGCGGCTGGTGGGGCTGATGGGGGGGGAGATCAGGGTGCAGAGCAAGCCCGGGGTGGGCTCCACCTTCCTGTTCGAGATCCCCCTGTCCCAGGCGGTCTATGGGGTCTCCGGGCGCCGGGTCTTCTTCGATCACCAGCCCCTCATCCTGATGATGGATGACAACGAACTGGTGCTGGAGCTCGCCAAGGACATACTGGGCCGGGCCGGCGCCTCGGTGATCGCGGTCAACAGCCTCTCCCGCGCCCGCCAGGCGCTGCGCGAGGAGGGCCACCACATCCGGCTCGCCATCCTCGACTGGCGCATGGGGCAGGAGGACGGCCTGGATCTCGCCCTCGAGATGTATCAGCACAGCCAGTGGCGGCGCCTGCCCATACTGATGACCAGCGCCTGGTCCAGGGAGGGGCTGCACGGGCGCATGGAGAGCATGGGGCTGACCCACTTCCTGCCCAAGCCCATGACAGAGAACGCCCTGCTGGCCAAGGTGGACGAGCTGCTCAACGGCAGCTCCCACGACAACAAGGTCCGTCAGGCCGAGGCGCAGGGGGATCAGCAGCACTTCAGGGAGCTGCTGCACGGGACCCGGGTGCTGCTGGCCGAAGACAACCGCGTCAACCAGCAGCTCATCATGGAGTACCTGCGCCGGGTCGAGGCCGTGGTCACCGTGGTGGACAACGGGCGCGAGGCGGTGGAGCAGGTGGCGGAGCAGCCCTTTGACGTGATCCTGATGGATTTGCAGATGCCGGTGCTCGACGGCCTGGATGCGACCCGCCAGATCCGCAAGATGGTGGACAAGCACGACGTCCCCATCATAGCGCTCACCGCCAGCGCCATGCCGGGGGATCGGGAGCGCTGCCTCGGGGTCGGCATGAACGGCTATGTCACCAAGCCGGTCAGCAAGCTGGATCTCTACAACAACCTGCTGCAGTGGGTGAAGAGCGCCAGCGGCGAGCGGCGGGTGCCGCTCGAGGTCAAGCCGCCGGATCTGATGGGGGTGCTGGATCTGGAGGATGCCCTGCACCGGCTGGAGCAGGACAGGGAGGCGCTGCAGATCCTGTTCAAGCTGTTCCTCTCCGAGCACAAGGACGATCTGTGGGACATTCGCTCCGCCCTGCGTCGCCAGCAGCCCGAGGTGGCCTGCCGCCTGCTGCACACCTTGAAGGGGGTGTCGGCCAACATCTCCGCCTCCCGGCTGCAACTGCTGGCCGGCGAGCTGGAGTGGCGGCTGCGGCTGCAAGAGGAGCTGAGCGAGGGGGAGCTCAACCAGTTGCAACAGGTCTTCACCCAGACCCGGGAGGAGGTCTCCCACTTCCTGCTGACCGGCGAGCAGCAGGAGTCGGTCGCCTTCCCGTTCTCCTCTCCGGACAAGCGGCTGTGAACCGGTGAGATAGCAATCGTTCTCAAGTCGTCCGCTTCAGGCTATGATGACCCACTCCCATCGCCCCCACCTCGGGGGCGATTGTATTGAGCTTCTCTTATGACCACGCGGCCCCCGCTGTGCCGCGAGCAAGGACTTTACTGTGAGCGTATTTTTGCGGCTTGGCTGGTTTTTCAAGGATCAGTGGCGGCGTTATCTGATGGCCATCTCATTGCTGATGATGGTGGCCCTGTTGACCGTGATCCCCCCCAAGGTGGTGGGTTGGGTAGTGGATGGCATCGCCAGGGGGGAGCTCGATGACGGCACTCTGATGGGCTATCTGGCGGGGCTGCTGGGCCTTGGGCTGCTCATCTATCTGCTGCGCTACGTGTGGCGGGTCATGCTGTTTGGCGCCTCCTACCGGCTCGCCTATGTGCTGCGCAACCGCCTCTTTACCCACTTCACCCGCATGAGCCCGGATTTCTATCAGCGCCACCGCACCGGCGATCTGATGGCCCACGCCACCAACGACATCCAGGCGGTGGAGATGACGGCCGGGGAGGGGGTGCTGACCCTGGTGGACTCCTTCATCGTCGGGATCCTGGTGCTCTCCATCATGTGCAGCCAGTACTCCTGGCAGCTGACCCTGCTCTCCCTGCTGCCGCTGCCGGTGATGGCCTTCTTCATGAACCGCTTTGGCACCCAGATCTACAAGGAGTTCAAGGCGGCGCAGGGGGCCTTCTCCCGGCTCAACAACAAGACCCAGGAGGCTCTCTCCGGGGTGCGGGTGCTCAAGTCCTACGCGGTGGAGTCCCTCGAGGATCAGGGCTTCGCCGAGCTGACCCGCCAGGCGGGGGAGCGCAACATGGCGGTGGCCCGCATCGATGCCAAGTTCGATCCCGTGATCTATCTGTGCATCGGCTGCTCCTACTTCCTGGCGGTGGCCGGCGGCAGCGCCCTGGTGCTGCAAGACAAGCTGACCCTGGGGGAGCTCACCAGCTTCACCATGTACCTGGGTCAGCTTATCTGGCCCATGTTCGCCATCGCCTGGCTGTTCAACATCATAGAGCGGGGCAGCGCCGCCTACTCCCGCATCGAGAGCATGTTGGGGGAGCGCAGCGACATCGAAGAGCCGGTCCGGCCCGCGGCCTTTGTCTCGGCTCTGCCCCTTGAGGCCAGGGGCCTGGGGTATCGGCTGGAGCAGCGCAGCCTGCTTGCGGGCATCGACTTTGCCCTGCAGCAAGGAGGCATGCTGGGGGTGGTGGGGCGCACCGGGGCGGGCAAGAGCACCCTGCTCAAGCTCCTGATGCGGCTGGCCAATCCCACGGCCGGCACCATTGCCATGGGGGGCGTGCCCATCGACCAGCTGCCCCTGGGCACCCTGCGCAGCCAGTTTGCCTATGTGCCACAGGAGCCCTTCCTGTTCTCCACCACCATCGCCGCCAACATCGCCCTCGGCAAGCCGGAGGCGAGCCGGGAGGAGATAGAGCGGGTGGCCCGCATCGCCTGCGTCCACGACGACATCGTTCGTTTCCCCAGGGGGTATGAGACCGAGGTGGGGGAGAAGGGGGTGACCCTCTCCGGCGGCCAGAAGCAGCGCCTCGCCATCGCCCGCGCCCTGCTGCTGGCGGCACCTGTCCTGGTGCTGGATGACGCCCTGTCGGCGGTGGATGCCCACACCGAGCAGCAGATCCTGCTGGCGCTCAAGGCCCACAGACGGACCCTCATTCTGGTGAGCCACCGCATGACGGCGGTGGAGCAGGCCGACGAGATCCTGGTGCTGGATCAGGGAGCCATCAGCGAGCGCGGTACTCACGGCGCCCTGATGGCCCACAACGGCTGGTATGCGGACATGGTGCGCTATCAGCGCCTGGAACAAGACGTGGAGGAGAGCCTGTGAGTTCGATGATGAGACGAGTGGTACCCCTCATCCCCAACCCTTCTCCCGCAAGGGGAGAAGGGGGAAAAGAGAGTCAATTCCCTGAGAGTGCTGTGCTGGAGGCAAGTCTGTGAACCCGACCATCAAACGGCTGCTCGCCTATTGCGCCCGTTACCCGCGCTGGCTGGTGCAGGCGGGCGTCTGCCTGCTGCTGGCCACCGGCGCCGAAGTGGCCGGGCCCCTGCTCATCAAGCTCTTCATCGACGACTATCTGGCGCCGCGCCAGCTGGTGTGGCCCCACATCGCCGCCCTTGCCGCCGGTTATCTCGGCCTGCAGGTGCTCTCGGCGGCGGGTTTCTACCTGCAATCCCTGCGCTTCAACCGCATCGCCCAGGTGGTGGTGCAGCGCCTTCGCGAGCAGGTGTTTGCCACCGCCATCCGGCTGCCTGCCCGCTATTTCGACAAGCACCGCTCGGGCTCTCTCATCTCCCGCATCACCAACGACACCGAGGCGATCATGAACCTCTATGTCCAGGTGATAGGGCTCTTGGTGCAAAAAGTGGTGCTCTTGTGCGGCATCCTCATCTCCATGGCGCTGCTGGATCTGCGCCTGATGCTGGTGTGCGCCACCCTGCTGCCGGCGGTGGGGGCCGTGATGTGGCTCTACCAGAAATTGAGCGTGCCCGTGGTGCGGGCGACCCGCAGCCTGCTCTCCGACATCAACAGCCGGCTCAACGAGTCCCTGCAGGGGATGCCGGTGATCCAGGCCATGGTGCAGGAGCGCCACTTCGCCAATGCCTTTGCCGAGGTGAACCAGCAGCACTGGCAGGCCAGGATCAAGAGCCTCAAGATCAACGGCATATTGCTGCGCCCCCTCATCGATCTCTTCTACATGATGGTGCTCATCGGCCTGCTGGCCCTGTTTGCCCACGAGGGGCTGAGCATGGGCGGCGCCATCCAGGTGGGGGTGCTCTACGCCTTCATCAGCTATCTGGGGCGCATGATCGAGCCCCTGATCGAGATGACCAACCAGCTCAACCAGCTGCAGCAGGCCATGGTGGCGGGGGAGCGGGTCTTTGCCCTGCTGGACGAATCCCGGGAGAGCACGCAAGGGGAGAGCCCTGCGTTGCAGGGGCGGGTCAGCTTCGAGGGGGTGAGCTTCTCCTACGATGGCCAGCAACCGGTGCTGCAGGAGGTGAGCTTTGCCACCCGTCCCGGCCAGATGCTGGCGCTGGTGGGCCACACCGGCAGCGGCAAGTCCACCATCATCAGCCTGCTGATGGGCTTCTACCCGCTGGATCAGGGCTGCATCCGCTTCGATGATCACCCCATGAGCGCGTTGTCGCTCTCGGCGGTGCGCCGCAGCATAGGCCTGGTGCAGCAGGATCCCTTCATCTTCGTCGGGACCCTGGCGGACAACCTGCGCCTCGGCCGTGACGGCATCGATGAGGCGCGGCTCTGGCAGGCCCTGGAGGAGGTGCAGCTGGCCGCCTTCGTGCGCCACCTGCCAAAGGGGCTGGAGACCCTGATGGAGGAGGGGGGCAAGAACCTCTCCGCCGGTCAGCGCCAGCTGCTCTCCTTTGCCCGCGCCCTGGTGGGGGATCCTCGGATCCTCATCCTGGACGAGGCGACCGCGAGCGTGGACTCCCAGACCGAGCTGGCGCTCTCCCAGGCGCTCTCGGCGGCGCGCCGTGGCCGCACCACCATCGCCATCGCCCACCGGCTCTCCACCATAGTGGATGCGGACGAAATCCTGCTGCTCTCCCGCGGTCAGGTGAGCGAGCGCGGCACCCACGCCGAGCTGATGGCGCTGGGGGGCCACTACGCCCAGCTGTTCGAGATGCAGAGCCAGGGGGCCTGGCTCGAAGAGAAACGGGCCTGAGGTTCCTCATAAAAAACAGCCGGCAGATGCCGGCTGTTTTTATATGGGAATGTGCCTCAGACCGTGGCCTTGCGCCGTGCGATCAGCTTGGGCTCCAGGGGCGGGAAGTCGTCGTTGAAGAAGGTGTCGGCCTCCTCGATCTGGGCCTTGCGCTGCTTCTGGATGAAGTTGTCGAAGTCGCGCTTTATCTCGGGATCCTTCAAGGCCTCGTAGTCGAACACGTTGGCGGCGTAGAGGTAGTTGAAGTGGATGTCGACGAACTCGGCGCTGGCACAGGCGGAGGTGAACTTGCTGTTCTGGCGGTCGAAGTTGACGCGGTACTGCTTGATCTTCGGCACATAGACCAGCTCGCTGCCCACCTTGAACACTTCCACCGTGATGCCGACCGTGATGGTCTTGTAGAAGTCCTTGTTGTTCTCCACCCCGAAGCGGATGGCATCCCCCTGTTTTTGCAGGAACTTGTTGAAGCTCGCCAGCGCCGTGGTGCCCTGGCTCACCACCACGTCCATGATGAAGTTGATGAAGTCGGTGGCGATGCTGAGCCCCTTGATGTGGCGGCTGTAGCTCTGCTGATCGATCTTGCTCGGCCCCATCAGGGGGATCTTGGAGAGGGCCCTGGCCCAGAGATCCGCGTCCGTCTTGTACTGCTCGCCATAGGCCTCGGCGTAGCGGTTGATGTAGGCGGTGACCACTGAGGTGATGGCGATGAGGTAGGCCTTCTGCTCCGCCAGTCTGGCCATGATGGCGGGATCGTCCAACAGCTCGTTGGCGACGATGAACTCCACCAGACCGTCCTTGTCGGCATAGGGATCGCCCCCCAGATTCCTGGCGGCGGTGGGCAGGTTGACGTCGTTGAAGAAGGCCTCGGCCTCGGCGAACTGATCATGGTTGCTCAGGCGGTTGGCCGGGGCCTCGCGCACCAGCTGGCAGAGCACTATCTCGGCCTCGTAGTCCGACTCGCGCCACAGGGGGGCCTGGGCCTGGTTGCCGAAGGTCTTCTTGTAGGCGAGGTTGAAGTCGAACAGCACCGAGCTGCAGCCGCAATCCATGGCGAAGTCGACGGCGTAGCTGAGCGGCCCGGTGGGCAGGGGCTTGCTCATCTTCCCCTTGGTGCTGAGGTTGGCATAGCACTTGAGGTACTCCCGGCCAAACAGCTCAAAGGCACGGTTGTTGTTGAAGTTGAGCAGGAAGGTACCGGCGCTCTCGCCCCCGTTGAACAGCTGTTGAACGTTACTCATCTCTCTATCCTTATGCTGAGATTGGTGTCACAGGATGGCTCGGTGCCGAGTGGCCATGCACGAGCCAGCAGAGCCTAGCGAGGGGGGCGGCATTTCGTTACTGTGACTAATCCCAGTGGCGCTGACGGATGAGTGGGCTAGCGCCGGGGCAACCCCGTTTCTCGTTAGCTTTCATCCGGCTAGTGTTGTCATGAAAGTGCCATATGAGTTCTTTCTTGAAAAAAAACGCCGCCCTCGGGGGAAAATGGCGTGGCTGTGGCGGCGAATGCCCGGGCCCATCATTTGCCCATCGAATGCAACGGCGCCCATCATTTGATTTTCAAATGCACCCGGGAGCCGATCGTCCTCACAACGACGGCAATGGAGGCTTGTCTATTGGGGTGGTGACTGGCAACATTTCGTTCACACTCACTCATCGGATCAGTTTGCAATGGACCTGCAACGCTTCAAAGCCAATCTGGCACTGCGCCTGTTCGCCTGGCGCTATATTCCCGTCATCGGTTTTTGCGCCCCCGTCATCGAGGAGATGAACGCCAGGGCGCTGCGCATCCGCATTCCCCTCGGCTGGCGCACCCGCAACCACCTGGGCAGCATGTACTTCGGGGCGCTCGCCACCGGCGCCGATCTGGTGGGGGGCTTGCTGGTGATGGAGAAGGGGCGGGCAAGGCGCAAGAAGGTGCATTTTGCCTTCAAGGATGTGCAGGGGGAGTTTCTGAAGCGCCCCGAGGGGGACGTGCAGTTTGACTGTGCGGCCGGGGAGGCCATCGACGCCATGATAGACGAGTCACTGGCGACGGGGCAGCGTATCAACCGCCCCATCCAGGTGGTGGCCACCTGCCCGTCGCTCAACGGGGATGAGGCGATGGCGCGCTTCGTGCTGACCCTGTCGATCAAGGCAAGCTAGCCCGCCACAGTGTGCTGGCAGGGCGGGGGCAAGGGTCCGCGGATCTCGGGGTGGGCCCTTCCTTCACCACGACCTTTATGCTGCTCAAGTTGACCGCCAGCCCGGCGACTGTGCTGGGCAGCTTGCGGGGCAGATCTCGGGCTTAGAGGATCTCGGGGCTGACGCCTTCCTTCACCACGACCTTCATGCCGTTGAAGTTGACCACCTGCTCGGCCACTATCTTGCAGCGTTTGCGGGTCTCGACCTGACCGTCCACTTCCACCAGGCCCTCGGCGACCAGCGCCTTGGCGGCACCGCCACAATCGGCCCAACCCTGATGCTTGATCAGGTCACACAAGGCAACGAAGGGGTGACCTTCGAGCAGAAACGTCTCCATGGGAAATCCTCTAGCTGGATGAATGCCTACACGGCAGGGCGGCCATTTTAGGCAGTTAGGCGGGGCAGGGAAAGGGCCTGGGCCCAATTGCCCCGAAAAAGGGGTAAGCGGAGCGGGGGAATACAATCAGCCCGGCGAGGGCCGGGCTGATTGTATCTGCGTGCCGTCGGTGCTCAAGGCCGCTTGACCACGGCTTCCCCCGTCACGGCGAGGGCGCCGCCTTGGGTGAAGATGCGGGTGGCCAGGGTGGCGATGGGCTTGTCATCTCGCAGGGCAATCACCTCCACCTCTGCCGTCACCTCGTCCCCGACAAAGACCGGCAGCTTGAAGCTGAGGCTCTGGCCCAGATAGATGCTCCCCTTGCCCGGCAACTGCTGGCCCAGCAGCCCGGAGAAGAGGCTGGCGAGCAGCATGCCGTGGACGATGGGCCGTTCGAACGCAGTGGTGGCGGCGAAGGCCGGATCCAGGTGCAGGGGATTGAAGTCCTCCGAGAGCGCGGCGAAGGCGGCCACCTCCGCCGCCCCGAACCGCTTGCTGAGACGGGCTTTCTGGCCTACTTCCAGGGGCAGTGGGCTCATGCGGCGTCCTCCTCGGTGGCGCTGGCAAACACCGGGTTGAGCCGCACCTTGACATAGTGGCCGGGGGCGGGGGCCAGCCCCTCCGCCGGGACTCGCGCGGGAACTGGCTCCGCCCCTTCGTCACGGCTCTGGATAAAGCCCATCATCTCGGGCCACCAGGAGCCGGTCTGGTGTGTCGCCCCAGCAAGCCAGCTCTCCGGACTCTCGGCCTCGGCCTCGCTCTGCCAGAAGCCGTACTTGTTGGCGGCCGGCGGGTTGATGATACCGGCGATGTGGCCCGATTCCGCCAGGAGGAAGCGCTGCTCCCCGCCGAACAGCTTCATGCCCTGCCAGGTGCCCTGCCAGAGGGCGATGTGATCGTCCACCGCCGACACCAGCAGCACAGGGGTCTTCACCTTGGCGAGATCGATGCGGGTGTTGCGGATCTTGAGCTCCCCCTTCACCAGCTGGTTCTCCAGGTAGAGACGGCGCAGCAGGCTGTTGTGGGTCTTGCCCGCCACATGGGTGCTGTCGCTGTTCCAGTGCAGCAGATCGAAGGCCACCGGGCTCTGCCCCTTGAGGTAGCTGTCGATGTAGTAGTTCCAGTAGAGGCTGTTCTCCCGCAGCAGGCTGAAGGAGACAGCCAGCTGGCGCCCGTCCATGATGCCCTTGGCCTCATTTTGCGCCTCGAGCGCCGCTATGATGGGCTCGTGGATGAAGATGCCAAGCTCCCCGGGTTGGGAGAAGTCCAGCAGGGTGGTGAACAGGGTGGCGGTGCGTACCCGCTGCTTCTGGCGCCGTGCCGCCAGCCAGCCCATGGCGAGCGACAGGGCAGTGCCGCCGATGCAGTAGCCGATGCCGTGCACCTCCCGCTCGCCGGTGGCCGCCTCCACGGCGTCCAGGGCGGCGATGACGCCGTCCACCACGTAGTCGTCGAGATCGACCTGTGCCTGTGCCACCCCAGGGTTGCGCCAGGAGATCATGAACACCGTCTGGCCCTGGGCGACCAGCCAGGCGACCAGGGAGTTCTGGGGCCGCATGTCCATGATGTAGTACTTGTTGATGAAGGGGGGCACGATCAGTACCGGCGTCTTGCCCACCGTCTCGGTGGTCGGGCTGTACTGGATGAGCTCGTAGAGCTCGGTGCGCTGCACCACCCGGCCCGGGGTGGTCGCCAGATCCCGGCCGAGCTCGAAGGCGGACTCGTCGGTCAGGCGGATGTTGAGCTGATCGGCGCTGCGCTCCAGATCCTCGGCCAAGAGGGCCAGCCCGCGCACCAGGTTCTGGCCGTCGGACTCCAGGGTCAGCTTGAGCAGCTCCGGGTTGGTCGCCAGGAAGTTGCTGGGGGCCATGGCGTTGACATACTGGCGGGTGAAGAAACGCAGCCGCTCCCGGCTCTTCTGGGGGACGCCCTCCAGGGCATCCACCGAGGCCAGCAGGTGCCTGGCGGTGAGCAGGTAGGACTGCTTGAGGTAGTCGTAGAGGGGTTGTTCGCTCCAGGCCTCGGCCTTGAAGCGGCGATCGCTGCGCTCCGGGGTGATCACCGGCTCGCTCTGCTGGCCTGCGCTTTTCAGCAGGGTGTGCTGCATCAGCTTGAGCTGATCCTGCCACCAGTTCATCTGGGCCTGGATCAGTTGCCAGGGCTGCTGGCTGCCCTGCTCCAGCACCTGGCCCAGATCGTCCAGATTGGTCTGCAGCAGCGCCTGGGCGGTGCGCTCTGTCTGGGCCTTGGCCATGGCCAGCAGCTTCTCGTTGTAGTGGGCCAGGGCCTCGAACAGCGGGCCATAAGATGGTTGGCTCATGTGCTCTCCTTCACCCACACCCGCGGCGGGAACTCGCCCGCACCGTCGAGTCGTGGGGAGATGTGGCTGCCCGAGCGGGCAGCCAGGGGTTATCAGGCCTTGCCCGTGCTCTTCTTGATGCCGTCCGCGGTCAGGGCATCCAGCTCTTCCTTGAACTGTACCCCGAGGGCGTTGAGCTTCTGGATATCGTCCAGCATCTGGCGGGAGAGCTGGCTGGCGGTCTCCAGTTGCACCGTACCCAGGGCAGCCAGACTCTGGGCATCCTGCACCTTGCTCACGGCCTGCAACTGGTTGAGGCCCAGTTCGGCGTAAGCGTTGGCGGAGGCCAGCTGCAACCGGGTCAGCTGCTCTATGTTGCTGGCCAGCAGCTGGTTGTAGCGGGTGAGGGGGGCGGCGAAGCCTTGCATCTGCTCGGTAAAGCTCTTGATCACGTCCATATTCATCATCGGTCTCCAGTTCGGCAGAACAGTGTTGTTGTGGGCCAATCGGCCCTTTTTACGGGTACTGCATGTCATCCCTGTTTACGTGTTGCTTGCTCTGTTCAAACACACGTTTGAGCATTCTGCAACCAAATATGGTTTGGTGTAAATGACATAAATGTTAATTTCTGTTTGAATTTTTATGTCAGCACCGCCCGCCGGGGGGCCGGGTCAGACGAGAGGTGACGCACTGGACCCGGCGCGGCCTCGTCCCGCCAGCGCCGCGCTGGTAGGCTGGCACGTCACTCAGACTGCCAAGGAATCCCGATGAAACCTCTCGCCCTGCTGCTCGGTTGCTCCGCGCTGGCCCTCGCCGGTGCCGCCCAGGCCAGCACCCCGGTCCAGATCTCCCTGCCCGGCCTCAACCTGCCAGCCTCCCACCAGGTGGAAGGGGCGCGCGCCTCCTTCCTGTATGGCCGCACCGGTCAGGTGAAGGGCATCGATCTGCCGGTGTTCGCCCTCTCCGACGTGGATCAGTTCACCGGTCTGCAGCTGGGCATCTTCTTCGGCGCCGCCCGGGTGCGTCACCAGTTCGGCGGGGTCGCCATCAACGCCGTCAACTGGCACGAGGGGCAGGACACCGGGGTCAACCTGGGCTTCGTCAACCTGACCAACAATGTGCAGGGGCTCAACTGGGGGGCGGTCAACATCGCCAAGGGCAATGCCCTTGCCAACCTCGGCTTCGTCAACTACGCCGAGCGCACCACCTTCCAGCTTGGCTTCATCAATGCCACCAAGCACCTCGATGGCCTGCAGATAGGTCTCGCCAACTACGCCGAGAACGGCATCTTCCCCATACTGCCCCTCATCAACTTCAAGAAATCCTTCTAGCAGAGGCGCCCGGTCTTGCTTTAGGGGACGCAGCCATTACCCTGTGCACCATCAATAGTGCGCAGAGGTGACAGGGGCATGACAACGGAACACTTGGATGCCATCGGCATCGGTTGGGATGTGAGGGGCTGGCAGGGCAATGCCCAGGCGGTGGCCGTGGTGGGCTGGCAGGCCCGCACGCAGCAGTTGCACTGGCTCGGGGTCTCCCCCCTGTTTCGGTTGAGCTCCCGGGTGGCGCCGGATCTGGACGCCTTGCTGCGCCCGGCGCTGCAAGACGAGATGGCGCTGATGCAGGTGCTGGCCTGCCCGCGACTGGCGCTCGGCATCGATGCCCCGCTGGCCTTTCCCCGCGCCCTCGGCGAGCTGCTGGCGGGGAGGGGAGTCGAGTGCGCCGTGCCCCAGCGGGAGATAGACAACCCCTATGCCTATCGGGACTGCGAGCGCTGGCTGCATCAGCAATACGGCAAGAAACCGCTGTCTGCCACCTTCGACAGGCTCGGCAACAACGCCACCCTGGCGCTCTCCATGTTGCCGCGCCTTGGGGATCTGCAGCTTGTGCCGAGGCTTGAGCACAGGGCCGAGCGCGCCGTGCTGGAGGTCTATCCGGCTCTTGCCAAGGTCGCAGGCAAGGCTTCACCTGCCAGGGAGGAGATAGCGGCCTCCTTGCCGGCTGATGTGGTGGCCGGGACGGATCGTTACGACGCCGCCCTCTGCGCCCTGATGGCGCTGCAATATGCCGCCGGGGGAGCGGCCGCGGCCCTGCCGGATCTTGTCTCTGCGCCCTCCGACTTCCCCTTGGACGAAGGCTGGGTCTATCACTTCGTCAGGCCTTAAGCCTTAACTACAAAGCCTGGGGCGTCGGCCCCGGCTTGTTTGCCGTCGCCCCTCGTTACTCCCCCTCGTATCTTGCTCCCGCCATCCACCACCTTGTATTAAAAATGCTCTCATATGCCATCAAACAAGAGTGTTGAAGAGCCCATATTACACCGACGAGACCGAGACGATTCTGGTTCGCCAGGTTGAGCAAGGGCGGCGGGGGTTGGCGTAACACTCCATTGAATGGTCTTTTTGCCGCATAAATGGCGAGGGTTGCCGGGAATCGCTGGCAGAGCCCGCTCTGCATCCGATATATTGCCCGCTTTCCTCATGCTTCTTCAGTGGTGGTGTCGATGAAACGCATTCTCTCTATCCAGTCCCACGTGGTATTTGGCTGTGCCGGCAACAGCGCCGCCGTCTTTCCCATGCGCCGTCTCGGCATGGAGGTCTGGCCCGTCAATACGGTGCAGTTTTCTAATCACACCCAGTACGCGGCGGGCTGGCAGGGGATGGCGATGCCCGCCGGCCATATCAGCGCCCTCTGTCAGGGGCTGATGGATATCGAGGTGCTGGGGCACTGCGATGCGGTACTGAGCGGCTACCTGGGATCGGCGGAGCAGGGGAACGAGATCCTGGCGGTGGTCGCGGCCGTCAAGGCGGCCAATCCGGCGGCCATCTATTTTTGCGATCCCGTGATGGGCCACCCGGAGAAGGGGTGCATAGTCGCACCCGGCGTGACCCGCTTCCTCACCGAGCAGGCGCTGCCAGTGGCGGACATCATGGCCCCCAACCTGCTGGAGCTGGAGACCCTGTGCGGCGCCCACCTGACGACCCTGGCCCAGACCCGCGCCGCCGCCCACCAACTGCTGGAAAGCGGTGTCAAGATGGTGCTGGTCAAGCACCTGGGGCGCGCCGCCAGTGATCCCGGTCGTTTCGAGATGCTGCTGGCCACCCCCGAGGGGGATTATCTCATCGCCCGGCCGCTCTACGAGTTTGCCCGCCAGCCGGTGGGGGTGGGGGATCTCATCAGCGCCCTGATGCTGGCCAACCTGCAGGCGGGGTTTGATGCGGTGGCCGCTTTCGAGCGCACCAATGCCGCGGTCGATGCGGTGTTGCGCCAGACCTGGCAGGCGGATGCCTACGAGTTGCAGCTGATCGCGGCCCAGGCCCACTTCGCCGAGCCGCGGATCGCACACAGGGCCGAGCGCCTGGCAGGCGAGGTGGCGTGATGCCGCAACCATGATCGGCCAAGTTCATCCTTGGCTGATCAAGGTTCTACCGCCTGAAAATGCTCCACAGTGGGGAAGGGATCGTAGAAGTGATGGAGCAGCGCCTTCCACTCCTGGTACTGGGGGGAGCCGCGAAAGCCCTGGGTATGATCCTCGAGCCGTTGCCAGTTGACCAGCAACAGGTAGCGGTGTGAGTCGGTCAGTGAGCGTTGCAGCTGGTGGCCGGCGTAGCCGGGCAGGGTGCTGATGATGCGTTGGGCCTGCGCGAATGCCTGCTCGAAGGCGGCAGCCTGGCCCGGGATGATCTGCAGCGGGGCGACTTCCAATATCATGATGGCTCCTTGCCGTCTCTGAATGAAGGGGCCATTTGAGCAGTGAACGCGCCAATAAACAAGGCCAGCCTCGGGGCTGGCCTTGTTGCGTTGGGCCTTTGGGCTTCTCGCCCCTCAGAGCTGCTTGTAGAAGAACTGGGTCGCCGCCAGGGTGCCGTCCGCGTTGCGGGCGAAGTCCGGGATCTGGCCGGCCTCCTGGTAGCCCAGCTGGCGGTAGAGGGTGGAGGCGATGTCGCCTACCCGGGTGTCCAGCACCAGCAGGGTGCGCCCGGCCTCCCGGGCCCCTTGCTCCATGGCCTGCATGAGGGCGCGGCCCACCCCCTTGCCGCGGGCCTGGCTGTGTACCATCAGCTTCTCCACCTCGGCCCTGTGACCGCCGTTGGCCTTGGTGCACAGGGAGAGCTGCAGGGCGCCCACCAGGTGGTGCTGATCGAAGGCCACCCAGAGCTTGCGCACCCCGTCGGCCAGCTCCCCTTCGATGCCTTGCCAGTACTCCAATCCCCGCTCTTCCTGCAGGGGCGGCAGGAAGCCCACCGAGGCGCCGCTGGCCACGCAATCTTGCAGCAGTGTGATCAACGCAGGCTTGATGCCTCTGGTGCTATCGACCTCAAGGATCTCCATTGAAACTCCTCTTCTTGTATCCAATTGCCAATCAATTCGGGATTAACGGTTCAATCTTGCTCTGTCAGCCGGTGTTCCTGGGACGGAGCTGGAAGGCTGTCCACGAGCCATCTCCCTAGCGGATCTGCCCCTGCTCGGCCAGCCACTGGAACAGCAGGCGGGGCATGGGAGATATTCGTCCATGGGCCATGCCGCTAGCGGATCAGCCCCTGCTCGGCCAGCCACTGGAACAGCGGGCGGGGCATGGGAGATATTCGTCCATGGGCCATGCCGCTAGCGGATCAGCCCCTGCTCGGCCAGCCACTGAAACAGCAGGCGGGGCATGGGAGATAGTCGTCCATGGGCCATGCCGCTAGCGGATCAGCCCCTGCTCGGCCAGCCACTGGAACAGCAGGCGGGAGACCGGGGAGATCTCGCCCAGATGGCGGCTGTCCAGCCAGCGCAGCTCGGCGATCTCCGCCGAGGCGGTGGGGCTGCCGTCGGCCTCGCCGGTGTAGCAGCGCAGCCTGACTTCAACCCCTTGCGGCTTGCCGTCGGCCTGAGCGCTGAACTCGCAGGCGAGGCGCAGGGTCTCGGGTTTGAGGCTGATCGCCAGCTCCTCCGCTATCTCGCGCACCAGGGCCGCCTCGTCGCTCTCCCCCGGCTCACGCTTGCCGCCGGGGATGTAATAGAGGGCCTTGCCGTGGGAGCGGGCACAGAGCAGTTGCCCCTCCTTGAAGGTGAGCCAGGCGAGTTTGTCGATCATGGGGCTGATTCCTCTTGTCGAAGGTGGGCGGACTGCTCGCACAGGGTGCGATAGGAGCGGGTTTCCCGCATCTCGGGGCCGAGCCCCAGCCGGGCGGCCAGCGTCAGCAGTTGCTCCCGGTAAGCGGGCAGCGCGGCCTCCTCGTCGGTCATGATGGCGAGCTCGGCAAAATCGCCGATCCCGGCCAGGCTGTCCAGGGTCAGGTGGAAGGGACCAAGGAAGTAGATGCTGCGCCGCTTGTCGATGGTCAGCACCGGCTGGTAACCCAGGGTGCGCACCATGCTGATGGCCTTGTCCGCGTCCGTGATGTTAACCGCCTCGCAGCGATCGGGCCCCGGTCCCTTGACTATCCAGAGCCGGATGCCGGAGGGCGCCATGGTGCGGATCACCAGGCTCTTCTGCTCCCTTGCCAGGGCAAGGTCCGCCGTGTCGAAGTAGCAGTCCTGCTCATGATTGTCCGCCACCATCACCTCGGGGCCGAGGGCCTCGAGGGCACGGAGGAAGGCCGCGCCATCCGTCAGGCGGTATTTGAACTCCACCTCGAAGCGACCCTGAAAATGTGTGGTCATGGCTCGGCACCGGCACCCAAACGAAAAATGAATAGGGCAGACTAGCAAAAGCGCGGGGCTCGCCCAAGCACCGGGATCACAGCTTGGCGCTGACTGCTCTCTTTATGACCATCTGGTGAGGGAAAATCCGCCCTGGTGCACAGCTTGCGGCCGGGCAACTGGGCGCCGCCTGGGGGCTGTGCTCTAATAAGCTCCCTCTTTGGCGGTAGTGCTGCCGCCCTGAACATAGACAACGAGGCGGCGGCCCGGGCCGCGCCAATGGAGCCACAGATGCAGATCACCAGATTGAACCGCTTTATCGGATTGGGGGTGGCGGGCAATTTCGCCGGCCATCTGGAGCAGGCCGGCGAGGCGGCGGACTTCGTCGCCGTCAAGGTCGCGGACAAGGTTGCCCCCAAGGCGCTGTTCCCCTTCTATGTGCCGGATCATCCGGGCCAGCTCGGCGTCTTCCCATTGAGCGGTGAGGCCATCTTCCTGCCAGAGGCGGCGGTGAGCGGCGACGAGAAGGTGCAAATCGAACCCGAGGTGGCGCTCTGGTGCGAGCTGGAGTACGCGGGGGAGCAGGTGGTGGCCATCCATCCCAAGGCGTTCGGCGCCTACAACGACTGCTCCATCCGTCGCCCCAACGCCAAAAAGATCAGCGAGAAGAAGAACTGGGGGGAGGAGAGCAAGGGGCTGGCGGCCACTCTGCTGCCCCTGACCCACTTTGCGGCGGGATGCGAGCTCGACGATTACCGCATCGCCTGCTATCTGGAGCGCGATGGGGAGCTGCACCCCTATGGCGTCGACAGCGCGGCGGTGGATTACAGCTACTTCCATCGGCAGCTGCTCGACTGGGCCATCGACAAGTTCAACCATCAGCAGGATGAAGGCCCGGCCGAGCATATCCAGGGGCTGCTGGCCCAGGCGGGGCGCCCGGCCCACGCCCTCATCAGCATAGGCGCCACCCGCTACACCCCCTTCGGCGAGACCCACTTCCTCGCCCCCGGCGACACCGCCTGCGTGGTGGTCTACCCGGCCAGCCGTTACGGCGAAGCGGATATTCGCGAGGCCATTGGCAGCCGAACCTTTGGCCCGGATGTCTCCGCCTTGCTCCAGGCAGTCAGGGTCCGTTGACGCCTCCCTTCCCCCGCGCCCGTGGGGGAAGGATCTCCTTCCTCCTGGCCTGCGCCGTCGCCGTGCTTACATAACCCAATGCGTTGTTTTAACATTCAGCCTCTGTCACCCCCTTGCTAGAGACCCATGATGCTGGAGTTCAAAACGATCGGGCTGTTTCTGATCACCGCGGTGGCCGAGATCGTCGGCTGCTATCTGCCCTATCTGTGGCTGACCCAGGGGCGGAGCGCCTGGTTGCTGCTACCCGCGGGCCTGAGTCTTGCCCTCTTTGCCTGGCTGCTCTCCCTGCATCCGACCGCCGCCGGCCGTGTCTATGCCGCCTATGGGGGCGTCTATATCTTCGTGGCCATCCTCTGGCTCTGGGCGGTGGATGGCATCAGACCCACCCTATGGGACTGGGTCGGCTCCGGGGTCGCCCTCACGGGTATGGCCATCATCATGTTTGCCCCCAGATCCGCATAGGGCGGCAGGGGCGCAGAAGATCAGGAGGGTTGTCATGGCGGTGATCAGAGAGTGCAGGGAGCAGGATCTGGCGGGTTTGCTCGGCCTTTACGCCGAGCTCAGGCCCCGGGATCCCGTGTTGACGCCATCGGTGGCGAGGGCGGCGCTCAGGCAGCTGCTGGCCGAGCCCGGGGTGCGGATCCTGGTGGCCGAAGTGGAGGGGCAGCTCGCCGCCACCTGCCAGCTCGGGGTGATCCCGACCCTGACCAACGGCGGCAGGCCCTTCGCCATCATAGAGCACGTGGTG
Organism: Aeromonas genomosp. paramedia; assembly: GCF_023093515.1. Taxonomy (NCBI): domain Bacteria; kingdom Pseudomonadati; phylum Pseudomonadota; class Gammaproteobacteria; order Aeromonadales; family Aeromonadaceae; genus Aeromonas; species Aeromonas genomosp. paramedia. The sequence goes on from NZ_JAAROG010000009.1 coordinate 74,879, forward strand.
ACGGCCTCTGCGTTCCGGCGTCAGGGGTTGAGCCAGCAAGTACTGGCGCAGGCCCTGACCCTGGCCTGGGAGCTGGATTGCTACAAGGTGATGCTGCTGTCGGGGGAGGGGCGCGAAGAGGCCCATCGCCTGTACGAAAAGCTGGGTTTCAAGGCCGGCATCGAGAAGGGCTTTGTCATCAAACAGGCCGAGGCCAGGGCGATCCCCTGACGCTGGGCCCCCATTGCCAACGTTTACCAGAGATTGAGTCACAACATCATGAAGATTGAACAAGCGCAAACCGGGGATTACCAGGCCCTGATCGCCCTCTGGGAGGCCTCGGTACGCGCCACCCATCACTTCCTGCAAGAGGCGGATATTGCCACGCTCAAGCCCCTGATCCTGGCGCACTATTTTGCGGCGGTGGATCTGGTCTGCGCCAGGGGAGAGGAGGGGGAGATAGCCGGTTTTTGCGGCGTGCACGATGGCAACATCGAGATGCTCTTCATCGCCCCCGAGGCGAGAGGGGGCGGGGTCGGCCGCCTGCTGGTGGCCCACGCCATCAATGGGCAAGGGGCGAGAAGGGTGGACGTCAACGAGCAGAATGCCCAGGCCCTCGGCTTCTATCAGCACCTGGGTTTCGAGGTGACGGGGCGCTCCCCCCTGGATGGCCAGGGCAAGCCCTATCCCCTGTTGCACATGGCCTTGGCCGCCGAGTAAGGGCGCCGGAGCATAAAAAAACCGCCCGAAGTGGGCGGTTTTTTTGTGTCAGGTCGGCAAGGGGTTGCCTCACTCCTCGCTGGAGTTGTCCTGATAGTCGTCCCGCTGGGCCTTGGGCAGGCGGCGCATGGGGGTGAAGCCGATGTCTTCCCCCACGACCTCGCGCTTGCGGGCCGGAGCCGGCTTCTTGGGGCCCTTGCCTTTGGCCGCATCAGGCTTGCCTTTGGCATTGTTGCTCTTGGCGTTGGCATGGCCGCGGGCACGGGGCGGGTTTTGCACCGGCTTGCTGCCCGGCAGGGTCTGGCGGCTCGGCTTGCCGCTCGGCTCGTACCCTTCCAGGATCTCCACTGTCAGGGATTGACCGATCAGCGCCTCGATCTCCTTGAGCTGGCCCAGCTCGTCCTGGCTCACCAGGGAGATGGCCTCGCCGCCACGGCCGGCGCGGCCGGTGCGGCCGATGCGGTGGATGTAATCCTCCGCCATCTGGGGCAGCTCGAAGTTGATCACGTGGGGCAGTTGATCGATGTCCAGGCCGCGAGCGGCGATGTCGGTGGCGACCAGCACCCGCACCTTGCCCTCGCGGAAATCGGCCAGCGCCCGGTTGCGGGCACCCTGGCTCTTGTCACCGTGAATGGCGACCGTATTGAGACCATCCTTTTGCATCTGCTGGGCGAGGCGGTCGGCGATCTGCTTGGTACGCACGAACACCAGCACCCGCTGCCAGTTGCCACGGCCGATCATGTGGGAGAGCATCTCCCGGCGGCGTTCCCGGTCGACCTGGATGACGCGCTGGGTCACCTGATCGGCGGCGGTGTTGCTGGGATCCACCTCGATCAGGGTGGGGTCATTGAGCAGATCGTCCGCCAGCGCCTTGATGTCGTTCGAGAAGGTGGCGGAGAAGAGCAGGGTCTGCCGCTCTTCCGGCAGCGCCTTCATGATGCGGCGAATGTCGGTGATGAAGCCCATGTCCAGCATGCGATCCGCTTCATCCAGCACCAGCACTTCCAGGGCGCTCAGGGTGAGTGCCCCCTGGGTCAGCAGATCCAGCAGACGGCCCGGGGTGGCGACCAGGATGTCGACCCCGAGCTTGATGGCGTCCAGGTTCGGCTTGATGCTGACGCCGCCATAGGCGATCAGGGTGCGGAACGGCAGATGATGGGCGTACTTGATGATGCTCTCGCCCACCTGGGCGGCGAGCTCCCGGGTCGGGGTCAGCACCAGGGCGCGGACCTGACGGCGGCCGCCACGGCCGTGGTTGGCCAGCAGACGGTGCAACATGGGCAGGGTGAAACCGGCCGTCTTGCCCGTCCCTGTCTGGGCGCCGCCCAGCACGTCCTGACCGGCCAGAATGGCCGGGATGGCTTGCTGCTGGATGGGGGTGGGCTGTTCGTAACCCAGCTCCTTGACGGCCCGAAGGATATGCGGTGACAGACCCAGTTCATTGAATGACATGTTCGAGAGAAACTCCGAGCCTTGGGCTCAACGGGTGACGACAGCCTGGGCCCGTCACGACATGGAAGAAGGTGGGTAGCGGGTCAGGGCACAGCCTGATCCCTTCAGGCCCGTCCCGCGGGCGCTACGACACGAAAAAGATAATGGGCGCGTAATATAGCAGAAGTGACGCAGGCACGCAGTATCGGCGTCACGAATGAGGACTCGGGGCACAAAGGGGGCCTGCTGCGCCGATGGGAGAGGGGCCAGAGCCGTCCGTCGCCCGGCTCACAGCAGCCCCTGGATGGCCCCCGCCAGATCCTCGGGTTTGGTCTGGGGGGCGAAGCGGTCCACCACCCGGCCTTCCCGATCGAGCAGGAACTTGGTGAAGTTCCACTTGATGGCCTCGCTCCCGAGCAGCCCGGGCTTTTGCTGCTTGAGCCAGCGATAGAAGGGGTGGGCCTGCTCGCCGTTGACCTCGCACTTGGCCATCAGGGGGAAGCTCACCGGGTAATCGATGGAGCAGAACCTGGCTATCTCCTCGGCATCGCCGGGCTCCTGGTGGCCGAACTGATCGCAGGGGAAGCCCATGATCACCAGTCCCGCCGGGCCAAACTGGCGATGAAGCGCCTCCAGTCCGGTGTATTGGGGGGTAAAGCCGCAGCGGCTGGCCACGTTGACCACCAGCAGAACCTTCCCTTGCAGGGCGTCACCGGGAAACTCGCTGCCATCGAGTCGTTGCAGGGGGATAGTGGGCAAGGGCATGGCGCTCTCCTGAGTCATGGATGCAGAGGGAGACCCGTTTCGGGCCTTGTTTTCACGTTAGCGGGCCAGGGGCGGCGGGGCAAGGGGAAATCGGCGCCCGGGGCCAGGCCCTTATTGATGGCGGGACTTCTCAAGAGAAGCAATCCGGTTTGTGCCAAGGGGGGGAAGTCGCTACAAAGCGCACTCTCTCCACTCGCTGCGAGTCAATCTTGGACTATCAAGCCGTCATGGATGCCATTTACACCCGGGGATGGGTGATTGTGGATGATTTCTTAACCGCCGCCGAGGTGGATGCCTTGCGGGCCTGCCTGCCGGGGGAGTGGCAACCTGCAGGGATTGGGCGGGAGGGGCTGCATCAGGGCAACCCTGAGATCCGCCGGGATCAGATCCACTGGCTGGATCCCGACCTGGGCGCCCCCGTGGCCGACTATCTGGCCCGCATGGAGTCCCTGCGTCTGGCGGCCAATCGCAGCCTGATGCTGGGGCTGTTCGACTACGAGGCCCACTTCGCCCGCTACCGCCGGGGCGACTTCTATGCGACCCACCGCGACGCCTTTGCCGGGCGCTCCAACCGCCGTCTCACCTCGGTGTTCTACTTGAACAACGGCTGGCAGCCCCTGGCGGGGGGCGTGCTGCGGGTCTATGACAACGACGAGCAGTTTCTGATGGATGTCTCCCCCAAGGGGGGGCGGCTGGTGCTCTTCCTGTCGGAGGAGTTTCCCCACGAGGTACTGCCCGCGAGCGAGGAGCGTTACAGCATCGCCGGCTGGTTTCGGGTCAATGGCAATGGCGCCGGGCGGGTCGATCCCCCTCGCTGAGTCCGTTTCGTCCCGTTTTTGACACAGGCGCCGCGTTTTACGGGCCAGGATGGGTGGATGGCGCTCCCATCGGCTGACAAGGCTTCCTCTCCCTTGCTACACTGGCCGCACTTATGTTCGTATCTGGCTTCGCCCGTTGTTTGGTGCGCAGGTCGCGCAGCCGGATTTTCCCCGGCCATGACGAAGCCGCTTCTCCCAAGGGATCACATCTAATGAAGAACATGCATGTCTTGCTGCTGTGCGGCGGCGGTGGCGCCGAGCACGAAGTCTCTCTGCGCAGTGCCAATTTCCTCGAACAACAGCTCGGTCTTTTGCCTGGGGTCGAAGTGACCCGGGTCGAGATGTTTGCCGACCGCTGGCTCAGTGCCGACGGCCGCGAGTGCAAGCTGGGTCTGGACAAGCTGCTCTCCTTTGACAGCGTGGCCCGTCCGGTGGACTACGTGGTGCCCTGCATCCACGGCTATCCGGGTGAGACCGGCGATCTGCAATCCTTCCTCGAGCTGGCGGGCCTGCCCTATCTCGGTTGCGATGCCGAGGCGAGCAAGATCTGCTTCAACAAGATCAGCACCAAGCTGTGGCTCTCCGCCATCGGCATTCCCAACACCCCCTATCTGTTTTTGACCGAGCAGGGCGACGAGGCGCTCGCCGAGGCGAGAGCCGCGCTGGCCAAGTGGGGCAAGGTGTTTATCAAGGCGGCCTCGCAAGGGTCATCCGTGGGCTGCTACTCCGCCAGCAACGAGGCGGAGCTGGTACAGGGGATCAAGGATGCCTTCGGTTACTCCGAGCAGGTGCTGATCGAGAAGGCGGTCAAGCCCCGCGAGCTGGAAGTGGCTGTCTACCAGTACGGCGACGAGCTGGTGGCCACCTATCCCGGGGAGATCTGCGTGCCCCAGGACAAGTTCTACACCTATGAGGAGAAGTACAGCAGCGCCAGCCACACCGAGACGGCGCTCAAGGCCGAAGGCTTGACCCAGGCCCAGTCTGACGCCATCCATGCCTACTCCCTCAAGGCCTTCCGCCAGCTGAAGTTGACCCATCTGTCGCGCATCGACTTCTTCCTGACCGAGGATGGCGAGATACTGCTGAACGAGATCAACACCTTCCCGGGCATGACCTCCATCTCCATGTTCCCGAAACTGCTTGAGCATCACGGTCACAGCTTCGCGGCCTTCCTCGAGCAGAACCTGCGCCCCCTCTGAGGGACCGACAAGGCATGTCAACAAGCGAGGGGCCCAAGGGCCCCTCTGTCGTTTCTGCGGTGTTGCATGGTCCTCAGGGCTGCTGGCAATCCCCGGGGAAGGGTGTGAACAGCCAGATGTGCGCCCCTTGCGGATCGGCGATGAGCGCCATGCGCCCGACGGTGGGGATGTCCATGGCGGGCACCACCAGGCTGCCGCCATGCTGGGTCACCCTGGCGAGCCTGGCGTCCACGTCATCGACCGCTATGTAGGTCGCCCAGTGGGGCGGCACGCCAGCCATCTGGGGGCTGTCCCGGGTGGACTGCACCCCGGCCACCGGTCGGCCGTTGACCACCAGCATGGGGTAGTTGCCCCCCTCCATCTCCATGAGCTGACTCTCCCAGCCGAGCACCTCGGCGTAGAAGCGGATCCCGGCCTCGCCGTCCGGCACATAGAGCTCGTGCCAGGTAAAGGTGGATCCTTCGGCCAGGGCGTGCTCCCTGGCCATGTCTGGTTCTGCCATCTTGTCCTCCTTGTCCCATCGGCCTTCCCGTGCGTGGGATGATGGGATGAGGACCAAGTATAGAGCGGTGCGTCGAGCCTGTGCGCCTGGCTGGGCAGATGCCGCGCACCTTGCTCCCGGCAGACCCGCCCGCTACAATCTGCCCCCTTTTTCCCGCAGACCCTGTCGCCGAGCCGCGCCCCATGAAGCCCATCCCCGATCATGCCGTCAATCGCCTGCGCATCTGGCGCAAGAGCATCTCAACCCGTCCCTTTCTCGCCCGTGGCGGCAGCGTGCCCCGCTGCGAGGCCTGCCAGCTGCGTCATGCCTGGTGTGCCTGCGAGTGGCGCCCCGAGCTCAAGGCCGAGGCGGGCTTCTGCCTGCTGATGTATGACAGCGAGCCCATGAAGCCGTCCAACACCGGCCGTCTCATCGCCGATGTCTTGCCCCAGACCACCTGGGCCTTTCTCTGGAAGCGCACCCAGCCCCATCCCGAGCTGCTGGCCCTGCTGGCGGATCCCGCCTGGCAGCCCTATGTGGTGTTCCCCGCCTGCGAGAAGAACCCGGCCCGGGTGACCGAGCAGGTGGCCCTGGCCCCCGGCAAGAAGCCGCTCTTCATCCTGTTGGATGGCACCTGGCCCGAGGCGCGCAAGATGTTCAACATGAGCCCCTATCTGGATGGCTTCCCCGTGCTGTCGGTGCGGCCGGATGCGCTCTCCACCTATGGCATGCGGGTCGCCCACTGCGATGAGCACCTGTGCACCGCCGAGGTGGCGGCCTGCGTGCTGGAGGTGGCCGGGGAGCTGCAGGCAGGCCAGGCGTTGCAGCACTGGTTCAATCTGTTCAGCAGCCGCTATATGGCGGGTCGGGTCAGCCGGGCCCCGGGCGAGGACGAGACCTCGCTGTTGCAGGCCCTGGAGGCGATCAAGGGGGAGGTTGCCGAGCCTGCCGCTGAGCGGGGCGTGGCTGCGCTGGTTTAACCCTGTTCAGCTGCCGCTATATGGCGGGTCGGGTCAGTCGGGCCCCTGGCGAGGACGAGACCTCGCTGTTGCAGGCCCTGGAGGCGATCAACAAGGGGGTTGCCGAGCCTGCCGCTGATCAGGGCGAGGCAGCGCTGGCTTAACCGGTTAGGCTGCACGGCGAGGGCAGGGGACGGGCATCATAGGACAAGGTGATCGCCCCAAGTGCCGCGCCAGTGATCGGGAATGGGGGGACCGGATTCACCGCTTGCCACTGTTTCGTTAGCTTTCGCAGTCGATGCCAAGGTGGCGACCTATTGATGAAAATCAGGAATTGGATAGATCGCCTGCCACTGCGCCGTTCGCTTTGGCAGCCGATGGCAAGGCAGTGGCATCATTGATGAAAATCAGGAATTGGATAGATCGCCTGCCACTGCGCCGTTTGCTTTGGCAGCCGATGGCAAGGCAGTGTCATCATTGATGAAAATCAGGAATCAATTGGCTGCCATCGTTTCGTTAGCCTCATGAGCCCGCCCCCGTTAGGATAGCGACCTGCATTGTGCTCAAACAGGACACCCGGGATTGCCGCGGGTGGCCGCATCACACGAGGTTTATGGATGGAACTGGAACTGCTCACCCTGGTTGCCCTGTTCGGGGTCGCCCTCATCGCTGGCTTTATCGACGCCATCGCCGGAGGCGGCGGCCTGCTGACGGTGCCGGCCCTGCTTGCCACCGGCATGCCGCCCGCCCTGGTGCTCGGCACCAACAAGTTGCAGAGCAGTTTTGGCTCCTTCTCCGCCACCTGGTTCTATGCCCGCAAGGGGCTGCTGGAGTGGGCCATCATCTGGCCGGCGGTCATCTGCACCTTCATCGGGGCAGCCATCGGCAGCCTGGCGGTGCAGACCATAGACGCCGCCATCCTGGAGCGCCTGCTGCCCTTCCTGCTGATGGCGTTCGCCTGTTACTTCTACTTCTCCCCCAGGGTGAGCGATGCGGAGAGCCAGCGTCGCCTCACCCCCATGCTGTTCGCCCTGCTGGTGGGGGGCGGGGTCGGTTTCTATGACGGCTTCTTCGGCCCAGGCACAGGCTCCTTCTTTGCCATCGGCTTCGTGGCCCTGGCGGGCTTTGGCATGGCGCGGGCCACGGCCCACACCAAGCTGCTCAACTTCACCTCCAACATCGCCTCCCTGCTGTTCTTCGCCCTCGGCGGCAAGGTGGTGTGGAGCGTGGGCCTGTGCATGGCGCTGGGTCAGTTCATCGGGGCCCGCTTCGGCTCCAAGCTGGTGTTGATCAAGGGGGTCAAGCTCATCAAGCCGCTGCTGGTGACCGTCTCCCTGCTGATGTCCGCCAAGCTGGTGTGGAGTCAGTACCCCGAGCTGTTCAGCTGGCTGGTCTGAGTCAGCGCTGGCCTTGGCTCACCCGGGCGAAGTGGGCCCGGATCTCCTCGACCAGTCGCTGGATCCGCAGCCGCTTTAGGCTGCTTGGCCGATAGACCAGGTGCAGCGGCCGCGCCAGCCCCGGCAGGGCGCGCGCCCGTTTCCCCTGATCCCCCACCAGGGCCAGCAGACCGGCCGGCAGCAGCACTGGGCCTATGCCCGCCTTGGCCAGCTCGATCAGCGCCAGGTAGGAGTCGAGCTCCATGGCCGGCACCAGCCCGAGCGCGGCCAGGGGATCCCGCAGATAGCGATTGGAGGGGTTCTCCAGATCCATGGTCAGGATCTTGCACAGCGTCTCCTGCACCCGGGTTTCCTCACCCAGATCTCTTTGCGTCAACGGCCTGCCACTCGCCCCGTCTGGCGAGGCGCCTCTGTGATCCGGCTGCGCCGCCTCCTCCTGATAGTCCCCCACCAGATAGAAGGGCTCCTCCAGCAGCAGCTCGGCGCACAGGCCGTGGCCGGGGGGCAGGCGGCCGGCGCAGATGCCGAGCAGGGCATCGCCACCGCGCACCCGCGTCAGGATCACCGGGGTGTGGTGAGTGGAGAGGGCCAGGTGGGGATCCCGGCCAAGGTAGTCGTGCATGAAGCGGGCGAGGTAGCCCGCCAGCAGGGTCTCTGAGCAGGCGACGGGCAGGGGGGTCTGGTCGGTGAGGGTCTGGCTGTCTGCCAGCACCCCCTTCATCTCGGCCAGGCTCGGGGCTACCCGGGCGAGGAGCTCCCGGGCCTGGGGGGTGAGGCGAGTCTGGCGGCCATCCGGCTCGATGAGCCGCTTGCCAAGGCGCTGCTCCAGCTGGGTGATGCGCTTGCTCACCGCCGACTGGCTGATATAGAGGCGGCTCGCGACCTTGGCCATGGTGCCCTCGCTCGCCAGCAGGCAGAGTGTCTCCAGCCCTTCCAGTAACATGCTTCCTCCGTTCAACCGCTGTTGGGAGGGTTTACCTTAGGGGCTGCCGGCATCAGGGGCAAGTACCGTTTGTAGCCCTCGATAACGGCCAGCGCCACTCCCTGACGGGCGGGGCGAAGATCACCAGGTTGCCGACCAGGCTCACCACCACACCGACGATGGAGACCGTCTGCCAGACGAAGCCCTCATAGAGGGTGGAGAGACTCAGCGCCACCAGGGGGAACAGCACGGTGGCATAGGCGGCCTTGCTGGCGCCGATGCGCCCCACCAGGGTGAGGTAGGCGGTGAAGGCGATGACGGAGCCGAAGATGGCCAGATAGACCATGGCCGCGAGGTAGCGGGGCTCGGTCGGCAGGGTCAGGGACTGACCGAGCACCATGACCCAGCCCAGCAGCAGCGCCACCCCGTACACCATGCCCCAGGGCACCATCTGCAACACCTGATAGCCCTGGCGCTGGCCACGGGCAGAGACAAGGTTCCCGAGGGAGAAGCAGAGGGTGCCGCCGCAGGCGAATAGCAGCCCCTTCCAGCCGTTTGCACCCAGTTGCGCATCCGCCAGCACGGGCCAGAACAGCAGCAGTGTGCCCATGAGCCCCAGCAGCGACCCCTGCAACCAGCGCAGGCCCGGGCGCTTGCCCTCGAACAGCCAGAGGTTGAGGCCGTTGAAGATGCTGGCGCTGGCGAAGATCACCGCCGACAGGCCGCTCGGGATATAGAGGGTGGCGTGGTAGAAGCAGAGAAAGTTGGTGGAGAAGAGCAGGGCGCCGAGCAGGGCCGCATAACGCTGGCCCGCCCAGGGCAGGCGCGGGAACTTGCCGCTTAACGTGAGCAGGGCAAAGAGCGCCAGCGCCGCCAGGGCGAAGCGGTAGAGCACCGAGACCTCGATGGGAATGGGGCCGAGCTGCCAGGCGATGGCGATCCAGGTACTGCCCCAGATGAGGACGGTGGAAACATACAGCAGGAGATTCATAAGCGGATCCGATGAAAAGGGGAGTGACATGGGGATCAGCATGGGCCCGATGGTCCGCCCTGGCTTGCACCATCTTGCGGTTTTTTGTGGCCGGCAGCAGCGCTTGGCGAGCAGCCGCGATAAGATGACGGCACGGGAACAAGGATGAGGCAGACAGGTGCAGCAGAGACGACAGGCGGGGGTGTTCGATGCTCTGGTCAGCACGGGGGCGCGGCTGGAGGACTCCTGCTGGCTGGAGCCCGGGCTCGGGGTGGCCAGCTGGCGCAACCGCTACGATCAGACCCGCTACCACAAGCCGGGTCACCACACCATCAGCGTCTATCTGCAGGGGGGCGAGCAGACCGAGCGCCTCGACGGTCCCGGCGGCCACGGCGGCACCGGCAAGGTGTGCATCATGCCGGATCACCACAGATCCGAATGGCTGGTGCGCGAGGAGTTTCGCTTCTTCCACCTCTACTTCACCCCTGAGCACCTCTGCCGCATCGCCGAACAGGTGTGCGACAAGGAGGGGCGCCACCTGGTGTTGCAGGACAAGACCTTCATCGAGGATCCCCAGGCTGCGGCCCTGGTGCAGGCACAGCTGATGAAGCTGGACTGGCAGCACGGGGTCGATCGCATGGCGCTCTCCCACGGCGCCTGGATGCTGATGCTCCATGCCTATCGCCACCATACCCGGGAGGCACCTGGGCTCCCCGAGGTGCGGGGCGGCCTGGCTCCCGCGGTGATCCGGCGGGTGCAGGAGTATCTGCTGGCCCACCTGGCCGAGCCCGTCACCTTGAGCGAGCTCGCCCGGGAGGCGGGCCTGAGCGAATATCACTTCGCCCGCATGTTCGGCCAGAGCCTGGGTTGCCCGCCCCACCGCTACCTGCAGGGGCTGCGGCTGCAGCGGGCCAAGCAGTTGCTGGCGGGAAGCGATCCCCTGGCCAGCATCGCCGCCCAGTGCGGCTTCTCCTCCCAGGCCCATTTTGGCAATCGCTTTCGGGAGGCCTTCGGCCTGAGCCCGGGGCAGTGGCGGGCCCAATTGTCATTCTCCTGTCACAGATAACGCTGAGACTCTGGGTAAAAGAGGTGTACCCTCTACCACTTACCCATAAAAAGGAATGCCCATTGAATCATCGCAAACGTCAGACCCGCACCCGCCACCTCTGGTTCAGCCACTGGAATGCCCCTCAGGATCGCGCCTGCCTGCCCACCCCTCCCGAACCCGTAGTGCCTCACAGTTCCCGCTGAAAACCCCAAGACCCGATAGGATTTTTCCGGCAACTTTGCCACTATTGCGCCATCAGGATGGACTGGATATGGCCGCATGTTTCTGGAACGCATTGAAGTCAAAGGTTTTCGCGGGATAAATCGGCTCTCGCTCGGGCTGGATCACACCACGGTGCTCATCGGTGAGAATGCCTGGGGCAAGTCCAGCCTGCTGCGTGCCCTCTGGTGCCTGCTGGGGGATGCCGAACCCTATCAATTCAGTCGCGATGATTTCCATCAGCCCGAAGATCCCGAGCTGAGCCCGTCGCGCACCCTGCAACTGGTGCTCACCTTCAGCGAGTACCGCCCCCAGATGTGCCAGCACTCCCGCCGATTGGCGCGCCTTGGCGCGGCCTGGATCCCCCACAGGGACAAGTTCCACCGTATCCACTATCGCGCCAGCGCCGAGCTGCTGGACGATGGCAGCGTGCAGAGCACCCATGACTTTCTCGACGGCATCGGCAAGAGCCTGACCATCGACAACAACGAGGAGCTGGTGCGCCTGCTCATCACCATGAACCCCGTGTTCCGGCTGCGGGATGCCCGTACCGCCCGGGACGGCATAGAGCGGCTGCCCTGGGACGATCTCTCCGAGCAGCGGCTCGGGGAGCTCGCCGGCAAGCTGACTGACGAGCCCCAGCGCATCGGCGAACCCGAGCTGAAAGAGGCGCTGCAGGCGGTGCAGCAGTTGATGGAGCACTACTTCAGCGCCCTGGCCCCCATCAAGCACAAGCCCCGCAGCCAGCGGGAGATCGTCAATCGCCCCATGACCCTGCGCAACCCCGGCAACTTGCAGGTGCTGCTGCGCAATGCGGACAACCGGGCCCTGCAACTGGCCATGGCAGGTATGGCCGCCATGCTGCTCCATGCCCGCGGCAACCGCGAGCTGGAGGAGGGGGCCAGGCCCATACTGATGCTGGAAGATCCCGAGAGCCGCCTGCACCCCACCATGCTGGCCCTGGCCTGGGGCCTGCTCGAGCAGTTGCCCGGCCAGAAGCTGCTCACCACCAACTCGGGAGATCTGCTCTCTTCCCTGCCGCTCAACCAAGTGCGCCGCCTGGTGCGCCGCCAGCATGACATCCTCTGCCACCAGTTGGGGGGGGAGCGTTACAGCAGCGACGACTTGCGCAAAATCGCCTTCCACGTGCGGATCAACAGGCCCATGTCGATGTTTGCCCGCTGCTGGTTGCTGGTGGAGGGGGAGACAGAGATCTGGCTGCTCTCCGAGCTCGCCCAGATCTGCGGCTACAGCCTGCGGGCGGAAGGGGTGCGCATCATAGAATTTGCCCAGTGCGGTCAGGCCCCCCTCATCAAGGTGGCCCGGGACTTTGGCATAGAGTGGCACCTGCTCACCGACGGCGACGAGGCGGGCGCCAAGTACGCGAGCTCCGCCCGCTCATTGCTCAAGGGGGAGAGGGAGCGGGACAGGATCACCCAGCTGCCCTCGGCGGACATAGAGCACTACCTCTACCAGAACGGATTCGAGGCGGTGTTCAGGCGCGAGGCCGGGGTCGGGGGGCGCTCCACCCTCAACGCCGGGCGCATCATTGCCAAGGCCATCCATCACCGCAGCAAGCCCGGCCTGGCCCTGGCCGTGGTGGAGGAGGCGGAGCGCCTTGGCAGCGAGCACATTCCTCCCATGCTCAAGCAGATGTTCTCGCGGGTGGTCGCCCTGGCTCGCGGCCAGAGCTAGTCTCGCAGGCGTTGGGGATGGGGGCGGGTTTGGGTATACTCGCCCCTTGTTTTTTGTTGCCGTGGCCCCTTGGCCCTGTCCTCTGTTTGCTGCCGGAGACCCTATGTTCGTCCAACTTCCTTTTTGGCTCTTTTCCCTGACCGGCCTGATGGCCCTGGGGGCCCTGATCGCGCTCGGGATCGTCTTGTGGCGCGGGGATCTCTGCCCGGGCCAGCGCTCGCGGATCACCAACCAGCTCTTCTCCATCTGGGTGATCACCGGCCTCTCCCTGATGCTGGGGATCGAAGCCGGGGTGACCGGCTGGCTTCCCTGGTGCGGGGGCGCCGCCCTGATCCTGGGGATAGGGCTCTCCCTGGCCCAGTCGCGCCTCGAGGGCAAGCGCGCCATCCCCGCCACTCTGCTGTGGCTGCCCGCCATGCCGCTCGCCCTCTATGGCCTGGGTCTGCTGCAGATCCAGGGCTGGCTGAACGGTGTGCTGCAGATGGTGCTGCTGGGCTCGGCCTTCGCCCACCTGATGCTGCTGCGTGCCCGCCACCGCCTGCAGGCATTCAACCTGCTGCTGCCGCTGGCGGGGCTGCTGGCCGCCATGCTGAGCCTGATCTGGCTGGCGGTGCTGGTGAGCGGGCAGGACAATGGCGCCGGGCTGGATGCCCTGATCCCCGGGGTGCTGACCCAGGCGGGCTTGCTCATCGCCGCCCTGCTGCTCTGGTTCAGCCCCATCTACCGGCAGCAGGAGACGGCCCCCGTGGTGCTGTCCGTGACCCTGTGCGGTCTCATCATCGCCCAGATAGCGGCGACCAGCGTGCTGCACCAGCTGGCCTGAGTCGCACAGTGGCAAGTCTGGGAGCAAGCCCGCGCCTGTATAGACGCGGGCTTTTTCATACATATAGAGGGGAATGGCACGCCGGATCCGGCAGCGCAACCTTGGCAGGCGAGGGCAGTGAGCGGCAAGGAAAGCACCTAGTTGACTGAAAAAAATACGGTTTGTTGCAAAAGAACACAGGATGTGATGGTTTAATCCCCGGATAAACTTTTTTTAGGATAATTACTTGCAATCTCAGCGTTGGAGCCTATTATTGGCCCCCTCAGACGCGGGGTGGAGCAGTTCGGTAGCTCGTCGGGCTCATAACCCGAAGGTCGTCGGTTCAAATCCGGCCCCCGCAACCAACTATTTGTCCTCATGGCTCGGTGTTCCGCAGCGGTGAGACGAAGACGCAAGCTGCTACTGCTCGGCAACTTGCGGGCAAGGTCCGG
>NZ_JAAROG010000077.1:0-233 GCF_023093515.1 Aeromonas genomosp. paramedia
CGGCTCCCTATAATGCGCCCCTACCAGCACGGCGGAACACGCCAAACTGATGAGCCAGCTTCCTTGCGAAGCAGGCGCCGAAAGAAAAGCGAAAACAACCGCTTGACTTTCGAAGTGAGGAGCGTAAGATGCGCCTCCTCAACGCGATAAGCGTGACGCTCTTTAACAATTTGAATCAAGCAATCTGTGTGGGCACTCACAGCATCGAACATCAAAAACAATTTTTGATTTTC
>NZ_JAAROG010000078.1:0-233 GCF_023093515.1 Aeromonas genomosp. paramedia
GGTGAGGGGTAGCTCCCCCTGCAGCCGGTTGCGCCGATCGGTGACAAACAGCTTGTCGGTGTTCTCGGGGATCTGGCCGCGCAGGCGCAGATAGCGCTGGACGGTGGCCAGGGTCACGTCGGGCCGCACCGTGATGAGCTCGAAGTCCATCATGGCGCCGACCGTGTGCTTGCCGTAGCGGATCACCTCCCGCACCTTGTCCCTGTCCACCGGCGCCATGGAGGTGAGCAGCC
>NZ_JAAROG010000079.1:0-232 GCF_023093515.1 Aeromonas genomosp. paramedia
CATCGCGGTGCAGTTGGCGAATGCGGGCGAAGTCGTGCACGGTACGCATCCTGGTCCCCCGAGAGTGCGGCATCCAAGCCGCGAAGGGGACCGCTGTACCGTGGACCAGAATTGCGCGCCGATTACCACAGGACGCGGGGGAGACTCACCAGAGAGGTTAGCACTTTGTCACTTCGGCTGCGACTTTCTCGCAGACCAACTCAAGCGTAGAACCATCGCCGAATACCAGTGT
>NZ_JAAROG010000080.1:0-231 GCF_023093515.1 Aeromonas genomosp. paramedia
TATGATGTATGCGGGTGTTCGCTTTACAGGATTTACTGATATTTTAATAAAAGGAAATAGGTTTGATAAGAAAACTAAAGAGGAAAGTGGACACTATCGTGAAAATGGTGCCGCTTTAGTTAATGCTTATAGTTATAAAAATGTTAAAGATATATTAGATTTGAATAAACATGTGACTATTACTGGAAATGTATTTAATATTGCTGATTCTAACACTAAAGCAATACGAGT
>NZ_JAAROG010000081.1:0-226 GCF_023093515.1 Aeromonas genomosp. paramedia
TGGCGGCGTTGTCGAGCTTGCCGCTGATCTCCACCTGCAGCACCTCGACCCGCACCCCGTTCACTTCCACATAGCCCTTGAGGATCTGGTTGCCCGGGATGGCGGCATCGCCGTCCACCAGTTCGTATTTGACGCTCTGCCCCAGTGCAGTCAGGGCCGGCTGCTCGTTCACATCCGCAAAGGAGACCTCGCTCACCCGATCCGAGCCCGCGTCCACGGTGAAGTG
>NZ_JAAROG010000082.1:0-217 GCF_023093515.1 Aeromonas genomosp. paramedia
GCGCTACCGCGTTTCACTTCTGAGTTCGGCATGGGATCAGGTGGTTCCACGGCGCTATGGCCGCCAGGCAAATTCTTAATCTAGAAAGCTGACGTGAATAACGACTTTGCTAGTTGCTTGTCATTATCACTGAATTTGTAAGTAGTTCGCTTGGTATTTGCTACAAGCCTTAGAACACTTCTTGGGTGTTGTATGGTTAAGCCTCACGGGTAATTAG
>NZ_JAAROG010000083.1:0-216 GCF_023093515.1 Aeromonas genomosp. paramedia
GGTTATGAGCCCGACGAGCTACCGAGCTGCTCCACCCCGCGTCCGAATTGTCTGTCCGTTGCCGGACCTTGCCCGCATGTTGCCGAGCAGTAGCAGCTTGCGTCTTCGTCTCACCGCTGCGGAACACCGAGCCATGAGGACAAATGGTTGGTTGCGGGGGCCAGATTTGAACTGACGACCTTCGGGTTATGAGCCCGACGAGCTACCGAGCTGCTC
>NZ_JAAROG010000084.1:0-211 GCF_023093515.1 Aeromonas genomosp. paramedia
CCGCGTTTCACTTCTGAGTTCGGCATGGGATCAGGTGGTTCCACGGCGCTATGGCCGCCAGGCAAATTCTTCAATCTTGGAAAACTGACGTGAGTAGTGATGTTGCGTTTGGCTTGTCACTATCACTGAATTTGAGTAGTTCGCTTGGTATTTGCTACAAGCCTTAGAACACTTCTTGGGTGTTGTATGGTTAAGCCTCACGGGTAATTAG